>CAZGSV010000004.1:0-64320 GCA_964528605.1 uncultured Armatimonadia bacterium
AGCCGCTCGTCAATCTCGCGCGCGACGAGATTTGCGGCCTCGAGGCGCTGCTGCAGCGATTCCAGCAATCGCACATCGTTGGCAAAGGGCTGTACGTCTATCTCCCGCCCGCCCGATACCACTTCGACTCCGCTCTTGTCCTCTACCTGCCAGTGGAAGCGGTAAACACCGGGCGTAAACAGACTAATCGGCAGACTAACACTCGTCTCCTTGCCGTTCAGCGGCGCGGTGGCCACCGAGTGCAGGCCGTCAGGCTGAAGACAACCGACGGTAGCCTGAAGGCCCTCCTTCTCAGGTTCCGGCGAGACGCTGGAGACGGTGAAGTTCAGGTAGCGTGTGCTGCTGAGCAGGTCGGCGGCGTTGAGATCGTCAGGGGGTGCGACGGACACGCTCGCCGTGGCCACCCGCCCCTTCCACTCGCCCGTCATGCGAGGGTCGGCGCGGAAAGACCCCCACTCCACCGGCTGCCCCGCCCTGGAAGGCGTTTCCAGACAGAAAACCAGCCCGGTCCCGCCGCCGGAAATGACCAGTTCGCGCGCGTCCTTGCCGCTCACGTTGCCTACGGCGGGCGTGGCGTTATATGCCGACTCAGTCAAGGACTCGTCGAGCAGGACGTTCGCTTCCGCGTTCAGCACCAGCAGCCGCCCCGTGTGAGTGCACAAGACGTACTCTAGGCGCCCGTCGCCGGTTACGTCTGCTATGCTTCCGGGAGCGTCGCAGCGCGCCCCCATCAGCAACTCCCACAGCGGCTTGCCGTCCTCGTCGAAGCGCCAGATCCGGCCTCCCTCCGTGACGACAAAAATGTCGGCGCGGCCGTCCTGGTCTATATCTCCGGCGGAGACCGAGGCGTCCATGCTGCTGTCCACTTGCCGCTTCCACAGCACTTTCCCACTGGCATCGAGGCAGACCACCACCGCGTCCCCGGAACCGCAAACCATGCGCTTTCCACCGCTAGAAGCGGTGAAGACCACCGGAGCCGAATACAGTGCCTCCACGATCTTGGTCTGCCAGCGGACCGTGCCGTCGCTGTTGAGCACCACCACTTCCCCTGAGGTGGACGGGATGATTACCTCCATGTTTCCATCGCCGTCCAGGTCCGCGACCGCCATGCTTGCGTCAACCTCGCCGGGGATGGCCGTTTCCCACCGCTTCTCCCCTGACTCCGCGTCGAACGCCGTGACGTGCTTGCTCTGGTCGCCCTGCACAACCTCAAACCTGCCGTCGCCCGTGAGGTCGCAAATGGAGGGCGCCGACCAGTTTACCCCGCCGCCCAGACGCGCCTCCCAGACCAGTTGCCCCCGGCTGTCCACGCACACCAATGGGCCTTGAGTGTCGCCGGCGTAGGCGTAGCAGCCGACGTACACGAGCGGAGACTGCCCCGGCCTCTCCAGCACCGACACGCTGCTCTCGACCCGCTTTGCTCCTTCGAACTTCCAGAGCCGTTTGCCGTCCGCGCTGGTGGCAGTAATGCCGCTGACGCCGGCGGTCAAGACGTCGAGCCTGCCGTCACCGTCCAGGTCCGTCAGCGTTGCCGCGCCAGTAATCCAACTGTCCGTCTGCGCTTGCCATAGAACGGGCAACTCGAGCGCGAGAGCGGGGCCGGCTGCAAGAGCCGCGAACGCCGCCAGAGACAGTCCAGCAAGGAAGACGCTCAGGCTTACGGCTCGGCGTGTCGTGCGCAACATTGTCCACATTCTCGTCTGCACGCTCCTTACGACCTGCATGAATGGGCCCGACGGGTTCGGGCGCGACACGAGCCTACCGCTTACCGGGCCGCAAGCGCAAAGAGAAGAGGCTGGGGCGACTGGACCGCGAAGGGGCAGGCACTTGCGGCAGGGGCGAGGGCCAGTGTTGGCAGGCGTCCTACAAGAGGCGGCCGGCCGTCGTGACAGAGGCTCGTTGGTGCCGTGATACTGCGGTGGGGGCGGAGGCGATGCTCCGGCGGCGGACAAGAGGCGCGGACGGCATAGGATGCCGTCCCTACGACCCGATGCCGCATTCTGGCGCGATCCACGCGCGACAGCTGGCACGGTCCTGCTCCGGCGGACAAGTAAGACGGGGTCCCTACGCTAGGGCGGGCAGGCGCCTTCCTTCGGCGGGCAAGCGGGGGTGTTGGGTGTCAAGACATAGTTTGCAGAATGTATCAGGACATCGTTTACACTGTAGGGGTGCTGGGTAGGCGCCACCGGCAGGGCCACCCAGACGACGCGGATGACGCCCCCGGGGCGCACGCGCTATATTGGCCCGCATCGAGAGGTGAGCGTCGTGTCGGAGGAAGTCGTGCCCGCGCCCAGGCTGCGCCAGCATGTGAGCATCTGCGCCCATCGCGGCGCCTGCGAACTCGCCCCCCAGAACACCATCCCGGCTTTCGAGAAGGCCATTGAGTTGGGCTGCGATTCGATTGAGATTGACGTGCAGGCCACCGCCGACGGCGAGGCCGTGGTCATCCACAACAGCACCCTGGACGCCACCACGAACGGCACGGGCGAGGTGTCCTCGTTCACCTTAGAGCAGATTCGGGCCCTTGACGCCGGCTCCAAGTTCTCCCCGCGGTTCGCCGGCACCACGATCCCGACCCTGGCGGAGACGTTTGAGTGTTGTAGGGGCCGCGCGTTCGTCGTGCTCGAGGTGAAGCGCCTGAGCGTGGACACCTTGCTGCGCGTCATCAACGACTGCCGCGCGCGCGACAACGTCGTCATCCTCACCGGCGTTGACTGGCTCGCCGAACTGCGCGCCGCCGACCCCGGCCTCCCGGTCATGGGACAGCCGTGGCACGTGGACGAGGTCATGCCGGTGATGGACCGCCTCAAGCCCGAGTACATGCTGGTGCGCTGGAAGCCCGGCCAGCCCAAGAACACGTTCTACCCGCACATTATCGCGGCCTGTCACGCGCGCGGCGCGCAGATCTGTCAGAACGTCCTGGGCGAGAAGGACACGCCCGAGGGCATCCGGGGCGTCATCACCGCGGGCGTGGACTTCATCGAGACCGACAAGCCCGACCTCGCCTACCGCCTGGCGGGGGAAATGGGCGCTGTGCCACCGAGTTGAGGCCGGTAATCGTGGGCTCGGGCCTGCCCTCGGGGTAGCATCAGATCCGGAGACGACCGTGAAAGAGACAACCCATCCGCTAGAGTTCGCCGACACCCCGCGGGTGGCGGACCTGCGCCGCCGCGTGCGCACCGCCATGGGGGTCCCCCCCGCCGACTGGGATTGCCCCCCCCGGATTGACGACCGCTACATGTCGGAGCCGCTCGCGGTTCGCAATGCCCGCGCCTTTGCCCTGAAACTCTCGCTGATGAGCACCGACCTTTGGGACGGGCAGTTGTTCGCCGGCTCGATGACCACGGAGAATCCGCGCTTGGAGTACGAGGGCGGCTTCCCGGACTACACGACTCAAGAAGAACGCGAGGAGGCTCGCAAGCACGGCCTCAGTATGTACTCGGTCTTCGGCCATGTGGTGCCGGACTACCCGACGCTGCTGCGCCAGGGGCTGAGGGGCATTCGCGCCGACGCCGAGGCGCAGCGCGAGAACGTCCGCAGCCCCGAGGAGGACGCGTTCCTCGACTCGGTCGTCATCACACTAGACGCGGTCATGGACTACGCGGCCCGGCTGGCGGCGCACTGCGAGGCGGAGGCCGGAGGGCAGGCAGCCCCCGAGCGCACGGAGGAACTGCGGCAGATGGCGGCCAACCTGCGCCAAGCCCCCGCAGGCCCGGCGCAGACCTTCTGGCAGGCCCTCCAGTCCGTTTGGCTCGTCCATATGATCTTTCACTCCACGATGAACTGCAATGCCATGGGCCGGCTGGACCAGTATGCGTGGCCGTATCTGGAGGCCGATCTGGAGGCCGGCTGCCTCGACCTCGAGCGCGCGGCCCAACTCACTGACTGCTTCTGCCTGAAGTTCAACGAGCGCGCCGAGACTCTGGAGGAGCAGCGCCCGGAGGCCAGGCAGCCGGAACCGCTGGATCTCACGCAGCGCACCCGCCACTACACCTCCTCGCAGATTGACCGAGACCGGGACGATGTGGACGCCACCAACCACTGGCTCCAGAACATCATCATCGGCGGCCTCATGCCGGAGGCAGAGGACGGCACCAACCCGCTGACCTTCCTGCTGCTCGACTCCTACCGCCGGAACCGGATGACCAACCCGCTCATCACCTTGCGCCTCCACCTCGGGTCGCCCGACGCGCTCGTCCGCCAAGCGTGCAAAGTGCTCAAGGAGGGCGGGGGCATGCCCGCGCTCTTCAACGACGAGGCGATCATTCCCGCCCTTCAGGGGTTGGGCATCCCCAGGCTGGACGCCAGAGACTACACCAACGACGGCTGTTGGGAGATCATCATCCCCGGCCGCACGGACTTCCGCTTCCAGCGGCTGAGTCTGATGCTGTGTCTCGAGTGGGCGCTGAACGGAGGGCGCTCCCGCCTAGACGGGTCGAAGCACGGCCCGGACACGGGCGCCGCACGCGGCTTCTCGACTTTCGAGCAGGTGTGGCAGGCGTTCGTGACCCAGATGGACGCGATGGTCGGGCGCGTGGTCAAGAACGTCGTAGAATCCATCAACGCCCGCAGCACTATCGCGCCCGTGCCCTTGCTCAGCGCGCTGATTCAGGGAGCGATCGAATCCCGGCGCGACATGACCGCGGGGGGGGCCAAGTTCCGCACCTTCGGCATGCTCGCGGAGAGCGCGGCCTACGCCATTGACTCTCTGGTGGCCATCAAGACGGTGATCTTCGAGCAAGGCTACGCCACCATGGCGGAACTCATGGACGCCTTGGACGCCAACTTCGAGGGCCACGCGCCTCTGCGGGCCAAACTGCTCGCGGCGCCCAAGTACGGCAACGACGACGAGCGCGCCGACGCCGTGGGCAGAGAGGTCATCAAGGCCTTTGCCGACACGGTCGCCCGTCACGCCGAGGCGTACCGTTCCGTGGTCAAGTTCCCGCCCGGCGTGGGCACCTTCTCTTGGTACATCGGCATCGGTGAAGGCCTAGCCGCTTCCCCCGACGGACGTCTCTCCGGTGAGCCGGTATCCTCGAACTTCTCCCCCGCGCTCGGCCGCGACGTGGAAGGAATCGCAGGCGCCATCCTCTCCTACTCCAAGATGCACCATGGCAACTTGCCGGCGGGAGCGCCGCTTGATCTGCGCCTGGCCCGGCGGCTGGTGCAAGGCGAGGAGGGCATCGAGCGCATGGCCGCGCTGGTGCGCGGGTTCGTGGACACCGGGGGCAGCATGATGACCCTCACCGTCGCCGACACCGAGGAGTTGCGCGCCGCCCAGCGCGAGCCCGAGCATTACGGGTCGCTGCGCGTGCGCATGGGCGGGTGGTGCGCTTACTTCACCATGCTCAGCCGCGAACAGCAGGAACATCACATCAGGCGTCAAGAGGGTCGGCCATAGGCGTGTCGCGCGACCAGTCCGACGTCGAAGGCCTCATCTTCGACGTTGACACCTTCGCAGTGCATGATGGCCCGGGCATCCGCATGGCCGTGTACCTGAAGGGCTGCCCGCTTTCCTGCCGCTGGTGTCACAGCCCCGAATCGCGCTGCCCGGTTCCCGAACTCATCTTCCTGCGCGACCGCTGTGTCCGCTGCGGCGTGTGCGTCACCGTCTGCGCGCGCGGCGTGCATCGGGTGGACGAGTCGGGCCACACGCTGGCTCGGGCGCTCTGCGTGGCGTGCGGGCGCTGCGCGAACCACTGCCCTTACTCCGCCCTCGCCATCAAGGGTGAGCGCGTCTCCGCAGGCACACTGGTGAGCAAGGCGGCGCGGATGAAGCCCTTCTTCGACCACTCCGGCGGCGGCGTGACGCTCACCGGTGGCGAGGTGGCCAGCCAGATTGACTTTGCAGCCGCGCTGCTGGAGGGCTGTCGCGCTCTCGGGATCCACACCGCCGTCGAAACCAGCGGCGCGTGCTCGTGGGACCAACTCCAGCGGCTCTTGCCCCACACCGACCTCGTGCTCTACGACCTGAAACTCATGGATGACGAGGCGCACCGCGAGTGGACCGGCGCCTCCAACCGTGAGATTCTGGACCACGCCGGCCGGCTTGCCGGACGGAACGTGCAGGCCCGCGTCCCGCTCATACCCGGCATCACCGACACCGAAGATAACCTGCGTGACATCTTCGGCTTCATGCGGCGCGTGGGGCTCTCGCGCGTGGCGCTACTTCCTTACAACCCGTCCTCAGCCGCGAAGTACGAGTGGCTTGGCCTACCCTACGACATCGGGGGCGAGCCGCAGAGCCAGGAGCGGCTTGCCAGCCTGCTGGAGATGGCGCGCGACGCCGGGTTGGGCGCAGTCATAGACTAGGACCCGAGCGGGCGGTAGAAGGCGTCCCTGGGCGTAGGCGTGCGCCTAGCCTCGAGGACTAGCGCCTCGAGGTCGCCCAAGGTCAGTCCTGTGGGCGAGTCCGCGCCCGCCTCGTGGGCGACTCGTTCTTCCCCAATGGTGCCGTCGAGATCGTCAGCGCCGTACCACAGCGCCACCTGCGCCAACTTCGGCCCCAGCGTGACCCAATAGGCCTTCACATGGGGGAAGTTGTCCAGCATGAGGCGGGCAAGCGCGATGGTCTGGAGATCGTCGAGCCCGGTCGGACCCGGCAGATGCGAAAGGCGGGTGCGCTCCGGCTGGAAGGCAAGCGCCACCAGGGCAGTGAACCCTCCGGTCTCGTCCTGCGCCTGCCGCAGCCGTACCAGGTGTTCGAGTCGCTCCTCCAGCGTCTCCACATGGCCGTAGAGAATGGTGGCGTTGGTGGGAATGGCTAGGGAGTGCGCGGCGCGGTGGACCGCCAGATAGGCGTCGGCGTCCGGCTTGTTAGGGCAGACGAGCCGGCGCACCCGCGGGCTGAAGATCTCCGCCCCCCCGCCGGGGAGCATCCCCAGGCCGGCTCGCTTCATGCGCCCGAGCAACTCTTCCGGCGCAAGCTGCTCCCGCTTTGCCAGATGGGCGATCTCTACCGCTGAGAAAGCCTTCAGCGCAGCGCCCGGCGCCGCCTGCCGCGCGACGGCAAGCGTTTCCATGTAGTACGAAAGGGGCAGGTCCGGGTGCAGCCCGCCCACAATGTGGATTTCCACTGCCCCCGCGCGGGCCGCGGCCCGCGCCAGCCTCTCCGTTTCCTGCAGGTCTAGGGTGTACGCGTCCGCGGCCTCCGGCGCCCGCCAGAAGGCGCACAAGGGGCAGCGGGCAACGCACACATTGGTGTAGTTGATGTGCCGGTTGTTGACGAAGTAGGCCAGGTCGCCGTGGCGCTGCTCCCGCACGGCGTTGGCCAGTCGTCCCAGCCAATGCAGGTTTGCGTCCCGCGCCAAAGCCAACCCCTCGGACAGTGACAACCGGCCTCCCCCCAAGACCTTCTCTCCCAGGGGCCTCAGGCCAGGGGGCGCGGCATTGAGCAGCGCGTCCAGATCGGGCAACTAACCCTCGTTGAGTGCCTCGGGCTCCGATTCGCCCGGCGAGATGAACTGCTGCACGCGCTCGACCACGCGGGCAACGTCGTCCGGCTTCTGCAGGTAGTCGTTTGCCTCGTAGCCGCGGAACCTGAGTAGGCCGCGCGCGTCGGCAGCGTGAGTTAGGGCTATCACCGGGATGTCCTTTAGGCTGGAGTGTGAGCGCATATTGGCCAGTAACTCCCAGCCGCGCAAGTCCGGCAGCACCAGATCCAGCAGCACCAAACGCGGCCGCATCTGCGCCAGCGCCAGGACGCACCTGGCCCCATTCAGGCAGACGCAGGTGGAATAACCGGCCTCCTTCAGACGCCTCTCCAACTCTCGGGCCACGGACAGGTCGTCATCCACAAGCAAGACATCGCACCAGCGTATCGGCGGGGGCGGCTCGACCGGCAACGGTTCGTCACCCAGCATGGTCATCCCGTCATGAGTGGCCTGCAGGATGAGCACGCGGGCCTTCCTACCGTCGCCGAGGAGCAGGTCCGCGTGGTAGCTGGTCTGCACTGCCACGATCCCGGCGTCGCGCGGATCGGCGATGCGGCAGTCCCCGTACCACTTCGGGTAGCAGCCCTCTCGCGGCGGGTGCAGACTAAGCGTGAAATGCACCGGAACCGGCAGTTCGCGCCCCTCCAACAGCAGGAGCCCTATCCCCGCTTGTCTCTCCACAGGACCTCCCCCCACAGGGAGCCAGTTACTCGTACGGTCGGTATTCTACCACTTCGGAGCCAGTTGCGCAGCCCTTAACCGTCCGCTTGCCGTCGTCCGGCGCCTGCCTGCGACTTGCCAGGCGCCCTTGGCTACTCGGCGGGGCCGATAAACTCCTGCACTCGCTCCACTACCTTGTGCACGTCGCTGGGCTTGCGCAGATAGGCATCCGGCTCGTGCCCGTGGAAATGGAGTTCGCCCCGGCCCTCGTCAATCGCGCTCAGCACGACCACGGGCACGTCCTTGAGCAGCGGATGGGAGCGTAAGGTCACCAGCAGGTCCCACCCCCGCAGGTCGGGCAGCATTAGGTCCAAGAGCAGCAGGCGCGGGCGCATCTCCGTCAGCGCCAGCACGGCGCTCGCCCCATCGAGGCAGACTCTGGTCGAGTAGCCCGCGACCTGCAGGTACTTCTCCAGCACTTTGGCGACCGGCATCTCGTCCTCGACGATCAGCACGTCGCAGCCCTCTCCCTCCAAGGGGGGCGCGCTTTGCGCCAGCGGCTCCTCTCCAACGAAACCCATGCGATCCTGCGAGGCCTCCGTCACCAGCACGCGGGCCTTTCTGCCGTCGCCCAGCAATATGTTCGCGTGATACCCGGCCTGCGCCGCCACAGTGCCGGCGTCTCGTGGATCGCACAGGTGACAGTCCCCGTACCATTTCAAGTGCTGCCCTCCCTCCGCAGCATGCATGCTCAACGAGACATGCACGGGAAGCGGGCGCTCATGCCCCTCCATGCGTAGCAGGCCGATGCACTTGACTTTTTCCATAGCCGCACCCTCCCACCATGAGAGCGGTCTGACTCTGCGGCTCCAATTCTATCATCTGCGGCCTTGGTTCACATACAACCCCCCGCGCCCAGCAAAGGAGCGACGCTTGCGCACCCTGGCAGGCTGTAGCACACTATCCCGCGTGAACGAACCAACCACCAAGGAAGCACTCCGCCTCTACGTTATCGCCTGCCGCGCCCTCTGGCGCGAGGTCTGCTACCTCGCCGCCGTCTCGCGCAACCGGCTCGACATCCAATTCCTCAAGCGCGGGCTGCACGACGAGCCCGACAGGCTCCGTCAGACTCTCAAGCAGGAGATCGCCAAGGCCGACGAGGAGCACTACGACGCCGTCGCCCTGGTTTACGGGCTGTGCGGCCGGGGCGTGCAGGGGCTGCGCGCCGGACACACGCGGATCGTCGTGCCCCGCGCTCACGACTGCGTCACCCTACTGCTGGGCTCCAAGCAGCGCTACGACCGCTACTTCGCGGAGCATCCGGGCACCTACTGGTACACTGCTAGTTGGATTGAGACCGCCGGCCAGCCCAGCCAGGACCGCTACGAAGCCACGCTGCGCTCCTACATCGAGAAGTACGGCGAGGACAACGGTCGGTATCTGATGGAGACGCTGGAGGGCTGGACCACCCGCTACTCTTGCGCCGCCTACGTGGACTGGGGCATCGGCGATAACGATCGCTACAAGCGCTTCACCCGCGACTGCGCGGACTTCCTCGGCTGGCAGTACGACGAACTCGTCGGGGACCCGAGCCTGCTGCGCGATCTCTTCGAGGCCAACTGGGACGAAGAGCGCTTCGTGATGGTCCGGCCCGGGGACCTGCTATGCGAGACCAACGACGAACGGATACTGGTCGGGCGGGCGGGAGCAGATGACGGCGGCTCGTGAGGACCGCCTCCCCGGAGGGGGCGGCTGGTTCGTCGTGCTCGTGGCGCCGGGTCGCATTCCCTCCGCGCGCACTGCGGAGGTGGGGGGATTGCTGGGGGAGGCTTGCCAGATGCCCTTTGCCGATGGCACCCGGGCCGCGCATCGGTGCCAAGGCATCATACCCATTGACCTGACGGAGCCAGAGGCGGAGCGCATCGTCAACGGGCTACATGACTTGGGCTTCGGCGCTTCGCGTGTACGCGCCGGCGAACTTGAGCCGCTGCCTGCTGTGGTGGAGTGTCGTCAGGCGGCCATGGACGCAGAGAGATTCATGCCGGTGCTGGGCGAAGGGCCTGAGGCGGGTGAGTGGCCCTGGCCGGATGTAGCGGTCGTGTGTGTGGGGGAGATAGAGACCGTGACTACTTCAGTCAAAACGACTCAGGGCACCAGCGTTGGACGCGTACTGGGCGCTGCAGCCCTCGGCGCCCTCTGCGGCCTACCCCTGCCGCTACCTCGGCAGACCAGCACGGTGCGGCAGGAAACCGTCGAGTCCAAGTTGCTGCTCGATATCGTGACGCGCTCGCCGATGATGCGCTTTCGCATCAACTCCATGCGCTTCGACTACAGCGTCTTGGGCGAGGGCAAGGCGATGAGCCATCTGCTCAACTTCACCGCGCTGGTCCGCAAGTTGATGCCGTTGGCCTGGGCCGCGGCCACCAACGTGACGGCTGAGGTGCTGGCCGCGTCGCCGACGCATCCGTGGGAGGAGTTCGACGAGGCGCCCGAGTTCGAGGCCCGCACGCGGTGGCTACTGCACATCGGCCGCCGCGCTTGAGCAGGGGCTTGGCTCGCCCTGTGTCATGCCCCCCCTGTACTTGAACAATTCGGTGCCTGGCACCAAAGTGTTCAAATTGAACATTCTGGTGCCAGGCCCCGCCAAAGCCGGGGTTCAACTATGACTGAGGCGCGGAAGCAGAAGAAGCCCGAGGAAAGGCTGCGGCGATTGTTCGCTCGGCCGCCCGCGCGCTACGCCCCGACCGCCTTCTGGTTTTGGAACGAGCCGCTCGACATTAGGTGGCTCTGCTGGCAGGCACGCGAGATGGCCGCCAAAGGAGTGCGCGGCTTCTTCATTCACGGCCGGAGCGGGCTGCCCAGGGAGCAATACTTCGCTCCCATCTGGTGGCGCGCCGTTCGGGCTGTCGTGGAACAGGCGCGCGGCGCAGGCTCGTGCGCCTGGCTCTACGATGAACTGGGCTGGCCCTCGGGCTCCGCCGGCGGGCGCGTGCCGGGCCGCGGGCCGGATTACCAACAACACTACCTTCAATGCGTGCCCGAAGACGAGGCACCGCCGCCCGACGGCACAACCATTCACCGCGCGACGCTCCCTGACGGGCGCTCGCTTTCCTTCGTGCAGCGCCGAGTGGCGGGTTACATAGATTCGCTGCGGCCGGCGGTGGTGCGGGCGTTCATTGAGGAGGCCTACGAACGTTACTGGCGCCTCTGCGGCAAGAACTTTGGGGCGCTCATCCCCGGCATCTTCACCGACGAGCCTTCGATGCGCTGCTTCGCCCTGCGCACCAAGGAAATGGCGGTCGCCTGGTCGCCTATCCTGCCCGAGGAGTTCCAGCGGCGCTGCGGTTACGACTTGCTCGACCATCTGCCTTCGCTCTTCTTCGACGTCGGCGACTGCCCGGCAGTGCGCAACGACTACTACCGCACGGTGGCGGCGCTCTTCCGCGAGGCCTACGGAAAACAGATCTTCGACTGGTGCCAGCGGCACGGCCTCGCCTACACCGGCCATTATGAATACGAAGGGCCCTTGCGCCTGCAGATCCAGTGCCTGGGCGCCACCATGCCGCTCTACCGCTACATGCGCATGCCCGGCTTGGATCAACTCGCGCGCTGGCGCGTGGTGCACGAGCGCCGCGAGACCCTGGTGCTCACCAAGCAGATGACCTCGGTCGCCGAGCAAACGGGCAAGGAGCGGACGCTGTGCGAGGCCTTCGGCGTGGGTGGATGGGACTTCCCGCCCCGCGAACTGCGCTGGATGGCGGACTGGCTCTTCCTGCTCGGCATCAACTTGCTCTCTCCGCACGGCTACTACTCGAGCATCGCAGGAGACCGAAAGCGCGACGCGCCTCCCGATCAGTTTTGGCGCCAACCCTGGTGGCCGATCAGCAAGGGCTATCACAATCATCTCGCCCGCCTCTGCGCCGCCCTGTCTCAGGCGCCAGCGGAGCCGCACGTGCTCATTATTCACCCAGTGACTTCCGCTTGGGTGGATCACCGCCCGCAGGACCACCGCGGCATCGGCGACCGGGAGGAAGACCCGCTTGGCCTTTTCTTTAACCATCTCTGCGAAGCGGTGTTGGAGGCCCACTTCGATTTCCATCTTGGTGACGAGGTCATCCTCGCCGAGTACGGCAAGGTGCGCGGCCGGCGGCTCACGGTCGGCCGCTGCACCTACGACGCAGTGGTGGTTCCCCCGATGAAGAACCTGGGCAAGGCGACGGCCGGGCTTCTTGCTGGGCTCGTGGGCGCCGGCGGCACTGTGCTTCGCCTCCGGCCGACCGCCGCGCTCGGATGGAAGCCCAAAGAAGGCGAGCCGCCGCTGGTAGAGGGACGCCAGGACCCGGAACTTGCTTCGCCGCTGCTGCGGGCCCCGAGGCCGCCCACGGCGGACGAGAACGGGCAGATAGCCTGGGTGCTGCGGCGCCTCCGGCGGGCGGTTCCGAGGTTGGCGGAAGTGCACACCCGGCCGGCCGCGCTCGCGCCGCGAATATCCATCAGGGTGGGCGAAGTCAGCCCCACGGCGCGTCTCGTCTTTCTGCTCAACGGGACTCGCGAGCCTGTTCAAGCGGCGGTAAGGTTCGCCGGCCGCTGGAGCGTCGAGCGGTGGGTACCGGCAAACGGGCAGGTGCTGCCTGTGAGCGCGAGGCCCGCGCCAGATGGACGCGCGACCTCTGTGTCACTTCCCTTTGCGCCGCAAGAATCTTACCTCCTGTACCTGCGCCGCGGCTGGGCCAGAAGCGCATCGCCAACCGTCCGCTCGCCTAAAAGCGTTCTGCTCGGTCTGGATGGCAAGTGGGACGTACGTCTCGAGCAGGACAACGTGCTCCTGCTGGATCGCTGCCGTTACCGGCAGCCGGGCAAGGGAGGCCGCGCCGCGTGGCAGCCCGAGACCCCGGTCTTCGCGTTGCGCCGGCGACACCGCGAGGAAGGCGCCGCGCCGACGGCGATGGAGTTCCGCTTCCAGGTAGCGCGCGAGGCGGCCGTCGTGCCACTCGCGCTCGCGATCGAGGCCCCGCACCTCTTCCGTATCTCGCTCAACGGCAGAACGGTGCCCACCCCTAGACGCGCCTCCTTCCTCCTCGACCGCGCGCGTAAGGTTGTCCCACTTGGCGGGATAGGCAGTGGGATCAACACGCTTGTCGTGGAGCCTCAGGATGCCGGCGCTCCGCTGGAGGATCTCTACATACTCGGCCCCTTCGGCGTGCGCGGGCAGGCGAGCGGCTGGAACATCGTAGCGCCTTCCGAGCAGATCGCCTTGGGCGACTGGTGCGGCCAGGGATACCCCTTCTTCCCTGGCCCACTTCGTTACCGCAGTGACTTCCACCTGCAACACTTCCTAGACAAGCCGGTGTGGCTCTCCCTGGGAGAGGTGCGGGAAGCCTGCTCCATCTTCTTGAACGGCAGGCCCGCCGCGGACTTGCTGTGGCCCCCTTTTGAGGTCGAGATCTCCAAGTTGCTGCGCCCCGGAGAGAACATTGTGGAGGTCGTCGTCTACGGCTCCCTGCGCAACCTCCTCGGGCCTCACTATGCAAAGAACGAGGACCAGCGAGGCGGCTTCGGCAACGACGACTTCGAGCCACTGGAAGGCTGGGAGGGGCCACAGCGGCTGCGCCCGATGGGGCTGATGGGCCCGGTGCGCCTGCGCGCCTGAGGCCGGCTGCGGGTGAACCGCGGCTGCGCTGTGCGCGGTTATGCTGCTTGAACACTAGAGGCGCCCTGGCGCCGAGGTCATGGGGTCGTGCAACCAGCCAAGGCAAGAGAGCAGGAGGCTTTGAGGCTAGCGCGGGCGGCCTCACAGGCTGCGGTCATGGTCGCCTCCGACGTGGCGTGCCCGAGCCGCTTCTCCGTCGAGGAACGTCAGCGCGCGCTGCGTGGACCGGTCGCGCTCATGGAGGAGGCCCTCCGCCTGCTGCGCGCGCGGGGCGGCCCGGGTTTCTCGGAACATGTGCTCTGCTCGGCGGTACTGGACGCCCTCGATCACGAAGAGCCCGGCCCCGAGCAGACGCTGCCCGCTCTTGAGACTCTGCTGGGCACGGCACGCAAGGTGAACGACGGCCAACAGGCGAGCGGCAGCGAGTTGTGTCGGCTTGCCACCTTCCTCCTGCGGCTGACCCGCGTGGCCGATCGGGCGCGCTAGCGGAATCAACCGTCAATCGGGCCCGCCACCAGGCTCCTTCTGGGCCTCTTTGAGGCTTAACAAGACCACATCCACCCGGCGGTTCAACTGCCTTCCCTGCTCGGTGTCATTGCCGGCGGCGGGCCGGTGCTCGCCGTAACCGGCGGCGGAGACGCGTTTCGCATCCAGTCCCCGTTCCACCAGGAAGCGGGCGACCCTTGCCGCTCGCGCCGCCGAGAGTTCCCAGTTCGAGGCAAACACCGAGGTGCTGATGGGCACGTTGTCGGTGTGCCCCTCGACACGCACCGGGCGCGGCTGGGTTCTCAACAGTTGCGCCAGCACCAGGAGGGCCTCCTTCGCTTCGGGCCGCAGGGCCGCTTGGCCGCTATCGAAGAGCACGTTGCCAGCGAAGTGAATGACCAGGCCTCGCTGTTCCACCGACGCCTGCGGGGGGGGATAGAGGCCTGAGGCGCTCAGTGCCTCCTCCACCTTCTGCCCCAGTTCCTTCAGTTGCTCTTCCTCCGACGGCGACGCAGGAACAGAGGCCTGCGGCACGACGCCTGCATGCTCACCCTGGAGCACGGCCCGGCCGCCGCTGAAGACACCGCTCAGGGCCGCGGCAAACTGGCTGAACCGCTGCGCATCCAACCTCGACATGGAGTAGAGGATCACAAAGAGGCCGAGCAAGAGAGTAATCAGATCGGCGTAGGTCAGCAGCCACCGGTCCAAGTTGTCGTGTTCCGCCTCGTCCTTACTCGCCATTGCCGCTCACTTCCCCCCGGCTGCCTGGCCCCGCTGCTTGGGGGGCAGCAACACCAGCAGTTTCTCCTGCACCGCCCGCGGATTCTCCCCGGCGTGGATGCCGAGCACACCCGCGGTCATCATCTGCCGGTAGAACTCCTCCTCCTCGTGGCGGTACCGCAACTTGTCGGAGAGCGGCAGCCAGATCAGGTTGGCCAGCAGCACGCCCCACAGAGTAGCGATGAAGGCGGTGGCTATGTGGCGCACCAATTCCGTGGGATTCTCCCCCGCTGCAGACAGGGTGCAGATCAACCCCATGACGGTGCCGATAATCCCCATGGTCGGCGAGTAGCCGCCCATCTTCTGGAACAGAAGAATGCCCGCCCGGTGGCGCTGGCTGATGGCCTCGAGTTCCCCCTCCATCGAAGCCTTGACGTGAGTCATCTCCGCGCCGTCCACTATCATCTGCAAGCCGCGACGGAAAAACTCATCCTCGACGCCCTCCAACTCGTTCTCGAGGGCCAGCAGCCCTTCTTTGCGCGCCTTCTGGGCGTAGCGCCCTATCCCTTGGATCAGGCCCACGTGATCGTAGCGCCGGCCGAAGCAGGCCAGCCGCAGATAGACCGGGAGTTTGACGAGCGTGGAGAAAGAGGTGCCCACGGCCGCGGCCCCGAAGGTGCCGAAGATAATGATGGTGAGCGCTGGCACCTGAATGATGGCACCCATAGTGCCACCCTCGAGCAAGAACGCCACGAAGATGCCGCTCAGGCCGAGGATTACCCCTAGTATCGTCGCGAGGTCCAACACAACCTCCCGCGCTGCGCTTCCCTTCCGTCCACGCATGCAGCCCTGCTGCCCGCGCGCCCAGCGCTAGGCGCCGAAAAGCGCCAGCCCCAGGGCTGCACCTGCCGCGTTCCCGCGCGGCCATCCTGGTTATCGGCGGGGCCGCACGGGGCATTTACCAGGGCCCGCCCAAATGAGCGCTGCGCGTTGACGCACCGCCGGCGACGGAGTATCTAGGGGGCGGGAATGCCGTCGAGCAGCAGAAACCAGGCGCTTGCAGGCATGTTGGCCTTCTTCGCCGGTGGCGCGGCGCTGGCCTACGAGATAGTCCTGGCCCGCATCCTGGCCCTTGCCTTCGGTGGCACGGCGGTCGCGGTCACCACGGTGCTCTCCGGTTACATGGCCGGCCTTGCGCTTGGCGCCGGGCTCGCCGGCCGCTCAAGGCCGGAGCGCGCCCCTCGCTTTCTCGCTACACTTCAGGCGTTGGCCGCGGCGTTCGCTCTGGCCTTGCCTTATGTTCTGCGGGTGATCGAGGCGATGTACCTCGCTGTGCACCCGCACGTCTTCGGCTGGCTCCTGGGGCGCGATATCATCCGATTCCTCATCGCGCTGCCGTTGGTCCTACCGTTCGCCATCGTCGCGGGCGCCATTCTGCCTTTGCTCATATCGGTGACCGGCGGGCCGCGTATGGGCCTCGGGGCTTCTCTCGCGCTTCTCTATGCGTTGGACACCCTGGGCGCCGTGGCCGGCTGCCTCGCGGCCCAGTTCCTCGCTCTGCCCGCCGTCGGAGTGCGGGCCACGCTGGCGATCACTGCTTGTGTGAACCTGGCGTGCGCCGTACTGGCGCTGGAACTCGGGCGAGCGCGCAGGCCGAGGGAGCAGGCGGCGGCTGCCACCGAAAGCCCGCCGCCGGAGTTCGCGGAGGACCCCCTGCCCTTGGCGACTGCGTCTCCGGCGTCCGTGTTGTGGGCGTTTGGGCTCTCCGGCTTCGCGGCCTTGGGTTACGAGGTGCTTGCCACCCGCCTCTTGTCGTTCCAGATCGGCATATCCGCCTACGCCTTTGCCACCGTGGTCGCGGCCTTTCTGGCGGGGCTCGCAATCGGGTCCGCCCTGTGCCGGACCTATGCCGCTCGGCTGCGTCGCCCGGCGGAAGCGTTCGCGCTCGTGGAAGGCGGCATAGGGGTCGCGGGCTTGGGCCTGCTCTTCGTCTTTCACTGGATGCCGGGCCTGGAGTCGTCACTGACCTCTGTGCTCGGAGAAGGTACCTGGGGCGGGATCGTGCTGCGGCGCTTCGCGTTGTCGTTCGCCGTACTCATCGCTCCGGCCGTGCTCATGGGAATGACGCTGCCTCTGGCAGCGGCAGCCCTGAGGCCTTCGCGCGCCACCGACGGCCGGGCCACGGGTGACGCCTTTGCGGTCAACACGGTCGGCGCGATGCTGGGGTCCGCAGTCACCGGCCTGCTACTGCTCCCGCTGCTGGGGACGCGCTGGTCGCTGCTGCTGTTGGCCGCGTGCAACTTCGCGGCCGCGGTAATGCTCGCGGTCCCCGGCGGACGACGCCGCTTCCGGTTCGGCCTGGCCGGAGCATGTCTCGTGGCCCTGGTCGGCGTCGGTCCCTTCGCCGTCAGGCTGCCGCTGGAATGGGGGCGGCTGGGGCGCGACTGGCGGCTGCTCTTCCTGCGCGAGGGCATCGGCGGCACCGTGACCGTCTTCGAGCACAAGCGCGACGGGCAGCGCCGTCTGTTCGTCAACGGCGTGGGAGAAGTGGGCACCGACATCAACTCCATCCGCGCCTTCGAACTCATGGGACATCTGCCCTTCGCCCTACCCGGCCCTAGGCGGCACGCCGTGGTCATCGCCTTCGGAGCCGGCATCGCGCTGGGGGCGGTGGCGAGCCATCCCGAGTTGGAGCGAGTGGACTGCGTGGAGATCTGCCCTCCCGTAATCCCCACCACCGGGTACTTCCGCGCCTTCAACAATAGCGTGCTCGCCGACCCGCGGGTGCGCGTGCATCTGGAGGACGGGCGCACGTTCATCGCTGCCGCGCACGGCAAGTTCGACCTTATCGTGCTCGACGCCACCCATCCAACCACGGGCGACAGTTGGGCGCTCTACACGAAGGAGTTCTACCAGCAGTGTCTCGCCCATCTGGCGGAAACCGGTGCGCTGGTTCAATGGCTGCCAACGCACGGGCTTGACCCCGTTGACTACCGGACCGCGCTGCGCACTTTCATCTCCGTGTTCCCCAACTCCTCGCTCTGGCATAGCGACACGCACACGGTGCTGCTCGCTACACCCGGGGAGCAAGCACTCGATTGGCAGAAAATGAACGCTCTCTTCAGGGCGGGCACGGCACAGCGGCTGCTGTCGCTTGCCGACATTGCTGACCCTTACGAGTTGATCGCCTGCTACCTGGCCGGGCCGGAGGAACTCCGGCGCCTAGCGCGTCAGGGCCCGCTCAACCGAGACGATCTTGCCCCATTGCAGTTTGGCGAGGCGCGCTCCAGCATGGAGATGACAACCTCCTCCAATCTCATCCTGCTCGCCAGGCGCGTGCCGGGGATGCCGGTCATGCACCGGCTGCCAGGCGATTCAGAAGGGCAGGAAGTGAGGTCCCGACTGGAAGGATCGCTGGAAGCGGGCGTGCGGGTGTGCAGAGGCACGGCTTTAGCCCTGGTCGGAGAGTGGCGTCCGGCGGTGGCGCTGTTCGAGCGGGCGAAGTCCTTCAACCCTTCATCACGCGATGCCGCCCGCTGGCTCGGCCTCGCTCGTCAGAAGATACAGAAGAGCCCCAACTCGCCCCAGGCTCCCGCGCGCCTCCAGATACCCGCCCAGAGCCCCTCCTAGGCGCCGCTCCGTATCCAGCCCCCTGCCGTTTCTCCCGGCACCTGCCGCCGTCCGCCCGGCCCCAGAGACCTGAGGAAAACCGGTTGACAGCAAGTTAGTGCGGTGTTACACTATTTCGCAATTACAGAATTACGTGACAAGGAGAGAGGCTAAAATGGCCAAGGCTCGCAAGTCCCCACTGGTCGCGCGCGGCGCACAGCCCAAGCGACACGCCGCCGACAAGGAACGCCCACCTCGCCGCGCCGTGCACTACCACACCTGGCGCGGTGCAGTAGTGCCGGAGCCGATCGTGAGAACACTCAAGGAAGAAGCCGAGCGCGCGCCCAAGGACCCCAACATGAAGGGCGCGCACCTGTCCGCGCTCTACCTTGAATGGCCCCAACAGACCGGCATCTGGGGCGGATTCCCCAAGCCCGCCATACCGTTCCTCAAGTTGGACCTCGACCACGTGGGCAAGGCGCTGCGCGAACTCGGGCTGCCCGCCAGGCTCAAGGTGATGAAGGCGATATTCGAAGCGGAGGCTGAACTGAGCGCAATAGCGGAGCAGGCAGGCGTGAGCCCCGCGCGGGCCCGCACCGTCCTCGAGGACCTCATGGCCCGTGGTAACGCCGTGCGCACCGGGCCCACGCAGTACCGCGCGACCCCGAAGGGCCAAGGCGCCTTCTTCGACGCCCTCTTCGCGGCCGGATCGTGGCTCGAGAAGCCTGCATCCCAGACGCGCCGTCCGGGGGGGGCCTAAGGCCATGAAGAAGCGAAGCGCGAGCGTGGATCCCGTGGAGTCCCTGTCGCGGCAGGTAGCCGAACTGGCCGGCAAGGTCGAGCAACTGACACGCGAACGCAAGGCGAAGCAGGAGGCCCATCGCGCGCAGAGGGACAGCGGATGGGCGTACCTCGATCAACTGAAGGCGGCCGCCGCCCGCGGCAAGGAAGTGGCCGGAGCCCGAGGCGCGGTGGGCGCTGCCGGCATCCTCGTCAAGGAGAAAGGCGAGGCCGAGCGCCGCGGCGAATGGGTCGTGGAGGCCACCCTCGAGGAGGTGATGGGGCGCGACGTCGCCTGGGTGGCGCGCGCGCTCGCCCCTCTGGGCGACGAAGCCAAGTTGAGGATCGCCAAGGCTCTCTTCTGGGACGAGCGATCAGTCGCCGAGTTGATGGAGAGCACTGGCCTGACGCAAGCGCAGATATACCACCACATGCGGCACCTGCTGCTTCTGGGATACGTCGAGCAGACGGCGCGCAACGTCTACCGACTGTCCTCCGTGGGCTGGACGTGGCTTTTCAGCGGATTGGCCGCGGCTGCCGCAGTCGCCTCCGCGGCCGCACCGCAGTGGAGCAAGCAGCCCCTGTCGCCCGAGTGACCCCCCCACTACGCACATTGGGGACGTACTTCGAAGTGCGTACTGGGAGGGCGATGGGCGGGGTGGCGTGCGCGGCAGAGCCGCATGCGCAGGCGGCCTGGCCGAGCCTGGGCCGGCCGGCGCGAGGCCGAGAGCGCGCAGGTCGTTGTCACTTTACCGCCTTCCAGTGCGTCATATAGTGTGAGAGGGTAACAAGCATAGGAGGCGGGTAGGTCCCCACAGGTGCGGATCCAAGGGGGCCGTGCTTGTCCACGGGAGGTCGTGTGCCAGTGCTCAGGGTCTCACGATGCGCCATTGCCTTGATCGCCGTTTGGTTTGCGGCGCTGGCGCCGGGCGCGCTAGCGGAGCCGCAGCATCCCGTCCTCTCGGCGGTGAAGGTAGAGAAGCCGCCCACCATTGACGGGGTGCTGGACGACGCCTGCTGGCAGTCGGCCTCCGTGGTCGAAGGCTTCCGCTTCTTCGCCGAACGCCGCCCCGCAAGCCAACCGACCAAGGTGTGGCTGTGCTATGATTCCGAGGCCTGCTACTTCGCCTTCTACTGCTACGACGACCATCCGGAGCAGATCCGCGCCAACGAGACCAAGCGGCAGAGCGGGAATCTCTTCTCGGATGACCGGATTCAGGCCATGATCGAGCCAACGCACACGCACGCCAGCGGCTACAGCTTCTACCTAAACGCTATCGGCACGCAGTACGACGAGTTTCCGGTGGGGACGGCCGCGAAGATCGAGTGGAAAGGCGACTGGCGAGGGGCGGCCAACATCGTCTCCGACGGCTGGACGGCGGAGTTCGCCATCCCCTTCTCCATCCTGCGCTACCCTAGGGGCCAGTCCGTGTTTTCGGTTGCTTTCTGCCGGTACATAGCGCGGGACGACGAAGAGGTGGACTGGCCACCTATGCCCGGCGACGTCTATGACCGCTACGCTGAATGCCACTGGGTGAACCTCCAGACGCCTCGGATAGAGCACAAGCCGGTGGTAATGGGCTACGCCACCGCCGAGGCGACACCAGATGAGACGGCCCTGCACGCCGGCCTGGACGCTAAGCAGTTCTGCGAGCCCGACATCACGGCGGTTGCCTCTCTCAACCCGGACTTCGAGAACGTCGAGAACGAGGTGGAAAGCATCGTTTTCTCGTACGGCGAGAAGTACGTTGCGGACCGGCGCCCCTTCTTCATGGAGGGTAGCGCCTACCTTCCGGGCGAACAGGTCTTCTATAGCCGGCGCGTGCCCCACTTCGACCTCGGCACCAAGGCATATGGGCGTCTGGGCTATTGGGAGTTTGGCGCGCTCGACGCCTGGAACATCGGCGACCGCAACGATTCCGTCCTCTCCTGCGCCTACGTGCCTCACCCCTACAGGCGCGTCGAGGCCGCCCTCGTCGCCGCCGACTGGCCCGGCATGCACAACCGCGTCGCCGCGCTCGGCTACTCGCACCGCGTCAACACGCGTCAAGGGAGCATAGGCGGATACGGGAGCGTGGCCAAGAGTTGGACGGCCGGCCCCGGAGGCGATAGGGGCTACCAGAACCTGTTCGTGTACTCCTCGCCCGAGGCGGGTTATGTCGGTGGGTCGCTGGGCTACGTCAACATCCCGAAGGAGTACAACCCGGTTGACGGATACGTGGGAGAAGGGGGCTACCACGGCTTCTCCGGCAGGGCCAACTCCTGGCACAGGTTTGAGGGCCGATGGATTAGGTCATGGGACTGGTACCTCTTCGGGAGCCGCTACCTGAACGAAGGAGGCGGCCTGCACCATAGCAGCGCCTCCGCCACTGTGGGAGCGACGACCGCGGCGGGCACCAGCGCGAGCCTCGGCTACAGCATGGACCACCGTCCGCCCAATGCTGACCGGACCTGGGGGGTCGGCCTGAACTGGAACCAGAATGTGCCTCTCGAGTCCGGTGGGCTGAGCCTGAGCGCGGGCAAGGTCTTTGGCGGCGACTACCTGTACGGCAGCGCCTGGCAAGGCTTCCGTCCGCGTGAGGCCTGGGCAGTGGAGGTCAGTGGAGAGTACCAGCGGATGGCGTTGCCGGGCGAGCCGGTGGACGACGCGTTTCTGGGGATGGTGTCGGCCAACCTCGACCTCGACCCCGACCGCTCGTTGGCCGGTCGCTACGTGACCACCGCCGGCAAGCACAACTTCTATGTCTCCTACCGCCAGGTGGTCCGCCGCGGCGTGGACGCCTACGTCATCATCGGCAACCCGAACGTAGAGAAGACCGAGGGGCGCCTCGCGCTCAAACTCGTTTACTGCTTCTGACGCCGCGGCGTTAGTTGGACTCGCGCTCTTGCTTCTTCACCCGCTCGAGTATGTCGAGCAGGCGCTCCAGTTTCGGCTTCCGGGGCGCGGTGATGGCCCTCTCGAGCGCCTCCGCCTCGAAGTGCTCGGCCAGAAAGGCAATGATGTCGAGGCGAGTGTGCCAGCAGCCGATGATGTTGGAGCAGGGGAGGCTGGCCTGCATCGTGCGGCAGTACTTGAACGGCACCTCACCGCCCAGCGAGGGGCAATACGCCTTGAGATCGTCATGCGTTTCCAGACTCATTTGACTCCACCCGGGCTTCGGCTTGAGCGGCTCCTTTGCGCCCGGTATGTCCTAACCATCTTGCGGGCGGTTCGGTTCCCGGAAGGGGGCGCCGCAGAGTCCTTGTACACCATCGGGACCAATCAGCAAAACGCGCGGCGCCTAGCCGCTGGTGAAAAATAGGGACCGGAACCATTTTCCGCACGCGTGCCGGCCACGCCTCACTCCGAGGGAGAATGGTTCCGGTCCCTATTTTCCGCGTGACGCCCGGGCCCTACGTTGCGGCGCCATCGCCGGGCGGCTATCTTGTGGGACCATGCGGACGGCGCCGGATGCCCTGGCAAGCGAGAAGCGCACTTTCGCCGACCCCATCAGCGGCGTGACGGTACGCCAGGTCACCAGCGATGCCTCCAGCAACCAGCCCCTGTACTTCACGCACCCCGGCTGGTCGCCGGACGGTCGCCGCGTCGTCTTCGCCTCCGACCGCGGAGGGCATGCGCACGTATGCGTTATCGAGGATAACTGGCACTCGCTGCTGGATGCTCTGCCCGCCAACGCGCCGGAGCCTCGCTGGGGGCGGAGGCGCGCATGAGGCGCTTCTGCGCCTTCTCCCCCCCCGCGCTCGTGGCCAGCATAATCTGGGGCCTGTCGCTGATTTACACCAAGTGGGCCGTACTCGAACTGCCGGCCGCCGGCGTCGCGCTGCTGCGCTTCGCCGTGGCCGCGGCGGCGGCGTGCGCGCTGTTGCCCGCTGCGGCGCGCTCGGCCAGGCACGGGTGTCCTTGGCGGTGGATCGTGGGCCTGGCGCTCATCAGCATCACGATTCCACATCTCCTTTACACGGAAGGCTTGCGGCTCACCACCGCGGTGCACGGCGGCTGGATCATGGGCTGGCAGCCCGCGGTCACGGCGGCGCTCTCCGTTCCCATTCTGCGCGAGCGACTGACCCGCACCAGGCTGCTGGGCATCGCGATAGGCGCCTTGGGCATGACGCTGGTCATCACCGAAGGGCACTGGGCAGGCCTGAGCCTGGCCCGGGGGGCAGTCCGCGGGGACCTGTTGGTGCTGGCGGCCACGACCTTCTGGTCGCTGCAGGCGGCGCTCGGGCGCAAGTACGCGGGCGAGTGCCCGCCGGTCGCGCTCACCGCGTACACCATCATCCTCGGCTGGCTCTTCCTGCTTCCCTGGGGGGGCCTCGGCGAAATCGGCCACGCGTGGCGGAACCTCTCTCCTCGCTTCTGGGTTTCCATCCTCTTCCTCGGGCTGCTCGCCTCGCTGGTGGCGTACTGGCTCTGGTACAAGGCGCTGGAGGTTTGCGAGGCGTCTCTGGTGGCCGGATACCTGTACCTGGAGCCCATAGTCACCTCCGTGGCCGCCGCCCTCATCTTGGGAGAGCGCATGTCCGCGGCCGCCATTGCAGGCGGCGCGCTCATACTCGTCGGCCTGTTCACTGCGCACCAGCACCCACGCACGACTGCTCCGAGAGAGGCCGCCACGTGACTCAGCGCCGCCCAGACCCCGTCCGTGCGCTGGGGGCGCTGTTCGTCGGCTACAGCCTGCTCTTCTTGGGCACGGGCGCGCTGCAGCAGATAACCATCCCCTTGCTCAAGAACACGCGGCCTTGGAGCGGCGACATGCTCTACTGGGTGATGCCCACCATCTACTTCGCCCAAGCGGCCTGCCGGCTGCCTATCACCCATGTCATCCGACGCCTGGGGCTGGGATGGAGTCTCAGAATCGGCGGCCTCTCCTACCTGCTTGCCGGTTGGGCCATAACCATGGCGCCCCAGTATTGGATGGCAATAGCGGGCATGGTGGCCTGGGGCATCGGCTCCTCGGCATTCTGGGCCTCCGGCGCCGCGCACCTGCTCCAGGCGACCCGGGAAGGGCGCTACGGGCGTTACTCCGGCGCGCTCTTCGCGGCCGTGGACGTCGGGTTCATCGCCGGCGTGCCGTTGCTCAGCCTCATCGCCGCCCGGGCGGGGTACCAATGGGTCGCCGCCTTCGTGCTGCCCGCGAGCGCTCTTGGCGCTCTCGTTCTCTGGCTCGTGCCGGTGCAGGAAGACGAGGTGAAGCCAGCGTCGCTATCGGTCATCGGGCGAACGCTGTCGCAGCCGTGGGGGCGGACGGCGGCGCTGCTGCTCTTCTTCGCGGCTTGCTCATTCGGGACCACGCTGGGGATCCTTGCCGAGCAAGCCGGGGCCCGCAGCGCCGGGCCGGTCGCACTGCTTACCTGCTTCTACGTTGCCCGCATCCTGACCAACATCTTCGGGGGCAGGCTCTCGGACCGAGCGGGACGAGGGGTCGTGGCGGGGGGGGCGTTCGCCTTGGCCGCAGGTGGGGCCGCTCTCACTGCCGCCACCCGCGGCGCTACCTTCGCGCTGCCCCTAGGGAGCGCGGCGTTGGGGATGGTGTTTGCCGCGGTGCCCCTCACGGCCCTAGCGCTCGTCGGCGACCACGCTTCCGAGGCCGAGCGTACCGTGGTCTACGGCTCTCTCTTCGTGTGGCGCGACGTCGGAGTCGCCGGCTCGATGCTGCTGGGACATTACCTGGAAAAGACCCTCGGGGGATTCGCTCAGGCGATGTGGATATTCGCGGGGCTGTGGGCGGTGCTGGCCGTGTTCTCGCTCACGCTCTCCCACCCGCCAAGGACGGCGACCAGCTAAGCACTTGCGAAAATGGGGACAGCAACCGTTGTCCCCACTGGTGTGGTCCACGATCCCGACCCCGCCGATGGCCGGGTCGCGGGCGGAGGCGAGCCTCCGCCCCTACGAGGGAGGCGCGACTCAGCGCAAAAACGAGGGCAGTGGGGCGTGGCCGGTATGGGCGCGGAAAATGGTTACTGTCCCCATTTTCCTCCGTCCACTCACCACTGACCACTGGGCACTGGCCGCTGGCAACTGAGCACTGGCTACTGTCCTTCCCTCACCGCCCTTATCCTATCCAGCCGATAGAACTTGTCCCTGTGCTCGCGATGGCAGAAGGCGGCGAGGTAGCCCGCTCCGCGACGCTCGAGCAGGGCTATGGGCGTGATCCGCCGCCAGCCCGAGCCCTGAGTGCCGCCCTCGTAGACGATCTCGACCTCCCAACCCACGCGCGCCGCCTGCTCCAGCAACTCCATTCCCGGCGGCGCACCGATCTGCCTGACGGCGCAGTCCTCGAACTTCACCGCGCCGGCCAGGCGCGTCAGATCGGCCAGCCTGGTGGTCGGCTTCCCCCGGCGCTGCAACAGCCCGCCGAGCACGCGCATGACCGTCATGGCGTCCGCCAGGCCGCGATGCGCCTCTTCCGCGCCGACTCCCAGCGCGTGCGCCACGCTGCCGAGGTCGAAGTGAGCCAACTGCGGCAGCAGCGTGCGCGCCAGGGGCAGCGTGTCGCACACCGGCTGCTCGGGATAGCGGATTCCCAGTCGGGCGAAGTCGGTGGCAAGGAACTCGAGGTCGAAGGGCGCGTTGTGCGCCACCAGCACCATCGTCGGCGGGCCCAGCATCTGCCGGAACTCGGGGAGCACCTGCTCCGCCGCCCGGCCCTCCTGCTGCACCATGGCGTCGGTAATGCCGTGAACCGAAGTGGCGTCGGAAGGGATGGGCCTGCCGGGGTTGATCAGAGCGGAGTATGTGTCCAGAACTTGCTCGCCCTGAAAGCGGACCGCGCCGACCTCGATCAGCCGGTCCACCAAAGGCGTGAGCCCTGTGGTCTCGACGTCAAACGCCGTCCAGATTACCTGCGCCAATTCACCTGCAAAAGCCATTGCGCCTCCGACGGCCAAGTAGCTAGCAGATAGCAGACAGCGAACTGCGCCAGCGCACCGCCCAGCGGCCTCGCGCCCACTTTCTGCCGCCCTGAACGTATCGTGTCCTATCTAGCACCTGCTGGGACAGCAGCCACCGGACGGGCACCTGAGCGCTAGCCGGAGTCGTCGCTGTCCGCGCCCGTTCCGACGGTGAGCATCATCCTGAGGATCATCCATCCCACCCCGACGACCGCCACCCCGATCACCAGCCACAGCAGCCAGGGGCGTTCTTCGGTCCAGGGTCTCTTGGGCTTGGGTGGGCCGTAGGAGCGATTGCGCTGCTCCGGTCCGAGGGCGAGCCCCGTCTTTGGCTGAACCTGCTGGTAGCGCAAGAAGGCCGCGAGGTCGTATTGGGGAGCGCGCGCCTTGAGCGCCCCGTAATACAACTTCACGGGACGCGCTGGGTCCCACTCGAAGATTACTGTCCGAGGCAAGCCGTACAAGCCAGCGCTTGTCACTTTCAGCGGCGCGTTGTCTCCGTTCATCACCGACGCTCTGACGAAGCGGAAGCGGCTCTCGGCAAAAGGCACCGTCTGTTGCTCCCCCACGAAGGTTGCGGTGTGGTAGCGAAAGACCACCCCCGCCCCAAGGGGATCCCAGGTCTTGCCGTCATCGCTGCCCGCGACCTCCACTTGCCGAGAGCAGTTGTCGTCGGTGAAACGAATCGTGACCTGGTCACAAGGCTGCCCGGAGGAACCCAAGTCCAAGGTGACGTCTGTCGCGCGGCGCCCCGGGTCCTCGGCAATGCGTGTCGCTGCCAGCCGGACTTGGACTCGCTCCGCGGGCCGCGCGATCAAGCGCTCCACGTGCGCCCCCTCAACTTTGAAGGGGCTTCCCGCGCCGTCCGCCACCGTCACGCGCAGATAGCGGAAGGTGGTCTCAGGCAGCCTGACGGAGGTGCTGCGCGCGGTGACATCGCCGCTGAAATCGAAGATGGCCCCGTCGGTACGAAGCACGGCCCACTGGCGCCCGTCGTAGCTGCCCTCCACGGTCACCTGGTAGCTGAAGTTCCGATCGGGTGAGTCAATGGTGATCTCAGTGGTCGCCTTGCCCCTCGTTCCCAAGTCCAGCTCAAAGCGCGTGCCAACGCCGGGGACCCGCGAGAGGTTGTACATCCGGGCCGCGACTGGTTCCCGCCGCTGTTCCCCCTGCTCGGTCCGGAGTTCGTAGGGCCTCTCGGCGCTCTTAGCCTCCACGAGACGCAAGTCCGCGAGGGTGGCCTGGGCCTGAGCGTAGACTTCTGAGTCCACTTGGAGCGCGAAGAAGCCGCGTTCGCCTGGTCCTGAGAGGTCCTTGGAGTAGCGCCAAAGGCGCGCGTCGAAGTCAGCGTGCGCAGGTAGCGCCGCAAGCCCAGCCATGGCCATGACAAGGACCACAGTCCTCATCACGTGTCGCTCCCTTCTTGGGGTTTGCTGTCCTGCAAGGCAAACGCTCGTATCCGCTCGCCGTAAAGGTGGTACAGGTAGGAAACCCCAATCAGAATCGCGCCCAAGCAGGCGAAGGAGAAGATGCGCCACATCTGGCCTACGCTGGATAGGTCAAAGAGGAACACCTTGAGGACCGCCAGCCCGAAAACGAGGATGCCCAGCAGCCGCACCGGGGCATACCGCCGCGCCATGCCAATCCCCACCAGCGCCGTAGCATAAGCGCACCACAGCGCCGAAACCGCGAAGGCCGCCGTTCCCCCTGGCGCCCCCCGCCAACCCGGCCACCACTCGAACGTCCGAAGCAACTCCGCGGTCAGGCCCCAAAGCGGCAACAAGCCTAGAAGAATCGCGATTACTCGCATCGCCTGCGCTGCCTCGCGCGCCGACTCTCCTCCCCGTGCGTAAACCCCCTGCGTGACGGCCAGGGCTCCTAGGCCCCCCAGGAAGGCCAGAAATGTCTCGTTGAACACGGGGGTGAACCCCAAGCGGAGATGGTAAGGGGCCGTTTGGTAGAGGGCGAGCATCCAGACAACCACGATGGCCTCCAGTGCCAGCCCCACCGCGCGAAGAGCCCTGCTGCGCAGGCGCATTCCGATCCACATGAGCGCCGTGCCCTCTGCGGCCCAGCCGAGCATCAGCCAATGCCCCCGCAACTGCAGCGGCACCGCGACCACAACAAAGGCCAACCCAAGCCCAAGCCACGATAGCGACAGCATCCGGTCTTGGCGGTTCCGCGCCCAGGCTACGTTCCCCAGCAACAGGTAAACGACCGCCATCACCACCGCGTAAAGCCCCAAGTAGTCTTCGTAGCCACTCGCCAGCAGCGCCGCCGTGGTCGGGAAGAAGCATGCCGGATTGGCGAGGATCAGGCTCAGTTCCGCGGGACGGGACGGGATACGCCGCCAGAGATTTCTCACTACCGGCACGAACGCGAATATGGCAAAGAACAGCAGTTCCACTGCCAGCGTTGGCCACAGGAGCCTGCGCTCGTAATGCGTTGACATCCAACCCCAGATCATCAGCCAGGTGCCAGCGAACGTAAGCACTTGCAGCGCCAGCCACCGACGAAACAGCGATACCGCCAGCAGCCCGAGGTCCAGCACCGCGAGGTAGCCGAAGAGCACTGTCATCCCCGCAGCGCCAGCGCCGCCTCCCCCCCCCTGGACCAGGACGGGCGTGAGGAGGCCGCCGCCCGTCGCCAGCACCGCCGTGCTCAGGGCATTTGCGCGAACCGACACTGCCACTCCGAGCGCCGTCACCAGAACCATAAAGCCGAAAGCCACCGGCTGGCCGATGAGACGCGGATGATAAAAGGCGTAGGCCGCGTAGATGGCTGCATAGATGATCGCCAGACCCCCGCCGGTCAACGCCTCCGCGAAAGCGCGACGGCCCTTGTCCCGGTTCCTCTCCCCCGCTACGAGGAGCCCCAGCCCGACGACAATGCCAATGGCGACCTGACCGCGCGGCCCAATCCAGTTGTTCGCAAACGCGTATTGGAGGAAGAACGCTGCGGCCAGCAGCAGGGCCACCACCCCTACCCGGCTCATCCACTTGAGGGCGACTTCCGACTCGAAGCGCTGGGAGGCCGACAAGGTCTGAGGCGTCGTTGGGGAGGCCGGCGGGGGGGGCACTACCGCTGGAGGAACTCCTGGTACCGCTGGCAGCCTGGGTGACGGAGGCTCTTCCCGCTGTGCGCCAGGAGCCACAGTGCGCTCCACCCGTCCCTGCTCGAACGTGTAGACGCGACCGATCAGGCGCGCAAGCGCCTCTTCCAGCCGACCCACCCGCCTGAGCAACTCCGCGAGTTCCTTCTGCCGGTCCTGCTCGTTCTGAGACACTGCCTGCACCCCCGTGCTCTGTGGTCGCCGCCAGGTCCCAGGCGCCAAATGACCTGCCGATTATATCACGGGCCGCCCCCCTCGCGAGGCCCGGGCCCTTCTGCTGGCTACGCCGGTTCCTTTGCGGAGAGCGGCGCATTCGCGGCTTGTGCCTCCACTCGCGCGCCCGCCTCCTCGGCATGATCCATGACGAAGAGCAGAAACGCGGCCATCGTCCAAGCAGTGACGAGCGCGAGAGGCACTGTAAGCAGCAGGTCCACCGTGGCCCTGCCTACTGCCTGGGCCACCGAGAGTTTCCCAGTGGCAATCAGGATGGCGGTGGAGTCGCGCCACCCCAGCGGGCGCACCAGCCCAAGGGCCACCCCGGTAACCACAAGCAGCACGAGCACCTCGCCCGGATAGCGCCACAGCAGGCGCAACGCCCCCACGATGCCACGACGGAAACCCAGCCCGAGGCCCACCATAGTGTAGGGCATGAGAAGCACGAGCACCGCCGCAATGGGCGGATAGGCCAGGATGAGCCAGTAGGAGGACTCTGGGGGTAGACTGCCGATCAGGCCGAACATGACGAGACCGCCCATCAACGCGCAGCCGCACAACGCGAGCCACGGAGGCGCGCGCTTGGCGAACTCAACGCGCAGTGGTGCGACCAGCCCGCTGCCACGCCGCACGCTTCTGCTCAACATCACTATCAGGAAGGAGACCAGAGCCCAGGTCGCCAGCACGTTTGGGAGTGCTGCGCCAACCAATCTGGGATCGAACCAGAAGTCCCGGGGGCCTTCTGGAGGAAGAGGAGCAATCCTCAACACGAGCCAAGCCGATATGAGGATCGGCTGGTGGTGTAGACCTCGCCGAGGGGCACCCAGCAAGAGGTCGCGGGACATTGCCCTCCGTAGGAGAGCGGATGCGGAATAGCGACTCTCATAACGGGACCGCTCGCGTTGCTCTGACGCAGGCAGTGCCCTGAACAGCAGGCCCGAGTCAACGAAACCCCAGGCCAGGGCAAGGAAGATCACTACGGCGGGAATCGCCAGGCGCTTGCCCAACTTCAGCGCGCGGTAACAGTAGACTAGCCCCGCTCCGAGGCGCCGCGGGCGGAAGCGATCCCTTAGCCAGCGCAGGGGTAGCAAACGGGCAGCGCTCCTTGCCGCCTTGGCCGCGCCAGCCATCTGCGCCCGCACCCAACGCTTCAGTGCCGCCCAGCCCTGCAGCAACTGCTCCCCGCCTCGCCCCAACTCCGGCAGCGGCTGTTGGCCAGCCCCACGCCCCTCATCTTGCTCGCCCATGTCGCCTCACCCGCCAGAGTGTAACACAGGTAGGCGGTAGGTGGGATGTGGTAGGTGGGAGGGAGCATGCGGAAACTGGGGACAGCAACCGGTTTCCCCAAAGAACGTCGGCGCTGGCAGTGCGGCAACCCGAAAACCGGCTACTGTCCCTAATCTCCGCAGGGGCGGCGCAAGGGTAGACCAGGCGGCTCGCCCCTACCGTCTACCGTATGCCGTCTACTGCCTACCGCTCGCTGGCTACTTCTTCTCGGGCGCTTCGCCCAGCCTCCCCGCCCGGTACTCCTGCAAGTAGCGCGCGCAGAACTCGTCGCGCCCGAGCAGGGCCTCGCCGGCGCACAAAAGCCGCATGAGGTCCTCGTCCGTCGGGTCGAGGATCACCGACTGCAGGCCCGCGCCCATGCACAGCAGCAAGAACGCTTGGTTCAGCAACTTGCGCATCGGCAGCCCGTAGGACACGTTGCTCAGGCCGCAGATGGTGTGCACCTGCGGATACTTGTCCCGGAGGTAGCAGAGCGTCCGGAGCACCGCCTGCCCGGCGTCCGAGGAGGTGCTCACGGGAAAGACCAGCGGGTCGAGGTAGATGTGGTCGGGCTCGATGCCTTGGGAGGTGAGGCGCGTGACCAGGCAGTCGGCAATTTCGCACCGCTTCTCGGCCCCGGGCGGAACGCCGTCGTCGTCCAGGCAGAGGGCGACCACGTTGGCGCCGAACTCGTGGGCGAGCGGCACCATGGAGTCCAACTTCTTCGTCTCCGCCGTGATGGAGTTGAGGAAGGCGGTGCCCTTGTGGTGCTGGAGGCCGACCTCCATGGCGCGGGCGTTCGGGCTGTCTATGGAAAGCGGCACGTCCACCGCGGCCTGAATCGTCTTGACCGCCCATTCCATGTACTCCGACTCTTCCTCGCCCATGGTGGCCACGTTGACGTCAATATAGCCTGCGCCGGCGTCCTTCTGCTTGCGCGCCTCGCCGATGAGGAAGTCTGCGTTCTTCTCCCGCACCGCGGGCTGCACCGACTTGCGCGTGCTATTGATCCTCTCGCCGATTATCAGCATTCCTGCTTCCTCCTAGTTGAACCCCGCCCCAGGCGGGGCCTGGCACCGAAGTGTCCAAGTATCAGAAGTTGAGGCGGTAGCATGTCTTCGGGTTGTCGAAGAACCACTGGCGGGCCACGTTCACGGCCTGCGCATAAGTCATCAGTCCGTCGTCAATGCGCCGGCCGAGGACTAGGGCGATGTCCTCCTTTGCCATCTTCAGGTGGCCGTAGACTTTCTCGACGGCCACGTTGTAGTCGCCGCCGAAGCCGATGATCTTGTTGAGGGGCACCAGGTCAATCCACTCGTCCAGCGCCGCCCGCGTCATCACCGGCGAGATGACGTGCGTCCAGCACAGGTTGGCCCACACGTTGGCGAAGTTCTTGGCGATGACGCCGGTCTCGCGCACCCAGGGCATGCCCATGTGGTAGATGTCGAAGCGGGTGCCGGGATGCTGCTGGACGACCGGGATCATGAACTTGGGATCGAGGGTGCGGAAGTCGCCCCACATGCCGGTGTGCACCGCGACGGTCAATTCCTCTTCGCCGGCGATGCGGAGGCAGGCGTGGGTGAGATAGTCGCGCAGGTGGGTGACGTCTTCGCCCTCAATCCTGCCGCCGCGAAGGGCCTTCCACGCCCTGGCTACGGCGATGCGCTCGGGCTGGCCGAGAGGAGCGGTCATCATCTTCAGGCCGACGGCGCCGCCTGCTTTCCATTTGCGGATGCCCGCGCGCATGAGTTCCACATAATCCTCGGGGTCCCGCAGCGCGTCGGCTTGCAGGCCTAGGTCCGCGGCCCGCTTCTCCACCTCGCGCCACTTGGTCACGTTGGCGTAGTCCCAGATCCACGTCACGGGCGCCAGGATGTCGGTGCCGAGGTCGAGCCGGCCGCACTGGGTCAGCGCGAGCCGGATCTTGCAGCGCTGGCGCAGGATGCGGTCGTAGATGCCGGGCCGGTTCTCCTTCTGCATGGCCTCGGAGAGGGGCCGGTAGGTCTTGTCGTTGATGTCGTCGAAGCCGTAAATCTCCTGCGCCGCGATGAAAGCGGGCCGAGCATAGGAGCCATAGCGGATGCACTCGAGGTAGGGCTTGAACATGCGCCAACGCTCGTCGAGGTCGCCGCTGGCGTCCATCATGGAGCGGTATTCGGTGTCGCTCATACCCGCGGTGGCGAGGTCGGTGCGGGTGTAGTGGCCGAAGAGCAGAAGGGCGTCCACTTTGCGGTCGGTGCGGTACGGCTCGCGGTCGAGGTGCTCGTGGGCGTCAATGATCTCGAACTCCCCGAAGGCCGCAAAGAGCCGCTGCGCCGCCGGCGTGAGTCTCATCTATCCCTGCGCCTCCGCTAGTTGGACAGTTCGGTGCCTGGCACCAAAGTGTCCAAGTCTGGCGTTAGACGTTCAGGCGGTAGCAGGCCTTGGGGTTGTCGAAGAACCACTGCCGCGCCACCTTCACCGCCTGCCCGTACGTCATCAGCCCGTCGTCCACGCGCCGGCCCAGCACGAGCGCGATGTCTTCCTTGGCCATCTTCAGGTGCCCATAGACCTTCTCCACCGGCCGGCCGTAGTCGCCGCCGAAGGCGATCAGTTTGTTGACTGGCACCATGTCAATCCATTCGTCCAGCGCCGCGCGCGTCATCGTCGGCGAGATGATGTGGCTCCAGGCGAGGTTGGCCCACACGTTGGCGAAGTTCTTGGCGATGACGCCCATCTCGCGCACCCAAGGCATGCCCATGTGGTAGAGGTCGAAACGCGTCTCGGGGTGTTGCATGGCCACCGAGATCATGAACTTGGGGTCGAGGGTGCGGAAGTCGCCCCACATGCCGGTGTGGACGGCGACGGTCAACTGCTCCTCTGCGGCCATGCAGAGGAGATGGTGCAGCAAGTAGTCCCGGAGATGGCTCGCGGACTCCCCTTCGACCTTACCGCCCCGTAGAGCCTTCCACGCTTTCGAAACCTCGGCACGGCGGCAGCAGGTAATGGGCGTGGTGGTCATCTTAAGCCCGACGGCGCCTTCCGCTTTCCACTTGCGGATGCCGGACCGCATCAGCTCGACATAGTCCTCCGGCTCTGCCAGGTCCGCGGCCTTGAGCCCGAGTTCCTTGGCCCGCGCCTGGACATTCTCCCACCTGCTCACGTTGGTGTAGGCACCGGCCGGCATGACCGGGACGAGAAGGTCGGTGCCGAGGGCCGTTCTGCCGCACTGCGTAAGCGCCACTTTGATGCGGCAGCGCTTGCGCAGGAGGTTGCGGTAGATGCCGGGCTTGTTCTGCGCCTGCATGGCCTCGGAAAGCGGCCGGTAGGTCTTGTCGTTGATGTCGTCGAAGCCGTAGATTTCCTGCGCGGCGATGAAGGCAGGCCGGGCGTACGAGCCGTAGCGGATGTGGGCCAGGAAGGGCTTGAAGGTGCGCCAGCGCTTGTCGAGGGGGGCACTGCTGTCCGTGCAGAACCGATATTCCTTGTCCGTCATGCCGGAGGTGATCAGGTCAGTGCGCGTGTAGTGCGAGAAAAGGGTCAGCGCGTCCACCTTGTGGCTGGTGCGGTCCTTTTCCGGGGGCAGGTGCTCGTGCGCGTCAATGATATCGAATTCGTCGAAGGCCTCCATCAACCGCTGCGCCGTTGCCGTCAGTCTCATGTTCTCATGCGCCTCCCGCGCCTTGGGGCGAGGTTGCTGGTTGGGTATCGTAGCCACCCGCGTGCGGGTACGCAAATCGCCCACCCGTGGGGGCCGGGTGGGCGACTGCACTCTGGCTGCCGCGCCGCTGCTTGGTGCGCACTACAGCGATTTGTTGACGATGTCGCTGATGGAGACTACCCCCTGCAGTTCCTGCTGGTATATGACCGGCGCCCGCGAGAGGCCCGTGTTGGCCAAGAGGCGGGCGACGTATTTCACGTCCAAGTCGGGATTGACCACTACCAGCGGCTTGCTCTGGATTTCGTGCACTGCCACGGAGGCGGCGTTGCGCCCCTCGGCCACCACCATGTAGGCGATGTCGCGTTGGGTCACGATGCCGTAGGCGTCCTGCGGGTTGCGCCGCTCGACAATGAGCGCTCTGACGTTCTTCTCCTTCATCAACTTGACTGCTTCCGCCACGGTGGCTGAGCCGCTGATGGTTACCACGTCGGTGGTCATGATCTCCTTCGCCGTCATCTGGGTTTCACCTCCCCGTCATAATTGGAACCGGAGCGAAAGGTATCGCCCCGTCGCGCGGCAGCCAGCCTGCTCACTCTTCCTTTCCTCTTAGCCCCCACCGGACTCGCCCCCTTGCCTTTCAGCCAATGCTGCAGGGGCTTGATTCTAGGGCGCCGCCCGATCTGCTACAAGCCCACTGCCGCCCAAACCCAAACCTCTCGAGACCGTCAAGCCGGCCGCGCGACGCGTCACCCAACCTAGGCTGCCGCCCGCCAGCCTTGTCCGGTTCCCACCCCTTTCTTACCTCTCGCCCTCCCGCTGCCACCACCCCGGCCCCCTACACGCGCTGCGGCGAGCCGGTGCGGGCCGCCTCCCGCGCCTTGAGCACCACCTTGGTCATGCGATAGCAGTCCTCCGGCGGCACCGCACAAACCGGCCCGCCGAGAACCCACCTGACGAAGTCGGTCATCGGCCCGTCCTCGACCGGCGGCACCTCGAGGATCCTCGGTTCCGCGTCGTCCGTGAGCAGCAGCGGGCCGCCGCGCTCCGCGTCCAAAAGATGCCCCCTCTCTATGACACCCTTGCTGCCGGCAAGCCGCAGCCGGTCGTCGCCGTGAGTGGGCGCCTTCGCCGGACGACAGTAGTCCAGGCGCGCGCTGGCCGAGCCGCCGTTGTCCAGCAATGCCAGCACCTGCCCCTGGTCCTCCAGGTCGCCGTAGGCTGGGTGGCCGATGTTGCCGTGGCAGGCCATGACCTGCACGAACTCTCTCCCGGTCGTCCACCGGATGAGGTCCAGGGCGTGGATGCCGATGAAAGGAATGATGCCGCTGAAGGTGGCCTGGTCTCTTTGCCACGCCGGCCGATTGCCCAGGCGGTAGGACTTCTGGGCAGTGGCCGTCACGACCTCGCCGATGGCTCCGCCGGCGATGGCCTCTCTGACCGCGCGGTAGGGCGCCTCATAGCGCATGGTCAGGAGCATAGAGAGTTTGATGCCGGCCTTCTCGACGGCTTCGCGCTCCTGCTCTAACTCGGGCAGGCTGTTGGCTAGGGGCTTTTCGGCCAGCAGATGGATGCCGCAGCGGGCGCACTCGAGCACGACCGAGGCCCGCTCACTGTCAACGCCCCCTTCGCACAGAACATCAATGTGCTCCTTCGCCAGCATCTCCCGCCAGTCGGAGTAGAAGGGGATGTCGGGCGTGACGGGGCCCCACTTCCGGGCTTCGGCGCGGTTCCCTTCGTCGTCCTCGGCGATGGCGACGAGCGCGAGTTCGCTCATGCTTTCGAGGCCCTGCATGAACCCGCCCCAGTGGCCCTTCAGACCGGCAATGGCAACGCGCAGCATGGTAGGCACCTCCAGTGCGCGGGGAGCCTATTGCCGCCGCCTCCCGGCGTCAACCCCGACGCCGGGTCCGTTCTTCCCGGCTGGGGGCCCTTGCGCGCTCAGAAGCAGGACACTACTTTGATTTCCAACCCGTACGCCCAGGTGCATCCCTGGCAGGCCCATCAACGCCCTCCGTACGCACTTTTAGGATACCTCTCCGCCAGTGCGTTCAGGGGGGCCAGTACGCAATCTGGGGGTACGTCCCCGCAAATGCGTTTTCGGGTTTCAGGGAGGGAGGAGCGGGATTGAGGGGGGCAGGGGCGGCGTGCTATCTGTTGGGCGAATCTGCCGGGCGGCGAGCCAGGTCTCGCGCCGCTCTTGCGGGAGGAGAAGTGGCATGATCCGCTTGCGCCTCTTGCTTGTGGGACTACTGCTCGCCCAGACTCAGTCGCTTCCCGCACTCGCTCTCTCGCGCCAAGGCTTCGGCGCGCCCGCCGCCCAAGGCATTCCCGTCGGCTGGAACGCCCAAGGGGGCAAATGGCAGCAGGTCGGCGGTGTCCTCTACGGCGAAGGGCAGGAGCGCAGCGCCTGCGTGTTGACCGGCATGGGCTCCCTCGCGAGCGGCGAGTTGAGCGTGATGGTGACCGCAGACCAGCCACTGGGATCCGGGTGGGCCTACACCGCCTTGGCCCTCTACCAAGACTCCAGCAACTTCTGGCAGTTGGCCCTGGTCGCCTCTCCAGGGGGCGACCTCTATGCCGAGTTGCTCGAGAACGAGCGGGGCCGTTGGCAGGCGCAGTCAGGCCTGGGCACCGAGTTGACCAGTTACGTCAACGAGAGCGGCGGTGACAAGTGGCATTACGGCGAGCGCTACCGCCTCACCCTAACGCTCACCGAGCAGACGATTGAGGCTACTGTTGCGGACGCTGCCAGCGGCACGCTCCTGCGCCGCATCGGCTACCGGTTCGCTTTCGGAGTGCACGCGGTGTGCAGCGGCAAGGCCGCACTCCTGGTGGCCAGTATGCGAGCCCATTTTGAGGGCTTCACGTCAGATGGAGAGGAGATGGACCTGGCCAGCCGCATCAGGCAGAAAGGGCGGACGGCCCGCGCCGCGGTCATCAGCAGCCCGGAGAACCCAAGGGGGGGCCAACTCGCCGCCCAGGTGCAGAGCCTACTGTCGGGAGCCGGTTTCCAGGTGGCTAACGTGTCCTGGGACGAGGCAGCCGCGCCCGATTGGGGCCGCGGGAATCCCCACTGGCTGCTGGTTCTGATAGACGCGGGCAGGTTCCCCTACCCCGCCCTCGCGAACCTCGAGGACTACCTCGAGCAGGGGGGGCACCTGCTGGTGGTCGGGCCGCCTCCCTTCCAGCAGTTGCTGGTCCACGGCCAGGCAGGCTGGGCCACGCCGGACGAGGCTCTGTCGGCGACCAGGCCCGACACGGTCATCCTGGATTTCGCGCGTGAAAACCTTTCGGCTTGGGAGCGAGGCACCGCAACGCCCGAAGTGAAGACCCAAGCCGAGATCATGCCGGAGGGCCCGGCCGACAGCGCCTTGCACGTCGCGTTGCCCCGTGTGGACCAGTGGGACACCTTCTCGCGCGCGCGTCTGTACGGAAGCGTGCCCGCCGGTCAGACGCTGACCTGTCTCTGGGCGAAGGGAGACGAGAACACGCCGCAGATCGTGGTGGAATGGCGCGAGCAGGACGGCTCGCGTTGGATCGCAGTAGCAAATCTGCAGCCGCAGTGGCAGCACTACGCGCTGGCGCCCGAGCAGTTCAAGTACTGGCCGGACTCCCGCTCGCAGGGGCGCGGTGGCGAGGGTGACTATCTGCACCTCGAGAACGCAGAACTCTTCAGCGTCGGCATCGCGCGCAGCCACTGCGAGGTGCCGGAGGCCGCGCACAATTACTGGCTGGCCGAGGTCGGCACGGCGACCGCCCCATTCTCCACCGCCGCCCTTCAGCCTCCGCTGCTGGAAGCGCTCAGCCCTGCGTACAAGACGTATAGCCTCGGCGCGGTCGCTCAGATAGAGCAGGACGGAGGCGGCGCGACTCCAGTCGGCAGCGAGGTCAGCGGCTGGTTCACTGTCGAACGCAATCGCGGCCTGGGCATGGCCCCGGGCCGCCCCGGCCGTCTAAAGGTCTATGCCCGCGGTCGAAACGAGGCGGGCGGCGAGGGCCCGCTGGTGTGGCGCTACGTCTCTCTCGTTCCACCCGATGAGGGCAGCAGTTGGGCGGGAGTGCTGCTGGAAGATGATCGCGGCCGTGCCGCGCTGCCGGCCGAAGTGCTGCCCGCGCTGCAGCAGATGCTGCAAGACATTCGCGGCCGGACGTTCATCGCCCGCGCGGGCGCCTATGAGTTCTCCTACACCGTGGGCGAGAAGGTGCCGCTGGGCGTGGAGGCCCTCAACCTGGGTGTAGCGCCTGCGGCCGCGAGCGCGCAGGTGCGCGTGCTGGGGGAGGGGGACTCGGTCGCCGCGTTCGTCGGCCAGGCCTCGGCCGAACTCGATGCGGGAGGCAAGTTCGCGAAGGACTTCGAGTGGGACCCCGCGACCTCGGGGTTCTACGTGGTGGAGGTGCAGGTCTCGGAGGCGGGGCAGGTCGTGGACAGCGTGCGCCAACCGATGACCGTGCTCCCGAGTGCTGGGGCCGACGGCGATTTCGTGCGGGTGAACGCTGGCGATTTCTCGCTGGGCGACCAGCCCTGGCGGCCCATGGGGCTTAACTACTGGCCCCGCTACATCGCCGGCCAAGAGCGGTCCGACTACTGGGCCCACTGGCTCGATCCGGCCGAGTACGACCCCGAGGTGGTCAGCCGTGACTTGGACCTACTCCAGTCCCTCGGGGCTACCATGATCAGCGTTCAGGCGGGCACGCCAGAATGCCTGCGCAGCCTCAATGATTTCCTGGCGCGAGCGTACAGACGGGGGCTCCGCGCCAACCTGTTTCTCCCCGGGGCGCACCCGCTGTCCTTCGACAGCGCGCTGGTGCGTCGCTACCTAGAGGAGGGCCGTCTGGCGAGCAACCCGGCCATATTCGCCTACGACATCGCCTGGGAGCCGCGCTGGGGCAAACACGCGGAGCGGAAAGCGTGGGACGGGCGGTGGCAAGCATGGATCGAGGACAGGTACGGCAGCGTCGCGTCGGCCGAGGCGGACTGGGGGGTCGAGTGTCCGCGGGAGAACGGCGCGATCACCAATCCCGGCGACGAGCAGATCCCCAACGACGGCCCCTGGCGCCGGATGGTCGCGGCCTATAGGCGTTTTCTCGACGATTTCCTCAGCGAACGTCTCAACGAGGTCTGCTCCTTCATCCGCTCCCTGGACCCCAACCATCTCATCAGTTTCCGCGCGGGCTACGGCGGCACGGGCCAAGAGGGCGTGGACGTGGTGATGCCCTTTGACCTGGCCAGCGGCGCCAAGCACCTCGATTTCATCTCGCCGGAAGGCTGGGGGCTGTGGGGTGGTTGGGACAAGTTCCAGCCCGCAGGGGTCACTACCTTGTACGGGCACTGGGCCGGGAACGGCCGGCCGGTCTTCTGGGCCGAGTTCGGCTACAACGTCCACCCCGGTTATAAGGCTGACGACTTCGCGCGCCAGCAGGAAACCTACGACAACATGTACCGGTTCATCGCCGAGTCGGGGGCTTCGGGGGGGGCCGGATGGTGGTTCCCCGGCGGGCTGCGCCTGGATGAGAACAGCGACTACGGCGTGGTCAACCCCGACGGCACGCCTCGGTCAGCCGCGTTGGCGCTGAAGGATTGGGCCGGCCGCCCGGCGCAGACACCCTGGGCGCGGCAAGGGCAAGTGCCCATTGAGTTTGACCGGGACCTCCACCCGCGAGGCTACTCGCAGGTCTGGGTCCGGGCCCGGAATGCCTACCTGGAGGTGGTGGCGGCGGGCCAGGTTCCGTTCCTGCGCACCGGAGGCGATGGGACCGATTCGCTGGACACTCCTCTGCTGGCCGTGGGCGGCAGCGAGTGCAACGGCAGCAACCCACCCAAGTACCTGAACGCCGAGTTCGACCAGGTTCTGGCGCGCACCGAGGGCCTCGCCTGGCAGCCCGTGGCCGAGGGCGCGACCGTCACTCTCGGCAAGGCCGGCAGACTCGACCTGTGGGCGCGCATGGGCAACACGGGAGAGGCAGCCTGGGTCTCGCCTGACCGAGCAGGGGCGCGGCCCGGTGGGGTCTTCCTAGTGGTGGAGCAGAACGGCCAGATAGTCGGCCGCGCTGCCCTAACACGGGACGCACCCCGCTATGCTGACGCGGATGTGCTGGTCAGCATCCCCAGCGGGCAAATGCTAGAGGGAGAGTTGCGCCTTTACCTCGAGGCGGCCGGGCGCACTTCCTTTGGGCACCGGTTCCGTTTGGCCGTGGCCCAGCCGGCGCCCTAGCCGAAGTCCAGGCGCAGCCGGTCAATCGTATCTTCGGTGCCCAGCACTAGCAGGACGGCGCCAGCGGGGATAAGGTCTTCTCCGCCGGGCAACGGCGCCGGAATGCCGTCTTTCATCATGGCGAGCACGTTGACGCCGTACTTCCGGCGCAGGTCGAGTTGCGCCAGCGTCTTGCCCACCATGGACGCCGGAGGCCGGATCTCCTCGACCACATAGCCGCGCTCGCCCCAGAGCGCCATATGCTCCATCACGTCCGGCCGCACCAGTCTGTGGGCGAAGCGCTTACCCATGTCCCGCTCGGGAAAGACTATCTCGTCGGCGCCGATCTGGCGGAGTATCCGTGCCTGACGCTCGCTGAGGGCCTTGGCGGCAACGTGCTTGGCGCCCAGTTCCTTGAGGTTAGTGGTTATCAGCACGCTGTCGGCCAGATCGGTGCCGCGGCCGACCACGCAGACGTCGAAGTCCGGCACGCCCAAGGCGCTCAGCCCTTCAATGTCGGTGGCGTCCAGTTGCACCACGTGCTCGAGGAACTCGTTGGCCGCGTCAACGACATCGGGGGCGTTGTCCGCGCCCAGGACCTCTTGGCCCAGTTCCACCAGGCTCTTGGCCACGCTCATGCCGAAGTTGCCGAGACCGATTACCAGAAAGTTCTTGCCTCTCCTAGCCACGCTTCATCGCTCCTAACCCACCCCAATGCGGCCCTCGGGGAAGTGCACCTTCTCCGGCCGACGGGCCGCCGCCGCCAGCAGCAGGGTCAGCACTCCGACCCTGCCCGCGAACATGGTGAGCATAATGACCACTTTTCCCACGGCGCTCAAGTTGGGGGTAACACCGCAAGAGAGACCTACGGTGCCAAAGGCGGAGCACACCTCGAAAAGCAGGAAGAGCGGCGCCTTGGCGTAGGAGGTGATGGGGAAGATCATGTGCTCAGTAGCCGCCAGGATAGTGGTGGCCAGCACGACCAGGGTGCCGGCCACCAGAGTGAGTCCGACCGCCTTGTTGACCGTGCTCACCGGTATGCGCCGCTCGAAGAGGGTGACCTCCTCGCTGCCGCGCGTAAACGCCCGTACCATGGCGAGCAGCACTGCCAGCGTCGTGGTCTTGATGCCACCCCCGGTGCCTCCGGGCGAGGCGCCGATGAACATCAGCACGCTGCCCAGCAACACACTGGCAATCCGCATCTCCTCTTGCGCAAACATGCTGAAGCCTGCGGTGCGCGGCGTGACCGACTGGAAGTAAGCGGAGGCCAGCGCGCGCCCGAAAGACATCCGGCCCAAGGTCCGGACGTTCCCCGCCTCCAGGGCCCAAAAGAGCGCGGTGCCGAGGCAGATCAGGATCACGGTGTAGGCGATCGCTGCCTTCGCGTGCGCCGAGAGCGAAGCCCACTCCCGCTTACGTGACACCTCTGCTACCACCACGAAGCCGAGTCCGCCGAAGATGATCAGCAGGGAGACGGCCGCAGTTACCACGGGGTCACCCGCGTACGGTCCCAGGCTGGCAAAGGCGCCGAAGTCTCGCCCTAGGATGTCGAAGCCAGCGTTGCAGAACGCTGACACTGCGTGATAGATGCCGAAGGCAACCGCCTTGCCCAAGGGGAAGTCTCTGGAGAACCGCAGCGCCAGTACGGCGGCCCCGAGGCCCTCGCACAGGAAGGTGAAGCGGAAGATGTAGCGAGCCATGGTGCGGGCGTCGCCCAACTGCATCTCTCCGCGCTCGCCCGCCATCAGCACCATCCGCCGGAGATAGAGCCGCCTGCCGAGCATGACCGCCAGGACGGTCCCGGCGGTCATATACCCCAGCCCGCCTATCTGGATGAGAAGCAGCGTTACCAGTTGCCCGAGCCAGTTGTACTGGGTGGCGGTGTCGACCGGCACCAGGCCAGTCACACAGGTGGCCGAGGTGGCGGTAAAGAACGCGTCCAGCGGGTGAGGCGCGCGGTGCCCGTTCGAGCAATAGGGCAGCGAGAGCGCCAGCCCGCCCAGCGTGATGACCAGGGCAAAACCGAGGGTCACGGCTCGCGGGAGCGACCCGGGGCCCCCTCTGCGAAAACTGCGCAACTGTTACACCTCTAGAGGAGTCACCCTGTGATGCTCACCCAAGATGCCGCCACTCGCGCGCCAATGTCAACGGCTTGCGGACCGCGAAAGGCGCGGGGAGCGCCCCCAGCCGGCTAGCCTCAGACCCCGGCCAGCCCCCGAGGGCCCCTAGGGAGCCTCCTTGACAAGGCCGGCAAGGCCCCCCTTGTTGCCGCGTGCACCGCGTGCTAAACTTGCGCCCACACTCCGTGGCCGGCGCGGCCATGGTGGGATGAGCGAGGAGAATGGAGTGGCGCTGCGCCCGGGGGTAAGCCCTTAAGGACCCAAGGGGAGGTCGAGGTGCATGTTTAGGTTGAGCGCAGTTGCACGGCTGAGTCTGGTAGTGTTGGTGGGTGTGGGGTTGCTGCTGGTTGGCTGCGCCAAGAAACAGCCAGCCGAGGGAATCAAGTTCGAGCCGAAGGGCGGGATCGCCGCCAAGGCGCCCACCGGCGAGCCCTACAAGATCGGGGCTGTCTTCGCCGTGAGCGGGCCGGCATCGCCCCTCGGCATGCCGGAGAAGCAAACGGCCGAGATGCTTCAGAAGCAGATCAACGCCCAAGGCGGCATCAACGGTCGTCCGCTCGAGATCATCGTCATGGACACGGCCAGCGAAGAGGACAAGTGCAGGATGGCGACGGAGCGACTGATCCAGAACGACAAAGTGCTGGCGATCGTTGGCCCCAGCCAGAGCGGCGAAACCATGGCGATCATTGACACCGTGCAGGCGGCGCAGGTGCCGCTGCTGTCGTGCGCGGCCGCGGTCAAGATCACCGAGCCCGTCAAGAAGTGGGTCTTCAAGACGCCACAGACCGACGCCATGGCGGTGGAGCGCATCTTTCGCATCCTTCAGAAGCGCGGCACCAAGAAGATCGCCGCCATCACGGTCGCCAACGCCTTCGGCGAGGGCGGCCTGGAGCAGATGAAGAAGCAAGCGCCGAACTCTGGCATCCAGATAGTGGCGGAGGAGAAATTTGGGCCCAAAGACACTGATATGACCACGCAGTTGACCCGGATCAAGGGTAGAAAGGCCGAGGCAGTCGTCTGCTGGGGCACCAATCCGGGACCAGCCGTGATCGCCGGGAACATGCAGCAGCTGGGTATGAAAATCCCCCTGTTCCAGAGTCACGGCGTGGCCAACGAGGCCTTCATCAAGCTGGCCGGCAAGGCAGCGGAGGGCATCATGTTCCCCGCCGGCAAGTTGCTGGTGGCCGACAGCCTGGCCGACACCGACCCGCAGAAGAAAGTGCTGCTGGCGTACAAAGAGGCATTCCAGAAGGAGTTCAACAACAAGAACCCTGACACCTTCGGCGGACACGCCTGGGACGCGATCATGCTGGTGGTGGACGCGCTGCGCAAGTCCGGGCCGGACCGGGCGAAGTTGCGCGACGAGTTGGAAACGACCAAGGATTTCGTCGGCATCGGCGGTCTGTTCAACCTGTCGCCGACCGACCACAACGGCCTCAGGCCTGATGCGTTCGTGATGGTGAAGATACAGAACGGACGGTGGGTGCTCGCCGAGGAGCAGTAGAGCCGCAACTGCGCATCCCCGCTGTCACCGGCGGCCAACCCGCCCGCAACCTGGGATGTTGTGAGCGCTCTCGGTAGGACCTGGAACGTGAGCGACCGCGGTTCTGCGGCGAGCCGCGGTCGCTCTGGCTGTTCAGGTCCGCGGTGCTAGCGGGCGGTGCCTGCGACCGGGGCTCGACTGCCTGAGCAGCACGGCGGCCCGCCAACCGGCCGCCGCGGCGGGCTTGTGCCGCGTTCTGGCCCATGGTACACTTTGCCCTCCTATACCCCGCCGCAGGCGTGCCAAGTGAGGCGGCCGCGGGAGGGGGTGCACGTCAGTGCGCCGAAGGGAAGGTCAGAGCGAATGTTGAAGTTAGGCACCGTCACTGGGGCGAGCGTGCCGGCCGTCGCAGCCCTGGGGCTGGTGCTCTGTGCTTGCGGCAAGAAGCAGCCGACCGGGCCAAGTTGCGCGCTCAGCTGCAGCGGCCCAGGGGATTCGTCGGCATAGATCGCGTGTTCAGTATGTCCCCGACCGACCACAGCGGCCTCAAGTCCGACGCCTTCGTCATCATCACCATCGGGGACGGCCGCTCGGTGCCGGCGGAAGAGCAACAGGGCCAAGCGGCGATGAGGGGCAACTGAGGAGGGTGGCGCCGCGGTCGGTGGTTAGTCCGTGAGTCTCGGCGAGCAGGTTCTGCAGTACCTTCTGTCCGGAGTGACCATGGGCAGCATCTATGCCCTGGTCGCTCTTGGGTTTGGGATCATCCACAACGCGACCGGGATCATCAACTTCGCGCAGGGCGAGTTCCTAATGCTCGGCGGCATGCTCATGGTCACCCTGGTGGGCGCGGCCGGCTTGCCGCTGTGGGCGGCATTCGCGTTGGCGGCGGCGCTCGTCGTGCTCATCGGCTTGCTCTTCGAGAGGGTGCTCATTCGCCCCGTGCGTCAGGCCTCCGTCATTACCCTCATCGTCATCACCATCGGCGCCTCCATCACCATTCGTTCGCTCGCCGAGCAACTGTGGGGCACTGACGCGCTGCCGGTACCCGCCTTCTCCGGGGAGGAGGCGCTGCGCTTTGGTGGCTGCTCCGTCATGCCACAGAGCCTGTGGGTCATGGGGGTCACGGCGGTAGCGGTCCTCGGGCTGACGCTCTTCTACTCCCGCACCCTGATCGGCAAAGCCATGCGCGCCTGCGCCATCAACCGCGTAGCTGCCCAGTTGATGGGCATAAGCGTGCCCCAGATGGTGGCCTGGTCCTTTGCTCTAGCGGCCGGGCTGGGCGCAATAGGTGGCATCGTCGTGGCACCCATCACCATGACCCAGTTTGACGTCGGGGTGATGCTGGGGCTCAAGGGCTTCTGCGGCGCCATCATCGGAGGCTTGGGCAATAGCGCCGGCGCCGTCGTCGGTGGGCTGGCGCTAGGAGTGCTCGAGGCTTTGGGCGGCGGCCTCATCTCCTCCGGGTACAAGGACATCATCGCCTTCGCCATCCTGCTGCTCGTGCTGCTCGTGCGGCCCTCCGGCGTACTGGGCAGCGCCGCCGTGGACTCCCAGGGGTGAAAGTCGCGGCCATGGCGCACACGATGCTACTGTGGACGAACCGGAGGAACGGCGGATGAGAGGCTGGCGCGCCCTGGCCTTGTTCGCCGTGGTGATCGCCGCCCTCCCCTGGTTGGTGCGCAATCAATACTACGTCAACGTGCTCGTCTTCGTAGGCATCAACAGCCTGTTGGCCGTGGGGCTGACGCTGCTCATGGGTTGCGCCGGTCAAATCTCCTTGGGGCACGCCGCCTTCTACGGCTTGGGGGCGTACGCCTCGGGCATCCTGACGGCGACCTACAAATGGAGCCCCTGGCCGGCGATGCTGGTCGCCCTCGTCTTCGTGTGCGCGGTGGCCTGCGCAGTCGGGGGGCCGGTGCTGCGCCTGCGTGGCCACTATCTGGCTATGGCGACGCTCGGCTTCGGCGTTATCGTCAACCTGGTCTTCGTGCAGGCGCTGGGACTCACCGGGGGGGCCTCCGGCCTGGTGGCCATTCCTAAACTCAGCCTCGCCGGCATGCGTCTGGACACCAATCTGCGCTTCTACTACCTGACCTGGCTGGCTGTCATCGCGGCGTTGGCGCTGGCGCGGAACATCGTCAACTCACGCGTGGGGCGTGCGCTGCGCGCCATACACGGCAGCGAGTTGGCCGCCAACACCCTAGGGGTCAACACGCCTCGCTTCAAACTGCAAGTCTTCGTGCTCAGCGCTGCCTTCGCGGCACTGGCGGGCAGCCTGCGCGCACACTTCGTCAACTTCCTCAGCCCGGAGCCGTTTGGGTGGCACGTCTCGGTGGCCCTCGTCGTGATGGTCGTGGTGGGCGGGATGGGCAACACGTGGGGCGCGATCGTCGGCGCCGCCGCAGTCACCATGGTGCAAGAGGCCCTGCGCGCGTTCAGGGACTACGACATCCTGGTCTTCGGCCTGCTGCTGATACTGGCCGCCATGTTCCTCCCCGGCGGCTTGACCGGAGCCGTCGCGCGCATGCGCCTGCGGCGTCGCGGCGCCGAAGAGGGAGAGGCGGCGTGAGCCGTCCCGTGTCCACCCATACGCCCGCCACCACCCTCGGCGTGCGACAGGTCCGCAAGAACTTCGGCGGCGTCGTTGCGCTCGACGGGGTCACCTTTGACGTGGCGGAGGGACAGATCAAGGCCATCATCGGTCCCAACGGCGCGGGCAAGACCACCCTGTTCAACGTGATCACCGGCGTGCTCCGCAATGCCTCGGGGCAGGTCTTGCTCGACGACCGCCAGGTGAACGGCCGCCATCCCTGGGAGATCGCCGCGCTGGGAGTGGCCCGCACCTTCCAGACGCTCGAGCTGTTCGAGAACATGACCGTGCTCGAGAACGTGATGGTGGGCTACCACAGCCGGACCAGCAAAGGGCTGTTGGCCTCCGCGTTGCGACTCCCCGGCGTGCATGACGAGGAGCAGCACATAAGGGACCAAGCGCACGAGAAGTTGGCCCTCGTGGGGATGCAGGCGCAGGCAGACGTGGGAGCAGCGGAGCTGCCCTTCGGCCAGCAGCGGCTCGTGGAGGTAGCCCGCGCGTTGGCGGCGGAGCCGCGCTTACTGCTCTTGGACGAGCCGGCGGCCGGTCTGAGCACGGCCGAATCGGCGGCCCTAGCGAAACTCATTTGCCGCGTACGCGACCAAGGAACTACCGTGCTCCTGGTGGAGCACGATATGAGCCTGGTGATGGAGATTTCGGACGAAGTTGTGGTGTTGGACCACGGCGCCAAGGTGGCCGAAGGCACGCCGGCGGAAGTGCAGCGCAACGAGCAGGTCATCGCCGCCTACCTGGGCACGGAAGAATAACAATGCTCCGGCTGCACAGCGTATGGACCTACTACCGCAAAGTGCAGGCGCTCAAAGGCGTCTCGCTGCACGTGGGCGAGGGGGAGTTGGTGACGCTCATCGGCGCCAACGGCGCCGGCAAGACGACGGTGCTCAATACCATCAGCGGCATCACCCCCGCGGCGCGGGGCTCGGTCACCATTGACGGCGAGGACATCACCACCTGGGCGCCCGACAGGATCGTGCGCGCCGGCATCAGCCAGGTGCCCGAGGGAAGGCAAGTCTTCGGCTCGCTCTCGGTCGCCGACAATCTCCGCCTGGGCGCATACGTGCGGCGGCGCGAGAGAGGCGCCGACGTGGAGGAGGACCTGGAGCGCACGCAGGCGCTCTTTCCCGCCCTGCGGGAGCGCTGGCGCGCCCGGGGCGCTACCTTGAGCGGCGGAGAACAGCAGATGCTGGCAATCGCCAGGGCTTTGATGGCGCGTCCGCGCCTGCTGCTGTTCGACGAGCCCTCTATGGGCCTGGCGCCGATGGTGGTCAAGGAGATCTTCCGCAAGATAGCGGAGTTGCGCCAGCAGGGCACCACCATTCTGCTGGTGGAGCAGAACGCGCGCGCCGCTTTGCGAGTCGCCGACCGCGGCTACGTGCTCGAGACCGGCAAGACCATCCTGCAGGGCACCGCAGAGGAGTTGCTGGGCAACAAGGAAGTGCAGCGCGCCTACCTGGGCAAGGAATACGCCAAGGTCTGGGAGTGAGCAGGCGAACAGCGATGAAAGAATGGCCGATGTGGAATCCGGAAATCGAAACCATGCCGCGGCGCGAGTTAGAGCAACTCCAGTTGGAGCGGCTGCAGGTGGCCGTCAATCGCGCCTACAAGAACGTGCCCTTCTATCATCGCCGCTTTGAGGAACTGGGGATCGAGCCCGAAGACATCCAAGAACTGGGCGAGACCCGCCGCCTGCCCTTCACCACCAAGGCTGACCTGCGCGAAAGTTACCCCTACGGCATGTTCGCCGTGCCGCTGCGCGAGGTGGTGCGCATCCACGCCTCCTCGGGCACCACCGGCATGCCCACCGTGGTCGGCTACACGCGCAACGACATGGCGAACTGGAGCGAGATGGTGGCCCGCTTCCTGGTCGCCGGGGGCGTTACCGCGGATGACGTGGTGCAGATCTCCTTCGGCTACGGCTTGTTCACCGGCGCCTTCGGCCTGCACCAAGGTGCGGAGAAGGTGGGCGCCTCGGTCATCCCCATTTCCGCCGGCAACACCGAACGGCAAGTCATGATCATGCGCGATTTCCGCACCACCGCGCTGGTGGGCACCCCCTCCTATGCGCTCCACATCTCCGAGGTCATGGAGCAAATGGAGGTGGACCCCAACGAGTTGGTGCTCCGCGTGGGCCTGTTTGGCAGCGAGCCCTGGTCCGAAGCGATGCGGCGCGAGGTTGAGAAGCGGCTGCGCGTGTTGGCCACCGACAACTACGGTCTCAGCGAGATCCTGGGGCCCGGAGTATCGGGCGAATGCGAGGCCAAGGAGGGGCTGCACCTGGCCGAGGACCACTTCCTCACCGAGGTCATCAACCCGGATACCTTGGAGCCGGTGCAGCCGGGGCAGTCGGGCGAGTTGGTCTTTACCACTCTCACCAAGGAGGCATTCCCGTTGCTGCGCTACCGCACCGGCGACATCTCCTCGCTCAACTTCGAGCCTTGCCTCTGCGGCCGCACGCTGGCGCGCATGGCTCGCGTACGGGGCCGCACCGACGATATGCTCATCGTGCGCGGCGTCAACGTGTGGCCCTCGCAGATCGAGGCGGTGCTCATGGACATGGGAGAGGTAGCGCCGCACTATCAGATCATCGTTGACCGCGAGGGCGCCCTCGACGACCTCGAGGTCCAAGTGGAGGTGTCAGAGCATGTACTGAAAGACGGCATTAGGCACATGGTGGAACTGGAGAGGCGGCTGGAGCACCGGCTGGCCTCGACCCTGGGACTGAGCACCCACGTCAAACTGGTGGAGCCGCGCACCATCGAGCGCAGTGGCGGCAAGGCCAAGCGCGTCATTGACCGGCGGGAGTGGCTCAAGAACGGGTAGCGCACTGGCTGTGGGAGGGGCAAGGCAAAAAAACGAGAAGGGGAAGGTGGAACGAAAGACATGTTGCACCCAGGTAAACGCGCTGTGTTGTTTGTGACGTGTGTGAGTCTCTGTCTGGTAGTGTTGGGAGGCGCTGCGGCTTGGGCCCTCGAGGTGGAGACGCACGGCTTCATGCTCAACCGGGTCTATGCGAGCCCCGGCGAGCCGCCCTTCTTCCAGACCGACCGCATATCGGTCCAGACGGTCATGAAACTCAGCAACCGCTGCGCCGGCTCCATCGAGATCTACCACCATCCTTACATCCCGCCGGTGGGCGCGGCCGAGCCCTACCGCACCTACATCGAGAGCGCCTACGTGGACCTCAAGGACGCCGACGGCCAGGGCTTCTTCCGCGTCGGCCGCGGCCGCAGGCTCGCCTTCGGCATGGTGCCCTCCTACGGCAACCGCAAGACCAGCAACTACGGTCTGGTCTCGGAGACCTTCACGCAAGACCGCATCCAGGGCATCCAGTACTGCCGCACGGTGGAGAATGTGAACTACGCCGCCGCGCTCTATACCGCCTACCGCATCGGCAGCCGGCCGCTCGGCATTGGTGGCATCACCACCGCGCCGGCCAACGTCGTGAACCACTTGGCCGACCGCGACGTGCCCCACGACATCAACCAGCGCCTCGAGTTGAGCGCGCGGGTCGGCGCCTCCACTCCGCAAGGACTCAGCGGCGGCGTCTCCTTCGCCACCAGCAAACTGTCGTCCGCGGACCTCACCTACATGCAGACCAACTTCGACGACACCTACACCAGCCGCACGCGCACCCGCTACGGCCTGGACGCGCAGTACGCGAAAGGGCCCTGGTTCGGGCAGTTGGAGGCCTACTTCGGCAAGACCAGCGACCTGGACCACAACGCCTGGTGCGCGCTGGCCGGGCATGCCTTTCCCCAAGGCCAGAAGGTCTTTGTGCGGTACGGGCAGGAGAACAACGACATCACGCCCACAGCCACTCAGTTGACCTGGGACACCAGCCAACTGATGGTCTCCGCAGTGCAGCCCATAAAGTGGGCCGGCGGCCCCGTCTGGATCCAGTTTGAGTACGAGCGCAACGACGAGAAGCCGCCCGTGGCAACGCCCGAGGTCAGCAACGACGTTTTCTTTGCTGAACTCTTCGTGGGCTTCTAGGAAGGAAGCGGACCACTACAGTCAATGGCGGGTTCGAGGCCGAGAGGCCGGGGCGGCAGACGCCTGCTTCTCTCCGGCAACGAGGCGTTGGCGCTGGGCGCCTATGAGGCTGGAGTGAGGCTGGCCGCCGGCTACCCTGGCACGCCCAGTTCCGAGATTCTGGAGAGTATCGCCGCCTACGACGGCGTCTACGCCGAGTGGTCGGTCAATGAGGCGGTGGCGCTGGAGGTGGCCGCGGGAGCCTCGCTCACGGGTGCCCGCGCCCTCGCGGCCATGAAGCAAGTCGGCCTGAACGTGGCCTCGGACCCGCTGTTGACCCTGTCCTACACGGGCGTGCGCGGCGGTTTGGTCATCGTGTCTGCGGACGACCCTGGCGTCCACAGTTCACAGAACGAGCAGGACAACCGCCACTACGCGCGCTTCGCCAAGATCCCGATGCTGGAGCCCAGCGACAGCCAGGAAGCCAAGGACTTCGTGCTGCGCGCCTTCGACATCAGCGAGCGGTTCGATACGCCCGTGCTGCTCCGCCTTACCACGAGGATTTCGCACTCCAACTCGCCGGTCACGCGCGGAAAGGTCCGTCCCCAGCGGCCCGCGACCGAGCCCCCGTGCGACGCCCTCAAGTACGTCATGGTGCCGGCGCACGCCAGGGTGCGCCACGAGTTCGTGCAGGCTCGCATGGAGAAGTTGCGGCGTTACTCGGAGCAGACCCCGCTCAACCGCGCCATGGCGGGCAGCAAGGCACTCGGCATCGTCACCTCCGGCGTCGCCTACCAGTACGCGCGTGAAGCGTTTCCCGAGGCTTCCTTCCTCAAGTTGGGAATGACCTACCCGGTCCCGGTAGGCAAGGTGGCGCAGTTCGCGCGCGGCGTTAGGCGCCTGCTCGTCGTGGAGGAGTTGGACCCGTTCCTCGAGGAGGAGATTGCCGCAGCCGGCATGAGCGTGGCGCGGCGCGCGCGCCGCTTCTACCTGGGAGAACTCGACCCCGACCGCGTGCGCGAAATGGTTACCGGCCGTCGAGCCGCTCAGGCGCGCCGCCGGCAGACCCCTCTGCCCTCGCGGCCGCCGGTGTTGTGCCCCGGCTGCCCGCATCGCGGCGTCTTCTACGCCCTCGCCCGCCTGAAACTCTTCGTCACCGGCGACATCGGTTGCTACACGCTCGGCGCTTCTCAGCCGCTCGGCTCCCTGCACACTTGCTTGTGCATGGGCGCGGGCCTTTCGCAAGCGCACGGAGTGGATCGCGCGCTCGGCGGCCGCAAGGGAATCGTCGCCGTCATCGGCGACTCCACTTTCCTGCACGCCGGTATGCCGGGTCTGCTCAACATAGCCTACAACCGCGGCATCAGCACGGTGATAGTCCTCGACAACCGCACGACGGCAATGACCGGCTTGCAGCCGCACGCGGGCACCGGCCGCACGCTTCAAGGAGACAGCACCAAGTCCGTGGACTTCCTGGCCCTGGGCCGCGCGCTCGGCATTGAGCGCGTGCGCGCTATAGACCCCTACGACCTCAAGGCCACCCAGCAGGCGATCGCCGAAGAAGCGCAAGCGGACGCTCCCTCGCTCTTGGTGACCACTCGACCATGCCTGCTGCTGGCGGGCGCGGAAAGGGAGGAGCAACCCTTCGTCGTGCCTGAGGAGTGCAGTCGCTGCGGGCGCTGCTTCCTCCTCGGATGTCCCGCCATCTACGTCGAGGAAGTCGAGACCGTGAACGGAAAGGAACGGCGGCGGCCGGGGGTGCAGGCCGCCTTGTGCGCCGCGTGCGGAATGTGTGTGCAGGTCTGCCCGCGCGGGGCGCTGAAGGCGCGGCAGCCGCGGTGAAGGCCCACCGCGTTACCAGCCTCATCTTGGCCGGCGTCGGCGGGCAGGGCATCGTCACCAGCAGCGACATTCTGGCGCAGGCTTGCTTCCTCTCCGGCTACGCCGTGAAGAAGAGCGAAGTCCACGGCATGGCCCAGCGGGGGGGGAGCGTGGTGGCCCAGGTCCGCTTCGCCCAGGAAGGCGAGGTCCTCTCGCCGCTCATCCCCGCGGGGCAGGCGGACCTGCTGATCGGCTTCGAGATGCTCGAGGCGTTGCGCCAGGCAGAATCGGTGCGACGCGGCGGCCTGGCCGTGGTGGACCAGTTGCGCATCGAGCCCGTTACGATTGCCCAGGGCGGCGGCCGCTACCCCGATGACGCTTTGCGGGCGATGGGGGCGCGCGCCCGCGTGGTCTCCGTTCCGGGAGGAGAGATCGCGCGCGCGGCGGGGAATGCGCGCGCTCGAGGAGTGGCGGTGCTGGGCGCGGCCTCGGCATTCTTGCCCCTGGAGCTCGCTGCCTGGGAGAAAGCCCTGGCCGAGGTCTTGTCAGCCAGGGCGCTGGAGTGCAATCTGGTGGCGTTGAGGCTGGGACGTGAACTGGGAGAGGCGGCAAGCAGGCAGGCCAAGCACGGGCCTGCCTCTCACAGCAAACAAGGGAGTGGACCGCAGTGATTTGGGACGAGAAGAACGAATGCATGGCCCCGGAGCGGCGCACTCAGTTGCAGGTAGAAAGGCTGCGCCGCACCGTGAAATGGGTCTCCGAGCGCGTGCCCCATTACCACAAGGCGCTCAAAGAAGCCGGCATCGCCGCCCAGGACATCAAGAGCCTCGACGACCTGCGCGCGCTGCCGTTCACCACTAAGGACGACCTGCGCGACAATTATCCCTTCGGCCTCTTCGCCGTGCCGTTGGAGGAGGTAGTGCGCATCCACGCCTCCTCAGGCACCACCGGCAAACCTACGGTCGTCGGCTACACCCGCGAGGACATCGAACTGTGGGCCCAGACCATCGCGCGCACTATCGGCTGCGGCGGCGGCACGCCCAAGGACGTCATGCAAGTCGCCTACGGCTACGGCCTCTTCACCGGTGGCCTGGGCCTGCACTACGGCGGTGAGAAGATGGGCTGCACCGTGGTGCCCACCTCCGCCGGCAACAGCAAACGGCAAGTAATGCTCATGCAGGACTTCGGCTGCACCATCCTCGCCTGCACTCCTTCGTATTCCCTTTATCTAGCCGAGGTCGCCGAGGACATGGGCGTGGACATCAAGTCGCTGCGGCTGCGCGTCGGGCTCTTCGGCGCCGAGCCCTGGACCGACAGCATGCGCAACGAGATCGAGGCGCGGCTTGGCATCATCGCCATTGACATCTACGGCCTGAGCGAGGTCATCGGCCCGGGCGTGGCCAGCGAGTGCGAGGAAAAGCACGGCCTGCACGTCTTCGAGGACCACTTCATCCCCGAGGTCATCAACCCCGCCACCGGCGAGGTCCTCCCCGACGGGCAGGAAGGCGAGTTGGTCTTCACCTCAGTCACCAAGAAGGCGTTCCCCGTGCTCCGCTACCGCACGCGCGACCTGAGCAAACTCATGCGCGAACCTTGCCCCTGCGGCCGCACCCTCATCAGAATGGCGCGCATCACCGGCCGCACCGACGATATGATCGTGGTGCGCGGCACCAACGTCTTTCCCTCGCAGATCGAGACCGTGCTCATGGAAGTCGAGGAGACCGCACCCCACTACCGCCTCATCGTGGACAAGCGCGGCGCCCTGGACGAACTCACCGTGGAGATTGAGGTCAACGAGCGCATCTTCTCCGACGCGGTGCGCCACCTTGAGGAGTTGGAGCACAAGATCCAGCGCGAGTTGGAGGCGGTACTCGGCATCAGCGCCATCATCAAGTTGGTGGAGCCGCGCAGCATTCAGCGCTCCGAGGGCAAGGCGCAGCGCGTCATTGACAAGCGCAAGACGCAGTAGGAGCCCGGCGCGCTCCCGGGCGCTCTGAGGAGGTAACTGAGGATGAACACCGTGCGACAGCTGTCGGTCTTCCTGGAGAACCGCTCCGGGCGGCTGGCGGAGGTTTTCAACAAACTCGCCGAGGAGCAGATCAACGTGCGCGCCATGTGCGTCGCCGACACCTCCGAGTTCGGCATCCTGCGGCTGATCGTCCCCGACACCAAGCGGAGCGCGGCCGTGCTCAGGGATGCCGGGTTCGCCGTGGGGGAGTCGCAGGTCTTCGCCGCCGAGGTGCCGGACAAGCCGGGCGGGATGGCGGGCGTGCTCAAGGTGCTGGCCGAGGACGCCATCAATGTCGAGTACGCCTACGCCTACGGCCCGGTGGAGGGCACCGGCAAGGCTGTAATCCTCTTCCGCGTGCCTGACGAGATACTGGAGATGACGGCCAAGGCGTTCGCCAACGCGAACATCCGCACGCTCAGCGAGCAGGAGTTGATGAGTCTCTAGCGGCTGCGCCCAGACAGCCTGCTTCTGATCCGTCTCGCCCGCGTTGGGCAGGTGAGGCAGTAAGTGATCATTGACCTCCATACCCATGCCTTCCCGGACCGCCTCGCGGCCCGCGCCCTTGCCGCCCTCGAGGAGCACTCGGGCGACTACAAGGCGCTGCTCGATGGCACGGTAGGCGCGCTGCTCGCGTCCATGGACAAGGCCGGCGTTGACGTCGCCGTCGTCTGCTCCATAGCCACCAGCCCGCGGCAGTTCGAATCCATCCTGCGTTGGTCCGAGGAGATCGCCTCCGAGCGCATCGTGCCCTTCCCCTCGGTGCATCCGCAGGGCAACTGCGGGCGCGAGGTGCGGGAGATTGCGGCGCGCGGCTTCAAGGGCGTCAAGTTGCACCCCCAGTACCAGTCCTTCGCCGTGGACAGCCCAGAGGCCTTCCCCATTTACGAGGCGCTCGTCGAGACGGGCCTGCTGCTCGGGCTCCACGCCGGCTGGGACATAGCGTTTCCGGGGGACGAATCCGCCTCGCCGGACAGAATCGCGCGGGTGGTGGAGAAGTTCCCGGGCCTGCGACTGGTGGCGTATCACCTGGGTGGCTGGCGGGAGTGGGAACTGGTGCTCGAGCATCTGGCGGGCATGGACCTCTGCTTCGACACCTCGTTCACTCTGGGCGACGCGCCGCCGGCGCTGATGGAACAGATAGTCGCGAAGCACGGCTGGGACAAGATCGTGTTCGGCAGCGATTCCCCCTGGGCCGACCAGGCGGACGAGGTTGCCAAGATCCGCGCCCTCGGCCTAGACCCGGAGACCGAACGCAACGTCCTGGGCGCCACCTCCGCCCGCCTGCTGGGCCTGTAGGCGAGTGACGAGTGGCCAGTGACCAGCGGCTAGTGCCCAGCGGATCGCGCCCCAGCGAGGCGCGCGGAATCGGAGGCCTGAGCACTGCAGTCAGATCCCAGCCGAAAAGCGGCTGAGCACAGGAACGTCGCCGAGACGGAGATGAGGTGCGCATGGGTTGGCTGCTTGCGGTGGTAGGGTTGCTGAGCGTAGGCGGGGGTGGGCAGGGGCTGCTGCTCGCTCGTGACGGACAGGCGCCCTGTCGGATAGTGGCAGCGGCGGACAACAAGGCAGCGCGCGCCGCAGGCGAGGAACTGGGCCGCTACCTTAGCAGGATCACCGGCGCGCGGTTTGAGGTCAGCAACGAGCGCGGGCCCGCGAACATCCTGGTCGGCTCGGCCTCCGACTTCGCACCCCTGCCTTTCGAGGCCGACCTCTCCCGCTACCAGTCCTTCGCGCTCCGCTCTTGGGGCGATGATCTCTACGTGCTGGGGAGCGACGAGAAAGCGGTGTGGTTCGCGGTCTACGACCTGCTCGAGCGGCTCGGGTGCCGCTGGTTCATGCCCGGCGAAATCGGCGAAGTCGTGCCGCAGGCGCCGGAACTGCGGGCGCCCCCCCTAGAGGTGAGCGAGGCGCCTGCATTTCTCAAGCGCAGCATCTGGTATTCCGAGGACAACTCCCAAGAGGGCAATAAGCGCCTCGCCGAGTGGCAACTGCGCAACAAGGTGGCGGACTACCCCCTCTGGCACTCCCACAACCTCAACAGCCTGGTGCCGCCGGACAAGTACTTCGACCAGCACCCGGAGTACTACGCGCTCGTCGGCGGCAAGAGGCAGCCCACCCAGATCTGCACCACCAACCCCGAGGTGCGCGAGATAGCCGTGGAGACGGTGCTCGACTACTTCAAGGAGCACCCGGAAGCCACGAGTTACTCGCTCTCGCCGGAGGACAACGCCGACTTCTGCGAGTGCGAGCGGTGCCGGGCTCTCGATAGCGGCGCCCGCGTCGGTCCCTACCCCGACGTCTCCCAGCGCATGATCGAGTTCTTCAACTACTTAGCGGAGCGCGTGACGGCCGTCTATCCCGACAAGGTGTTCGGCTTCTACTGCGTCTATATGAACTTCCGCGAGCCGCCCAAACGCAGGCTGCACCCGGCGCTGGTGCCCGTGATCACGGCGCAGGGCTTCTGCTCCATTCACTCGATAGCGGACAAGTTCTGCCCCGAGCGGCAGGAGATGCGCCGCATCCTCGGAGGCTGGAAGGCGGTCTCCTCGCAGTTCTACATCCGCGAGTACGATCCGCCGCCGTGGCACGGAGAGATACCTGACGCGCTCTACGGGATGCACCTCAGGGAGATGCCCGTCTACGCCGAGTTGGGCGCCAAAGGGTTCTCTTGGGAGGGGCACCAGTCCTGGATTCAGGCGCTGCCGAGTTACTACATCTGCGCCAAGATGATGTGGAATCCGCAGGCGGACGGCGAAGCCCTGCTCCGCGACTTCTACGACAAGTTCTTCGCAGAGGCGGCGGAGCCGATGGGACGGCACTTCACGCGCTTGGAGCAGTGCTATCGGCAGGTCAGGCATCACCCCGGCTGGAGCGACCTGGACTACCTCAGCGACTTCTCCAACCAGGATATGCGCTACCTGCGCGCGGCCCTCAGGGAGGCGCGGCAGGCGGCGCAGCGGGAAATTGTGCGTCGCCGCGTGCAGATGGTGGACCTAGGGTTCAGGTATCTGGCGGCAGTGCGCGACGCCCAGGATTACACCGGACGCGTGTCGGTGGCTCGCCGAATCAGGGCTGCCGAGCAAGCGGCGCGCTACGTAGACCTGCTTGCATCGCTCAACGAGGACTTCATCGCCCTCGAGGCAGCGAAGCGGCGCGTCGCGCGGCTGCGATCGGAGGCGAGGGCCGCCTATCCGGATTCGGTGGAGTTGCAGCGCACGGGCAATCTGCGCTTTGACCTGCCGAAGATATGGCGCTTCCGCCAGGACTCGGAGGCGGAGGGCGAGGCGCTGGGCTGGTGGAGGCCGGATTTCGACGACAGCGGCTGGGAGACGGTCTCGACCGAGAGCCAGTGGTGCGACCAGGGGCGCCACGGCATGACCGGTCGCGGTTGGGCGAGGGTGCGTTTCACCCCGCCGAAGGAGTTCGGCGGCAGGCGCGCCCTTCTCTTCTTCGGCGCGCTGGATGAGGGCGGGATCATCTACCTCAACGGCGTGCCGGTGCAAAACACGGACGACCTCCTCGGGCACCAGTGGGACGTTCCGTTCCAGGTGGACGTGACGGCGGCGTTGCGACCGGGAGAGGAGAACGTGCTCGCGGTGCATGCCTGGTCTGAGGGGACGCTCGGGGGCGTATGGCGGCCCGTCGTTCTCTGCACCGTCGGAGCCGACTGGCCCGCCGCATCCGCCACGCACTAGCCCGGCCCCTCGCGGGGCTCCCGCAACACGCGACGCGCCGGGTCGTCCGGTTGGGCAACGGACGCAGCGTGGCGCGCTTGCGGGGTCGGTGGCCGACCGGTAGCATCGTGTGTTCCGCTGGAGGGATGTTGATGCGCCGATCACTGCTGGCCTTTGTGTTGGTCGCCGTCGCTGCGCTTGTCAGCGGCGTCGCGTATGCCCGCGACCTGCCCGTGGACTCGCCTTTCGGCGCGGTCCACGGCGGCCGCTTCGCCATGATGCGCGAGGCAGGCATTCTGTGGTCGCGCGGCGACTTCTGGTGGCAGGGGCTCGAACCCGAGAAGGGACACTTCCGCTGGGAAGGCCTCGACCGAATCGTCAACGAGGCCAGTGAGAACGGCGTCGGCCTGCTCCCCATACTCGACTACAACAACCCCTGGTCCTCGCCCTACGCTCCGGTCACCGACCGCGAGCGCGCCGACTTCTGCGACTACGTGCGCGCCGTGGTCTCACGCTACAAAGACCGCATAGGGTACTGGCAGGTCTGGAATGAGCCCAACATCGGCTTTTGGAAGCCGGAGCCCAACCCGGAGCACTACACGCGCCTGCTCAAGGACGTCCATCGCACCATCAAGAGCATTGACCCTGAGGCGCAAGTGGTCTTTGGCGGCACCTCAGGCGTGGACCCCGAGTTCATTCGCAAGGTCTATGAACTAGGGGGGGGCTCGTTCTTCGACATACTGGCGGTCCACCCCTATCGCGAGGCGCCGGAAATCCGTTTTCTCGAGGACATGGCGGCGCTCAAGGCGCTGATGCGCGAGTTCCGACCTGAGAAGCCGATCTGGGCGACCGAGATCGGGTGGGCCTCCACGCGCGGCCTGGGCGAGCGCATTCAGGCCGAGTATCTGGTGCGCGCTTACGTGCTCTGCCTGGCCGCCGGCGTGCAACGCGCCTTCTACTACAGTCTATCCGGCGGCGAGGGCTCGGGCATCGTCACCGAGCACTTCCGCCCCAAGCCAGCGTACTACGCCTACAAGACGATGGCGCATCCGCTCAGCGGCGCGCGCTATGCCGGCTCGCTCGCGCAAGGCGATGGGGTCTATGCCTATGCGTTCCTGAAGGGCGACGAGGCAATTGCGGTTCTCTGGAGCGCCGCCGGGCCGAAGACGGTGTCGCTGCCGGTCGGGCGGCCGACCGTCACCATCGCCGACCTGAGGGGCAGACGCCGCTCTCTCGCCTGTCCCGACAACGTCGCCACGCTGACGTTCGACTCAGCGCCCATCTATCTGCTCGATGCCGACCCTGTCGCGCTCTTCAGCAGCGCCACGCTGGAGATCCGCCCGCACGAAGTGCTGCTGTCCCCCGGGGCATCGCTCGAGGTGCAGGTGTTGGTGGGCAACACGACCCCCGCTTCGCGCAGACCGTGGACGGTCGGCTTGTCCCCGGTGCAGGGCACGGTCTCGCTCGACCTGCCCGCCACCCCCTTCAGCGTGCAACCAGGGGAGACGGTTGAGTTTGGGGCGCGCGTGCACGCGCCCGAGGGTGCGCAGCCAGGGCACCACCAGATCGAACTGCGTCTCGTCTCCGACCCGGAGGGCCACAGCGTCGCGGGGTCACGCACCGCCGCCGCGCGTACGCTCGACGTCGTGATCCAGCCCCCCCGCTTATGGGAGTACGAGACCGGCGGCCGCGTCTATTCCTCGCCTACCCTTTTCGATCTCGACGGCGACGGCGGCGAGGAGTGCCTGATCAACTCTCAGGACGACGGCAAACTGCTATGCCTCGACGGCAAGGGCGCGCTGCGCTGGTCCTATCAGGCCGAGCGGCACCTGTCCTCGACGCCGAGCGTGGGCGACGTGGACGCGGACGGCAAGCCCGAGGTGTTACAGGCGTTCCGCGATGTGCCGCTGCTCGCGTGCGTGGGCGCGGACGGACAAGAGAAGTGGAAGGTCAATACGGGCGCCAAGGTGCGCTGGTCCTGCCCCGCGCTGGCCGACCTAGACGGCAAGCCCGGTCTCGAGATTGTCCTGGGTGGCGAGGACGGCAGACTTCACTCCTTCAACGGTCAGGGGAAGTCCCTCTGGACCTTCGATGCCGGCGCCTCGACCGACCTGCCGCCTGCCGTCGCCGACGTGAATCAGGACAACGCGACGGAGATAGTCTTCGCGGACGGCGAGGGCACCGTTCGCTGCCTGAGCGCCGAGGGCGGGCTGCTGTGGACCTATGCCCTCCGCCGCGAGAGCGGCGCGGGCCCGATCATCGCAGACCTATCGCTTGCCTCTCCGGGCCTTGAGGTGGTCGCGGCAGCGCAAACCGGCCAGGTGTACTGCCTGAGCAGCGAGGGCAAGTTGCTCTGGCGGCGCAGCCTGGGCGCGCCCATGGACGCGACGCTGGCTGCCGCTGACCTGGACCGCGACGGCCACCTCGAGGTGCTGTGCGCGGACGTGCTGGGGGCCGTGCACTGCTTTGACGGCGAGGGCCGCCTCCGCTGGCGCTTCTTCAGCGCCGCCGCCGTTGACTCCGCGCCGGTGGCCTCCGACGTGGACGGCGACGGGCTGATGGAGGTGCTGTTCGGCTCAGCCGACTACTGCCTCTACTGCCTCGATGCCGGCGGGCGTCTCAAGTGGAAGCACTTCGCCGGCAGCAAGATCGGCGGCTCGCCCGGCGTGGGCGAGATGGCGGGCGACGGCCGCGCCTTCATCGTCGCCGGCACCAAGGGCATGCGCGTGGTTTGCCTATCCGTCGGCAATCTCAGCAAAGTGCCCGGCGGGTGGCTCACCGGACGGGGGAATCCGCAGCAGACCGGCGCGGCGCTCTATCAACTCCCTCCGCAGTTCAGCCTCTTCCAGCAGCCCTACCGAGCGGAGTTTCGCTCACAAGGCATCTTCGAAGGCCCCAGTCGCACCGGCCAGCACCTGCGCGTCGAGGCGCACCGCGGCCGCAACGCCTACGCGCCCGAGAACACTGCCGCTGCCATCGAGCAGGCCATCGCCATCGGCTGCGACCTGGTGGAGGTGGACGTGCAGACGAGCGCGGACGGGCGCCTGGTGATCTCCCACGACAATACCGTCGAGCGCAGGACCAACGGCGCGGGAGAGATAGAGCGGATGTCGTGGCCGGAACTGGCGCGGCTGGAGGCGGGCCTGTGGTTCGGCCCGCGCTTTACGTGCTCGCGGCTGCCGACCTTCGGCGAGGTGCTGGCGCAGTGCCGGGGGCGCATCGGCGTGTATGTGGACGCGAAGGCAGTTGCGCCGGAGGAACTGGTTCGCGCTCTCAGAGAGCATGGCATGATGGACCAGGCCATAGTGCATCACGGCGCGGAGTATCTGGCGGAGTTGCGCGCGCTCGCGCCTAAGGTGGTCACGATCCCGAGTTTCGACACCGTCGCGGACATTGAGCGCCTGGCAGCGACGCTCAAGCCCGAGTTCGTGGAGGCGAAGTGGGGCGAGATGACCGAGGCGACGGTGGCCGCGGCCAGGCGGCTGGGCATGGAGTTCTCGCTCAGCATCCTGGGAGGCGGCGACACTCTCGAGGGCTGGAGCCAGTCGCTCGACCTGGGCATAGACATGATCGAGACCGACCACCCGGACGAGTTGATCGCGCTCGTGCGCCAGCGCAAGTAGGGGCGTATGCCGAGGCCGTCTCGGAGCGCGCCGCCGGTCCTCCCGAGAGAGGCCTGATGTCGCACCCAAGGCTGCTCCTACGAGTGCCCCTTGGCTGCACTCTCGCGACATTCGGAGGAGCACGTGTAGGAGCGGGCTTTAGACCGCGACAATCCCTCCCTTCCGCGCCACCCGGGCCGTCGCCTCGCTAAAGGCGGGGCTACGAGATGTCGGACCGAAGGATGCTGCTCCAGGGGGCGGGGCCCTGCGGGTCGCCGCGGGCAACGATGGCGTTGATGCCGTGCGCGCGCGCGGCGAGCATGAGGTCCACGATGGCGTCGTAGGCGAGCAGTCGCTTGAGCCAGCGGTCGCGCGCCTCGGAGTAGTGCGAGAGCCCGCACAGGGGATTGCCGCCCAGCAGCAGGCGGCTGATCGCGTGCCCGCCCAGGCTGACAGTGGGGAGCTCGATGGCCATGCAAACGCCTCCGAGGTCACTCTAGCCCCGCCGGGGCTAGCAGGCGATCCTAGCCTCAGCCGCCGTCGAGGATTCCGGCGCAGCCCAGCACGAGCCGCGTCAGCGCGAGCAGCGCGCCGGCGGCCGCCAGCCAATCGCTCGAGCGGCTCCGCCTCTCGGCGCCCCAGAAGTACGAGCCGGCGAAGACGATCGCCGCCAGGCTCACTAGTCGCACCGGGTCAAAGAGGAACGCCACGAGCGCGAGTGCGGCGCTGCCGATGGCCGCGGCGGACCACTGGGAGGCCCGGCTGACCTGCGGCGGCGGCACAGCGGCCATGACAATGCCGAGTTGCCCGGCCGCGTCTTGCAGGGCGGCCCTGAGTTCGGCAACGCTCCGGTACCTGTACCGGGGGTCTTTGCTCATGGCGAGACGCAGGACCGCGCCAAGCGCGGGCGGAAGCGCGGAGTAGTCCGGCTCGACGGCGGTGACCTGGTGCGCAACCGTGGTCAAGTCTTCTCCCGGGAAAGCGCGCCTGCCGGTGGCCGCTTCGTAGAGCGTGGCGGCTAGGGAGAAGATGTCGGAGCGCGCGTCGAGCGCTGCCTTGGCCACTTGCTCCGGCGACATGTATGCGGGCGAGCCGGGAGCGGTAAGCGCCTCACTCGCGGCCGCCACCATGCCGAAGTCGGTGAGTTTGGCGGCGCCGTTGGCGGCCACCAGAATGTTGTCCGGCTTGATGTCGAGATGCAGTAGGCCGCGGGCGTGCGCGGCCTCGAGCGCGGCGCAGACCTGGTCCGCGAGGTAGAGCAAATCGGGCAGCCCCACGGGGCCCTCCATCTGCACGCGCCTGCGCAGGGAACTGCCGGGCACCAGTTCCATCGCGAGAAAGAACTCGTTGTTCGCGCGGCCTACCTCGAGGGGGCGGACGATGTTGGGATGGTTTAGTGCGGCGGCGACCTGAGCCTCGCGCTTGAGGCTGGCCAGCAGGCGGTTGCGCTGCTCCGGGGTCGCGCTAGCCGGGAAGTTGACTACCTTGAGCGCGACCGGCTGCGAGAAGCGCGGGCTGCTCGCCTGATAGACGACGCTGGTGGCGCCGCGCCCCAGTTCCGCGAGCAGTTGGTAGTCGCCGATTTGCATTGACGGTGTCCTTGCGCCCTGTGCGCCCAGCCGGGCTTCACGTCCACACAGACGTTGCCTGGTAGAATCTACCGCAACAGCGCGCTTACGGGCCAGTGGTCTGCGGGGCGATCAGCGGGTGGCCGCCCTGCTCACGTGGGCCAGCCCTCCCGGGGTCTCCTGAGGCGATGCCCGCTGGCGGCGCGTCGCCCCTACGATTTACCGTATGCGGTCCGCCGTCTACCTTGACTGGCCGCTGACCGCCAATCACCGACCACTGGCAACTGGTCGCTGGTCACTGACCACCGGCCACTGCGGCGCCCGGCTACGTTCTCCGCCTGGGCTGGTACCTCTTTACCGGGCACTCGTGGCGGGCGGCGCAGTAGCCGCAGTCGCGCGGATGGGTGGCGCAGCCCGCGGCCAGCGCGTAGCCTCCGGCAAGGCGCGCACCTGGCGTGCGGTAGTCTTTTGAGGGCGTGACGGTGATGCGGCCTTGGAGGCCCGGGCGACCGGCCCAGACCACGTTGCGCAGCCCCGCGCGCCGGGCTCTTTCCACGGCCCTGTTCATCGCGCCTATGGTGGCCCCCGGATGCCTCTCGAGCACGAAGTTGGGCCGAAAGGCGAGGAAGCAGACCGGCACGTCCGGATCCATGTCGGCGAGAAAGGCAGCGATGCTCGGCACCTCGTCCTCGTTGATCTCGGGCACCACCAGCACGCGGAACTCCCACAGTTTCGCCTTCTCCTCCACCAGCCGGCGCGCGTTCCAGAGCACGGGCTCCACGGGAGCGCCCGTCATGGCGCGGTGTACCT
>CAZGSV010000004.1:64330-80533 GCA_964528605.1 uncultured Armatimonadia bacterium
CCACGGCCCGCATGTCGAAGGTTACCGAGGTGGCGAAGCCCAGCACGCGCTCGAAGGACTCCTCGGTGAGAAAGCCGTTGGTGTCGTAGTTGACCTTGGCCGTCGGCGCGATAGCCCTGGCCGCGCTCACCACCGCCTCCACGAACGGCAGCGAGGGCGTCGGCGAGCCGCCGGAGAAGAAGAGGCGGTCGGCGGCGATCAGACGGCCGCTGAGTGAGGAGATCATGGCCAGCGACTCGCGCGCCAACTCCTCGGGGGCCACCTCGCCGTCAATGTGGGCGTGGGTGTCGGGGTAGTGGGCTACGTCCCAGTTCTGGCAATGCAGGCAGCGGAAGTTGCACCCGGCCATGAAGGTGGTGTAACTGGAGGGGGGCGCGGGGTGGAGCATGCGGGAGGCGACCAGGGGCGGGCCGACGCGGCAGACGCCGAGTTCGCCGCGCAGCCGGTTGACGCCGCAACGCCACTCGCAGAGCACGCACTGGCTCAGGTCCCGCGCATAAGCCGCGGCAAGTTCTTCGCTCAGCCTCGTCATCTCCAGGCGCCACGGGGCGCGCGGCCGCCCCCACGACCTGCCGCGCTAGCCCGCTTACCGATGTCCTCGGGGCCACGCGGCCCCTACGCCTATTGCCCTTCCAAGGCAACCGTGAGGTCGGTGATCCGGTCTCCGTCCACCTGCACGATGACGAAATGGTGCCTGATGCCGCCATAGAGGAGTTGCAGGGGCGCGCCCCCCCCGCCGGTGACAATGTAGGTCACGCCGTCTATCACCTGGCGATCGTAGCCGTGCAGGTGGCCGAGGAACACGCGATCCACCTTGTGCCGCTGCATCAGCGCCATGAACTCGGGCGCGCCCTGGCGGAAGTTGTGCCACCAGCGCATGGTCGCCGGGGGCTCGTGGGCGAAGACGAACTTGCGCCGGTTAGTCTGCAAGCGGCCCTCGAGCCAGCGCAGTTCGCCGGCGCTCAACTCGCCATCGGAGTTGTCCACCACGATGAAACGGCAGTTGCCGTAGTCGAAACTGTACTGCTCGGGGCCGAAGAGGGCGCGGTAGAACTGCCGACCGCCATTGATCACCTCGTGGTTCCCCAAGGCGGTCAGCACCGGCGCCTTAGTGCCCTTGATGACACCAAGGAAGTGATCGTACTCCTGCTCCAGGCCGGAGGAGACGAAGTCGCCGAGGTCAATGATGAACGACGGCCTGAGGCGGTCCGCCATGCGCAACAGGAACGAGAAGACTTCGTCGTTGTCGCGGGTGTCGCCCATGACGACCAAGGTGATGCTGCCTTGGTAGGGAACGGCGGCGATGCGGTCGAGGGCTTGCTGGGTCAGGTGGGAGCGCGGCTGGGAGACGCACGGGGGCGAGATTGCCATTCCGGCCAGCAACGCCAGCAGCAAGCCGACCCGGAGCAACGCCCAGGCTCCCCGTTTGGTGACCCCACTTCTCATCTGGCTCATTATACCAGCGTCCCCTTTGCCGCACCAAGCATGGTCGCCGCCCAGCGAACGCTGTTCGCAGCCATAGCAACGCCGAATATCGGCGATTTTGTTTGTACGCGCGGCCCGGTACAATCGTCCAAGTGATTAAGGATGAGATTGCGCGCCAAAGACTGCCGTAGGATCCAAGTGCTTCTCCCCGGGCTGCTCACCGGCGAGGTGTCGGGCGCCGAGGCTGCGGCCTCCCGTGCCCACCTCGAGGAATGCCCTGCCTGCGCGAGCGATTTCGTGGCGCTGGAGCGGGCCGCCTGCGCCCTGCAGGCCTGGCCCGAGGCTAGAGTGAGCGACCTGGAGTCCCTGCGCCTGGCCGCGCGCCTGCGGGGCCGCCTGGCCCGTAGACGGCGCCTGGAAATCGGCGACTTCGTCTTTATGGCGGCGTGCGTCGCGTTCGTTTTGCTTGCCGCCTTGGGGTGGTCAGGTTCGGCGAAGAGCCTGCTGCCGCACCTGGGCAGCGGTTGGCCCTACCTGGTAGCGGTGGGCGCGGCGGTGGCCGGCCCGCTCACTGCCGCGTTGGCCATGCTGCTCCTCATCCATAACCGTGGTAACGGAGGCGTTCCCCAATGAACCGTGAGAGCCTGCGCCGGCGCAAGCGTGTCGTCGGCTGGCTGTCGGTCCTTTGCTTCCTCCTCGCGATGGCGTGCGTTCCTGTACTCGCGGGGATAGCCGCCATGGAGGCCGCCTACACCCGACACCGCGCCGTTAGATTCGCACCGCCTGCGGCGAGAGTCGCGCCTGGAAGGGTTGAGTTCGCCGCCCCTCGCGACCAACTCGCCCGCGAACTGGCCGACCTCTTGAGCACGACCGCAGCCCCGGCACCCGCGGGCTCCTCTGAAGGCGCGGCCCCGGTCCAGCCGGCGGACCCGCAGAAGATACTGCAAGACTGGGTGCTCGAGCACAAAGACCACGTGCTCTTTGCTCTGGCGATTGACGGCAAGGGTCGCGCGCTGGCCGCTTTCCCCAACGAACAGATGCTCAAGTCGCTGACTTTCGACATCGCCGGGAACGTGGACGACGGCTGGGAGCCGGCGATGGACCAGATCGAGGAGGCGGGCTTGCCTCATCCCGAAGGCAACAAAGGCACGGCGGATTACATTGACCCGGCGAGCAAGAGCATCTGCTACGTGCTGCTGCACACCAAGCCTGCCGCCGCTGTCTCCGTGGAAGCCCCGCTGATAGGCGCCGTGCATTCCTATCTGGGGGGGCCTGAGTGGGACGGCCGGCGTCTCCTCGGCGTGGGTTGGGAGGGCCTCTATATTGGTCTCGCCTGCACGGGCGGTTTCTTTTGGGTGCTGTGCGTCATCTTCGCCATATGGTGGGTCGCGCTCGACGCCCGCTATCGGGGAATGCGGCGGGGGTGGCTGCTGGCTTTGTTCTGCTTCCTCACAATGCCGGTGGGGCTGCTGATCTACCTCATCGTGCGGCCCGATGAGCCGGAGCCTTGCCCCTCCTGCGGCCGCCTTGGACCGGCCGGGTTCAGCGTGTGCCCTTGGTGCGGGGCCCGACTGAGGGGCGTTTGCCCCAAGTGCAAGGCTGCCGTGGAGAAGGGCTGGCGGCTGTGCCCTTACTGTCAGACGCCGCTGGTTGCGCCAACGGCCCAGGCACCGAGCCCTAAGGAGCAAGCGGCGGAATGAGTCCCCTGCTAGTGCCTCAGGCGCTGTCCGCGGTCTGGCCGCTCCCGGCGAGAGCCCGGGTCAGTTGGACCGCCGCGAACTACTGTCTCGACACCGACGAGGACCTGCTGGACCGCTTCCTGCGCGGGGAGCCGGGAGGCCTCGACGCGCTGGTGCAACGCCATCATCAGCCGCTGCTCAACCTCTGCTGGCGGATGGTGGGCGACCGCGAGGCGGCCGAGGACCTGGTGCAGGAGACCTTCTGGCGCGTGCTCACCAAGGCCGATCGCTTCCGTAAGCAGGCGAGCGTCCGCACCTGGCTCTACGCCATCGCGATCAATGCTTGCCGCGATCATATCCGCAGCCGGTCGCGGCGCAGGCGCCACGTCGGCGCGCTGGAGCAGCAGGGCCTCGACGGGGCCAGCGACGAGCACGGGCAATGGGCTGCCGCGCAGACCGCGCGGGTGAGCGCCGCCCTGGCTGGCGTTGATGCGGACACGCGCGCGGTGCTGGTGCTCCATTTCTACCGCGGCCTCTCCTATCGCGAGATCGGCCAGGTGATGCGCTGGTCGGCCTCGAGAGTAGCGCAGAGAATCCGGCGCGGACTCGAACGGCTGCACATGGTGCTTAAGGAGGCGTAGCGCTGGTGAGCGTTGACGATCCCATAGATGCGCTGATAGACCGCACCCGTTCCCGCAAGGGCATGATCGGTTGGGCGGCTGCCCTGTGCCTGGGCGCGGGGCTGTTGGGCACGGCTTTCCGCGAACTTGCGCCGCTGTTCTTCACCTGCTACTGGCTGCTGCTGGCTCTGTGGGTCTATCTCGACGCCACGCAGCGCGGCAGCACGAAGGCTTGGGCGTTCGGCATTCTCACGCTGATAGCCAACATATTCGGCCTGGCCGTGTATCTGGTGGCCAGGCCGGAGGGACCTACCGACTGCCCGTCCTGCGGCGCGCCCATGAAGCCCGAGTACCGTGTGTGCCCCGTATGCGGAGCGGCCCGGCGACCGCGTTGCCCCAAATGCGGCCAGATGCTCGACGAAGCCTGGTCCTTCTGCCCACATTGCGGCGAACGGCCCGCCAAGGCCGAGCCACAGCCGACGGCAGCCGCGGCGCCTCCCGTGCCCGCGCAGCCAGCCGAGCCCGTGGCCGCGGCGGAGCAGAGCATACCTGAGGAGTCAGGTGCCGCCGAACAAGGGCGGCCCGCCGAGTAGCCCCCCCGCGCGAGCACTGGGCCTGCGGCCCGCAAGCCTACCGTTCGGCGTGCCGGCTTGCACGCGCCTTGCGGAAGGCATAGAGATAGCAGTCGTTTGAGCCCGCGTAGAGCGTCCCGTCCGCAGCAATGGCGGGCGAAGAGTCAACGACCGCCTGCGTCTGGTAGCGCCACTCGAGACGACCGTCCGAAGCCACCGCGTACACCGCCCCATCCCACGAACCGAAGTACACCGTGCCGTCGGGGCCGATGGCGGGAGAGGAGCGAACCGGCCCGCTGGCCCGAGACTTCCACCTCAAGAGCGCGTCTTGAGGGCCCGCATAGGGGCTCGCGCCGGTGTGAGATAGGTTGAGCCGGAACATGGGCCAGGGGCTCTCGGCCAGTTGCGCTTGCGCTCTCTGTGGAACGATGGTTGCTGCCAGAAGCAGGGCGGCGGCCGCGACGACGAGGCGGGTGGTCCAGGGAGGGAGACGGCAGTCCAACTTCGCTCGGCCTTTCATCCGACACCACCCCCAAGTGGTTCGGGTGTGGGATGCGCTCGCGGCGGCCCAGCGTGACCGCCCAGCCAGGCGACATCCCCAGCCGGCGCCGATGGCCGGCGCAGCCTCTCTCGCGAGCAGCCACGAGCGCCTCACCGATCCCACGTCATATTAGACCACGGCAGGGCCCGGAGGTGAGTGCTTTCTGACAAAAAGCGTGGGAGGTCCTGGCGGGCTCGTCCTCTCCCGCCGGCACCGTGCTCGACCGGGGTGGCTGGCCCTGCTAGAATCCGCTGCTACACACCTCGGCTCCGCTGCTACGGCACGCCCGACATCGCTAGGAGGCCTAGTTATGCCATCAGCCAAACTCGCCCTGAAGGGCGGCACGCCCGCCGTTGACAAGGAAAAGGCGCTCGCGCACACGCAATTCCACGGCCGCTATCCGCTGCTGCTCGGCGAGGAGATCGAGGCCGTCGTCCGCCTGATGCGCGACGGGATGCTCTCCATCGGCGGGCGCGAAGACGTGGTCGCCGACTTCGAGGACGCCTTCGCCGCCTACCACGGCATCAAGTACGCTCTCTCGTGCAACTCCGGCACGGCCTCCCTCTACTGCGCCTACGAGGCCGCCGGCGCAGCCCCGGGAGTCGAGGTTATCACTACTCCATTCACTTTCATCACCACCGTCACTGCCATTCTCGCTTGCGGCGCCATTCCCATCTTCGCCGACCTCGATCCGAAGACCGGGAACATCACCGCGGAGACCATCGAGCGCTGCATCAGCCCCTACACGAAAGCGATCTCGGTCGTGCACGTGTGGGGCCATCCGGCCGACATGGACCCGATCATGGAACTGGCACGCAAGCACAACCTGATCGTGGTGGAGGACTGCTCCCACGCCCACGGCGCCACCTACAAGGGACGCAAGGTGGGCACCATCGGCCACCTGGGCGCGTTCAGCCTACAGGCCTCCAAGAACATCATCGCCGGCGAAGGCGGAGCGCTCATCACCGACGACGAGGATCTCTACCAACGCGCCGTGGTGACCGGACATCACGTGACGCGGCTGAAGGAGGTGCTCGCGAACTCGGAGTACCGGTTCTTCGCGGACTCCGGGCCACTGCACAAGTTGCGCGCCGCGCCCATTGCCTGCGCCATCGCCTTGGAGCAACTCAAGCGCCTCGACTACTGGAACGAGCAGCGGCAGGCAAGTGCGGCGTTGATGTCGAAGGAGTTGGAGGGCGTGCGCGGCTTCCGTCCCTGCTACGTCGCGCCCGACTGCACTCATGGCCTGCACGTCTATGGCTTCGACTACGTGCCCGAGGAACTGGACGGCCTGCCGCGCGAGGCCGCCGTCAGGGCCCTCAATGCCGAGGGAGTTCCCGTGGGCACCGCGTACGATAGGCCCATCTATCTCACCGAGATGTTCCAGCGGCGCACGCTGCTGAACTGGTCGCCGTGGGCCTGCCCGCCGGCGAAGCGGGAGGTGCGCTACGCGCAAGGCGACTGCCCGAACTGCGAGCAGCGCGCTTGGCGCACGGGCCTGATGATGATGTGGAACTGGATGATCGAGCCGATGCCGGAGTTGATCAAGATGTACGGCGAGGCCTTCCGCAAGGTCTCGGAGAACCACCGCGAACTGGCGGGCTAATCCGATGGCCGCTTCGTACCCGTTCGTGCGCGCCGGCGGCGGGCCGCGAGAGATGGGCAGGCAGATCGGCGAGCAAGTGCGCGCGCACATCCCCCCCATCCTCGAGGAACTCAAGGTGCCGGCCAACTACGGCAGCCTAAGCCACCAGCGGCGCGCGCAGCAGGTGCTAGCCAACATGGAGCGCGACGCGCCGCACCTGGTCGAGGAAATGCGCGGCATCGCCGAGGGCAGCGGCATTCCCTTCGACACCATTCTGGTCTACAACGCGATCGCGGAGATGTGGTACGTGCGCGAGTGCACCGCGATCGGCTTTGCGGACACGCCCGAGGGCGTGGTCATCGGCAAGACCAACGACATCGGCGAGAACAAGGCCCACTACCATATCCCGCACCTGCTCGCGCCCGACGGAGGCGAGCGGCTGCTGGTCTTCACTTGGCCGGGCACGGTGTGGGTGAACGCCGGGGTGAACGAATCGGGCGTCGGCATCGGCAGCGCGAGCATATCCTCCGCCGAGTTCGAGTCTGCGGGCATCATCTCCAACTGCGTCTACCGCCTGGTGCTCGAGCGCGCGCGCGACTTCGAACAGGGCCTGGAGGCCCTGCGCGAGGTGCGCTACATGTGCCATCCGTTCAACGTCGTCCTGGGCGACGCGGCCGGCGGGTTGGCGGCCGTGGAGCGCCCGGTCACCAAGATGGCGGTGCGCCGGCCCGAGAACGGGGCGGTCTTCGTGACCAACCACTGGGAGGAGCCGGAGACGGCCGCGCTGTGCAGCATCTCCGACCAACTGCGCGGGAACAGCAAACGCCGGTTCGAGAACCTGCGGCGGCTGGTGCGCACCGTGCCTCACACCGTCGAGGGGATGATCTCGGTGGTGCGCGACCACAATCCCTCCGGCGGCATCTGCCAGCACGGCGACGCGAACATGCACTCGTCCGCCGGATACGTGGTGGTGCCCTCGCAGAGGCGGGTGTGGTTTGCTTACGGGCGGCCGTGCGAGGTGGAGTTCGAGCCGTACGACCTTTGAGGGGCCCTGGTGTACGCAAAGTGCGTATGGCAATACGCCCGTACGGAGCGGGCCTGATAAGATCAGGCCCCTACGACCGCGTCAGCGCGGGCGCGCATTCTTGTATCCTTTTGCGGTTCCGCTTCGTCATCACTAGCGGCGGGAGCGCAGCCGTGACTCTTCACCCTATGGACCGCGACAAGGAACTACTCGCGCGATTCGCTCGCGGCGAGGACTCGGCCTTTGACGTGCTCTTCGACCGGCACGCGCGGCGCGTCTTTGACTACCTGACGCGTGTGATGGGTGACGCGGAGGTGGCGGCCGCCGAGCAAGTAGGCATGTGCACCATGGAGCAGTCGTTGGCTCGCCTGGTCCGCCAGGGCCTGGTGGACGCGGAAGAAGCAAGAAGAGTCGCCCCTGATCCCCCCAAGTTAGAGCGCTACCTCACTCGGTAGCCCCAGCGCGCTTACGCGCAGTCCCCTCTTGTCCTATAATCCCTTCGCCGCAGTCCGCCCGCAGACGCGGAGCGGCGAGGTGATGCGATGGAGTTCCCCAAGGAGTCTCAGTGCTCGGCCCAGGAGGCCCTGGCTTGCTGCCTGGCGCAAGGCGGTTACGGCTTGCGGCCGGCCGAAGCCGTAGCCCCGGCTCACCCGCTGTTGCCGCCGGCGCTCGTTCCGTGGGCAGTTGACCTGGACGGAGAGGAGACAGCGCCCGGGGACTGGAATGCGGAGCCCCTGGCGTCGCACGCCGCTGCCGGAGGCCGGTGCCTCGAGCGGCGATTCCGGCACACGCCGTCGGGGCTGGTTGTGGTGAGCCGCGCCATCCTGTTCGACCACCTGCCCGCGGTTGAGTTCCGCCTCACAATCGAGAATCCGGGGCATTCGGCCTCTGCCTTGATAACTAGGGCTCGAAGCCTGGCACTGGGCACGCCGAAAGTGAAAACGCGGCCGTTGCTCACCTCGTGCGCCGGCGGCCTGACGGGCACGACCTACCCTGACCGCGGTTTTCGCCTCGACCGCACGCCTCTCTCCTCCGAGGCGCACTTGCTCTCCGCAGCCGGCGGTCGGTCGTCCAACCGGGACCTGCCTTTCGTTCTGCTGGCTCTGCCTGATGCCGGCTTGTTCTTCGGCGTCGGCTGGTCGGGCCAGTGGCAGGCGCAACTGCGCTGGCACGAGAACGAAGAGGAACTACGGGTGGACATTGAGTTGCCGGGGTTGCGGCTCCGTATTCCAGCGGGAGAATCCATCACGCTGCCGAGCATTCTCCTCGGGACGTACCTCGGGCCGGCGGAGGTGGGCAGCAATCTGCTGCGCCGCACGCTCTACGAGCGTTATGTGCCCCTGCTCGAGGGCGCCCAGCCGCTGCCGCCGACCTCTTTCAACCACTGGTTCTCAATGGACAACGACATCTCGGAGGAGAACCTGCGCGCGCAAGCCGAGGTCGCGGCACGCATCGGCCTGGAGTACTTCTGCGTTGACTCGGGCTGGTTCGTCGGCGCCTTCCCTGAGGGCGTGGGCAACTGGATTCTCGACCGCGCAAAGTTCCCCAACGGGCTGAAGCCGCTCGCCGACTACGCGCGGGCCAAGGGCATGCGCTTCGGCCTGTGGTTCGAGCCGGAGCGCGTCGCCGACGGCACGCGACTCGAACGCGAGCATCCCGAGTGGGTCAACGACAACCTCCTTGACCTGGGCAATCCCGACGCGCGCAACTGGGTGGCGGAGATGATGGACTCGCTGATCAACGAGGCCGGCATCCAGTGGATACGCTTTGACTTCAACATTGACCCGCTGCCCGTTTGGGAGAAGATCGAGGGCGAGGAGGAGCGGGGCCTGCGGCAGATTCGGCACCTCGGGGGACTGTACCAATTGCTGGACCATCTGCTGCAGGCGCATCCCTCGCTCCTCATTGAGGGCTGCGCGAGCGGCGGCCGGCGCATTGATCTGGAGACGGTTCGCCGGTGTCACACCTTCTGGAAGAGCGATGAGACCTGGGATTTGCCGACGCTGCGGACGCACATCACCGGCGGCAACGTGTTCCTGCCCTCCGTCGCGCTCAACGTCAACCTACTGCACCCCGGTCCCACGTTTGCCTTTCGCAGCCTCTTCGGAGGCCCGCTGGGCATAGGCGCGCGGCTCTCCGACTGGTCCGAGGAGGTGGTTCAACTAGCGCGGCGCGAGGTCGCGCTCTACAAGTCGCTGCGCCCTCACCTGCTCGGCGACTACTACCCGCTCTTCGAACAACCGCGCGACACGCAAGTCTGGGAGGGCTGGCAGTTCCACGACCCGGAGGAGCAGGCGGGGTTCGCCGTTGTGCTCCGTCTGGAGGACTCGCCTTACGAGTGCGCCCGCGTGCGGTTGCGCGGGCTTGCTCCGGGGGCGACCTACCTGCTGACCGACGTTGACTCCGGACAGGAATCGAGTCTGACGGGCGCGGAGTTGATGGAGGGGCTGCCCGTGGCGCTGCCGCAGCCGGCGTTGTGCAGACTCATCACCTATCGGGCTCGTCCGTGACGAGCAGCAGTCCGGCAAGCAGAGGCCCAGACAGCAGACTCCTGGCCCCAGGCCTCACCGCGATGCGCATGCCCAGGATATGACCCAGCGCCCGCAGGCTGGGGAAGCGATGCAGGAGAGGAAGCGGCTCATGGGGTCGGCCCGATGCCTTCGCGGCGCTGCGGTATAATGGTGGTCAGGAGGAGTATGGAATGGAACGACTCGCGCTTCTGGTGGCAGTGGCGCTTCCGCTCGCCTTCGCGTGTGGCTTTGCTGAGGTAGGGCCGGCCAAGACTGCGGTGATCGGCGAAGGAGCGGACGCGATCACCGTGGTCTATCTCGATCAGCCGAGCGCCTACGAGCGCGGCCTCGCCTACGGTAAGGCAATGGCAGGTCCTATCGCCGCGACCATGAGCCAGTTCCTGCAGAGCCTCCAGTGGACGCCGGAGCAGATGGACCAGGTCTACGCCAAGCAGGAGCCTTTCATCCCGCAGGACATCAAAGACGAGATGTGCGGGCTCGCGGAGGCGTCCGGAGTTCCACTGGAGACCATTCGACGCGTGCACGCGGTCCCGGAACTCTTCGAGTCGCAATGCTCCAACGTTGTGGCCTGGGGCGCCGCCACCGAGGGGGGCAGGCTGTATGCCCTGCGCGTGCTCGACTGGTTGCTGACCACAGGAGCGCAAGAGCATCCGGTGGTACTTGTGGAGCGTCCCGAGCGCGGCAACCTGTGGGTGGGAGTGAACTGGGCCGGCTTCTTGGGCACCACTGCCTGCTTCAATGAGAAGCAGTTCACCTCGGGCGAGATGTCCGCGGGCAAGTTCTACCCGGAGCGGCTTGAGGGCACCCCGCACAACTTCCTGATGCCTGAGGTGTTGCGGCAGTCAGATACGCTGCAGGAGGCGCTGGACAACTTCCGCAATGCCAGCCGCACGGCGGCCCTCTTCTATGCGGTCGGCGATGCCAAGATTCCTGAGGGGCGGCTGCTGCTGACGGGGGCGGACCAGTTCACGGAGATTCGCGCCAACGACCCCACCTACGCCTTGCTCGGCCTGCCCGGAATAGCAGATGTGGTGTACGGGAGCCTCAAGAACGAGGTGTGTGCCGCGATGCTTCAGGAGCACTACGGCGCCATCAACCCGGAGGTCTGCAAGGAGATTGGCCGGGCGGTGGCCTCCGATGACAGCGCGCTGCACATCGTCGTCTTTGACCCGGGCAACCTGAAGATGTGGGTGGCCAACGCCGAGGGGGCTGAGTCCGCACAGCACCGCCCGTTCGTGGAGTTCGACCTGCGGCAAGCCCTCCAGGCCATGCAGTAGGCGGGGGCGGGAGCCCCCCTGGGCGCCGGCGAGCGCCCCCCCAGGGGGCTTGGCAATTTCGCCTCAGGGCGCTAGGCTATAGGGCGTGAGGTTGGGGATAGGAGGACGCTCAGTGACGCGCTTTGTACTGTGCTTGGTAACACTGGTGCTGTTGACCCCCACTTACGCCCCCGCGGAAGTCGCACCGGCGCGTACCGCTGTCATCGGTGACGGTGCGGACGCGATCACCGTCGTCTATCTGGACCAGCCCACTGCCTACGAACGCGGCTTTGCCTATGGCAAGGCGCTGGCCAGCCAGATGGCGGTGATGGTTCCTCGTTTCCTGCAGTCCTTTGAGTGGACACCGGAGCGCATGGACGAAGTCTATGCGATGCAGGAGCCGTTCATATCTGACGACATCAAGGAAGAGATGCGCGGTCTGGCCGACGGCTCGGGCTTGCCGCTCGAGGCGATTCACCGGGCGCACATCGTGCCCGAGTTGGCCGAGTTCCACTGCTCCAACTTCGCGGCCTGGGGATCGGCAACGGAGGACGGCCGGCTGTATGCCATTCGCGTGCTCGACTGGGAGATGAACTCGGGCTGTCAGGATTACCCGGTCATCGTCGTGAGCCGTCCCGAGTCGGGCAACCTTTGGGTCGGCGTGAATTGGGCGGGCTTCGTGGGCGCGGTGTCGGGCTTCAACGAAAAGGGCATCTCGGTGGGCGAGATGACGGCGGGCACCACGTTTCCCGAACGCCTCGAGGGCGAACCGATGCCGTTCGTCTTCCGCGAGGTGCTGCGGTATTCGAGTACGCTGGGGGAGGCGGTGGAGAACTTCCGCAACGCCACCCGCACCTCGTGTTTCTTCTTTGCGGTGGGCGACGCCAAGATTCCTGCGGGCGAGATACTGCTGACGGGCTACGACCAGTTCCTGGAGATCAACGGCGGCGACCCCAAGTACGCGCTGTTCGGATTGCCTGCCATTCAGGACGTGGTGTACGGCAGCTACAAGAACCAACTGTGCGCCCAGATGCTACAGGAGAATCACGGCGCGATAAACGTTGACATCGCCAAGCGGATCGCTCGGGCGGTCGCCTCCGATGACAGCGCGCTGCACATGGTGGTGTTCGATCCGGGCAACCTCAAGATCTGGGTGGCCAATGCGGAGGGCAAGGAGCCCTCGCAGAAGCGGCCGTTCGTCGAGTTCGACTTGCAGCAGTTCTTGGAGGCGGTGAAATGAGAGGGTCGCAGAAGGGGAGTGCGCAGGTTGCTTTGCGGCGGCTGGCGCGAGCCTACGGGGACCAGGTGTATCTGCGCGGGTCACCCAACCGAAAGGCCGAGCCCCGCACGCATCGCGGCTACGAGGTGCGCCTCATCGCCCACAGCGCCGCGGAGCGCGACGACATTGTGGCGCTGCTGCGCGCGGCCGGCGAGAACCCCGGCAAGCCCTTCGTTACAGGGGACTGCTGGCGCGTGCCGGTCTACGGGCAAGAGGCGGTGAAGCGTCTTGTGGCCGGCATGGGCGTCAGCGCCGCGGCGCCCAAGAGAAAAGCCGCGCGCAAGAGCAAGTAGTCCGCTGCTGCCTTGCGGCGCGTCAATCTGGCTCCGGCCGGGGAGGGAGCCGGACGCTCGGGGGATAAACGTGGGCCCTGGGGGTGCCGCGAGGCTCTAGGCCTTAGGAATCTACGAGGTGACACCATGGCAAAGCGCTATCTCATTCTCGCGGTCTTGCCTCTCCTGCTGGTGAGCGCCGTCGCACCCGCCGAGGGGCCCGTGACTCTGGGCGGCACGCTGCCCGCAGTATCGCTCCCGGACTACTACGGCCACACCTTCAACCTGGCCGACTACTGGAACAGGCCACCGCAGGACAATTCCGGTCCGCAGCCGACCATCCTGGTGTTGGTCTTCTTCGGCATCAACTGCCCCAGGGGCCGCGTCTACGACGATCGCGTCAACGACTTCTACGCTCGCTACGCGGTCTTGGGTGTGCAGGTGTTCGGCGTTGACGTCTACCCGAAGGAAACGCCCGAGGAGGTGCGGGTGACGGCGGCGGAACGGCGCATCGTCTACCCCATTTTGATGGACCCGCAGGGCGTCACGATTGACATTCTGGGCGCGCGCAGGACGACCACCACGTACGTCATAGACGGCAAGGGTGTGCTGCGCTACCGGGGCTCTTTCGACAACGCCAGGGCGCTGGACGACCCCGAACGTATTCCCTACGCGGAAAGAGCGGTGGAGGCGGTGCTGCTCGGACAGCAGCCTGTTATAGGCGACACGCCCGCCTTCGGCTGCGGGCTGCGACGAGAGGACTAGAAGCGCTCCGCCACACAGGCGGGCAATTGGCGGCGTGGTCATAAACAAGGGGGAATAGACGATGTTGAGCGTTTCGGCGTGGCCGACCTGGCTGGGCGTGTTCGTGGTGCTGGTGCTGGCGCTGCCCTCCATTCGCAAGATAGGGCCAACGCAGCTAGGTCTGGTTACCAAGAGGCTGGGCTTCAAGAAGTTGAGCGAGGACGACCCGGTGGCATTCCACGGCGAGGCCGGCTACCAGGCGGACCTGCTGATGCCCGGGCTGAGATGGAAGTTGTGGCTGCTCTACAAGGTGGAGAAGTTCCCTTGGGTGCAGGTGCCGGCGGGGGAGATCGGTGTCGTGATCGCGCAGGTGGGGCGCCCGCTCCCTATCGGCGCCAAGTCGGCGGTATACAAGAAGGAATTCGCCAACTTCACACATCTCAGGGGCTTTGTGGAGCAAGGGGGGCAGAAGGGGGTGCAGCGACCGGTGCTGCCCCCGGGGTCGCTGCTGCCGATCCACCCGGTCGGGTTCGTGGTGATCGCCAAGCATAAGGTGTACGGGGTGCCGGTGGCGCCCGATGTGCAGGCGCTGACCAGTCACGGGGGCACCCTCACACCCGAGGCGTTCGGGCTTAGGCCGGAGCACCTGGACCTGGTGCGCATCGCGCCGCAGGCCATCGCCCGGGGCGGCGAGACCATTGACACCGTAGGCATCGTCACCATTTTCGAGGGCGATCCCCTGCCACCCGGCGCGATCGCCAGCCGCCTGGGCGAGTTCTCCGATGTGGAGGAGATGGAGCGGGCGGGCGCGGCGGACCTGGAGATCATGGAGGTGCTGCTGGGCAGCAAGAATCGACTCCACAACAACTATCAGGACTTCCAGGGCTTCCTGGACAGCGGCGGCAAGATCGGCCTGCAGCACGACCCGCTGCTCTACGGCGCCTATGCCCTCAACCCCTTCCTGGTGAACGTGGAAGTGGTGCCCATGTTGGTGGTGCAGCAGGGCGAGGTGGCGGTGATCAAGGGCTACGTGGGCCTGGCCACTGAGGACACCTCGGGAGTGGAGTTCAAGTTCGGTTCGCTGGTGCGGCCGGGACACCGCGGCATTTGGCAGGAGCCGCTGCGCACGGGCAAGTACCCCATCAACCCGCGCTGTTACCAAGCGGAGATAGTGCCTACCGCGATTCTGACCCTCAACTGGGCGGACGCGGTGTCGCGCGCGCACAACCTAGATGCGCAGTTGCAGCAGATAGTGGCCAAGAGCCGCGAGGGCTTCATCTTCAAGATTGACCTGCAAGTGCAGATCCACGTGCCCGACACGCGAGCGCCGAGGGTCATCTCGATGGTGGGCACGATGCAGAATCTGGTGAGCGAGGTTCTGCAGGCCGCGGTGGGTAACCACTTCCGCGACAAACTGCAGAGCATGCCCGCCATCCGCTTCATCGAGACCCGCCAGCAGGTGCAGCAGGAGGCCTTCGAGCACATCCGGGAGCGCTTGGAGGAGTATCAGGTTGAGACGAAGGGCGTCTACATCCAGGACGTGATCCTGCCCGAGGGCTTGGTCAAGGTGCTCACCGAGCGTGAGATAGCGAACCAGGAGATCGAGACCTTCAAGAAGCAGAAGGACGCGCAGGACCAGAGGATAGCGATGGAGCAAGCGAAGGGCACGGCCGACATGCAAGCCGACCTCGCCCGGGCCAAGGTGGGCGTTGACATCAAGAGCAACAATGCCAACGCGCGCATTGCGGAGGCTAACGGCGAGGCGACCTACATTCGCGAGACGGGCACGGCCAAGGGCGCGGAGGTGCAAGCGGTCGGCCTGGCGCGAGCGAAGGGCTACGAGGCGCAGGTGCAGGCTTTGGGGCCCATCCCGACGGCACTGGTCAACGTCATCAACGCCCTGGCGGAACGGCAGGTGAAGTTCGTGCCGGACGTGCTGGTGACGGGGGGAGGCGCCGCGAGCGCACTAGACGGCCTAGCCGGCGCCCTTATGCAACACCTCAACATCGGCTCCGCGCGAGCCGGGATGGTTACCACGCCGGGAGCCGCGGAAGAGACCGCCATGGCCGGGCCTGCCGCGCCTCCTGCGGAGCCCGCGGCCTAGCAGGCGGCAGGCCTGGGAGGCTTGAACTACTGACACAGGCTTAGCGAGAGCTGGCGCTGGCGCGTTTCGCCGGCGCGGGGTCCCCGTACTTCATGAAGGCGCGGCTGGCGATCTCCTGGTACTTGGGGTCGAGGCCGATGGCCTCATTGGAGCCGTAGTAGCCGGCAATGAAGCCCCCCCCGAAGGAGCCGAGTTTCTCCACGTACTCGCGCGCCGCCTGCTCGATTCTTGCCGGCTCGCGCGTTTGCAGCGTCTGCTGGATGTCCACCGGCGACCAGAAGTGCAGCCGGCCGCCGAAGTGTTCGGCCAGATAATCAATGCCATGCAGTTCGGGCTGATCGAACTGGCAAACGTTGATGCCGGCCTGCGCCCAGTCCTCCAGCACTTCGGTCACGTGGCCGCAGGAGTGGAACCACACGCTGAGGCCCCGGCTGTGGGCGGCGCCGCACAGTTGCCGGAAGCAGGGGAGGAAGAGGTCGCGGAAGGCCCGTGGGCTGACGAGAAGGCGATCCTGAGTGCCCCAGTCCTCGCCGCTCTTGATACCGTCCACGCCGCAATCGGCGAGGCGATA
>CAZGSV010000005.1:0-78772 GCA_964528605.1 uncultured Armatimonadia bacterium
GTACTGGCCCAGGCGTTCCTGCACCAGCGAGTTGACCAGGCCCTCAACCTCGCTGTTGCCCAGCTTGGTCTTGGTCTGCCCCTCGAACTGCGGCTCTTTCAGTTTCAGCGCGATGACCGCGGTGAGGCCTTCGCGCACATCGTCGCCGCTGGGGACGGGGTCCTTGTCGCGCAGCGCGTTAGTCTTGCGCGCCCAGGTATTGACCACACGAGTGAGAGCGGTCTTCAGGCCGCTCACGTGCGTGCCGCCCTCGATGGTGTTGATGTCGTTGACGAAGGAGATGATGTTGTCACGGAAGCCGGTGTTGTACTGGAGGGCGAGCTCGATCTCCACGTCCTGAGCCGTGCCCTGGAAGTAGATGGGCTTGCGGTGCACCACGGTCTGCCCTTCGTTCAACGCCTGCACATAGGAACCAATGCCGCCCTTCTCCTCGAACTTCTGGACGACCCCGCTGTCTTCGTTGGTCAGCCTGATGATGACGCTGGGGTTAAGATAAGCGAGTTCGCGCAGGCGGGTGGCGAGCACCTCTTCTTCCGGCTGCACGGTCTCGAAGATCTCGCCGTCGGGCTTGAAGCGCACCAGGCAGCCGGTCTTGCTGGCCTTGCCTATGACCTCGAGGTCCGTTACGGGCTTGCCGCGCTCGAAGCGCTGGCGATGCCGCTTCCCGTCGCGGCAGACCTCCACCTCGAGCCACTCGGAGAGCGCGTTGGTCACCGAGACCCCGACGCCATGAAGGCCTCCCGAGACCTTGTAGCCCCCCCCGCCGAACTTGCTGCCCGCGTGCAGGATGGTCATGACTACCTCGACCCCCGGACGCTTCATCTCGGGCTGGATGTCCACCGGGATCCCGCGCCCGTCGTCCTCGACGGAGAAGGAGCCGTCTCGATGGAGGGTAACGTCAATGTGCGAGCAGGCGCCGGCTAGCACCTCGTCAATGGCGTTGTCAACAACTTCGTAGATGATCTGGTGCAGGCCCCGCAGCCCGCGGCTGCCGATGTACATAGCGGGCCTGCGACGCACTCCGTCGAGGCCCTTGAGCACCTCTATCTGCTTTGCCGTGTAGGGCATCCATACCTCCCTAACTGGCCATCACTAGCGAGTCCTTGAGCCCGGGGCCCGCGGCGGCGCTGCCCCTCAGCGGGGCTGATTCGCCGTGCCTTGCGGGGTACCACAAAGTCTACATCCCGCTCGGGATTGGTCGCGGGTTCTATGCTAGTTGAATAACGGCATTTGGTCAAACCTGGTTCAGGCCCGCGCCACTAGATATAGTGTCGCAGCGGGCTGGAAAACGCATTATAGAGTGTCCAGGCGCTTTATTTTGGCCACGGGATGCTGGCCCGGCGGCGACTCTATGCCGGGCCTCCGTTAGCCCGAAAACGAGCACCTCCGGAGCCAGAAAACGCCCTATCCGCGCCCCTCGTCCGAGCCGACCAACTCGCGCACAGCCCCCAGCAAAGCATTGAAGCGCCCTGGCTCGCGGGCCTCCACATATGCGCGCAGCAACGGCTCGGTGCCCGAGGGGCGCACGACCACCCAAGAGCCATCTTCCAGGGTGAGGCGAACGCCGTCGGGCTCATCCACTGCGACCACCTTCACCCCCCCTAAGGTGGGCGGCGGGCTCTGGCGCAGTCGAGCCATCACGCTCTCTTTGCGCTCCGCCGGCACCTCCAGGTCCAGCCGCTGCGAGCAATAGTCGCCCACCTCGGAAACGACATCCTCGAGCAACTCCCCCAACGACTTAGCGTGCCAGGCCACCATCTCCACAAAGAGCAGCCCGGCGAGGATGCCGTCCTTCTCACCGATGTGTGGCTTCATGGCCAGGCCGGCGCTTTCCTCGCCCACGAAGACCGCGTCCGTGGTGCGCAGCCTCTCCCCGAGCCACTTGAAGCCGACCTTGGTCTCCTGCACCGCGAAGCCGCGCTTCTGCGCCACCGCATCGAGCATGTGACTGGTAGCGGCGCTGCGGGCGACGGAACCCGAGGTGAATCTGGACATGGCGAGGTGGTAGAAGGTGAGCGCCAGCAAGCGATTGGGGTGCAGGAAGGCGCCACCCCGGTCCACCGCCCCGAAGCGGTCGGCGTCTCCGTCAGTCGCCACTCCCAGTTCACACTGGTTCTCACTCACCAGCCGCGACAACTCGCGCAGGTTGCTTTCGTTGGGGTCGGGCAGATGGCCGCCGAAAAGCGGATCACGACCATCGTGGAGGGTGAGAACCTCGCAGCCCGCCTCCCGCAGCAAGGTGTCCAGGTAGCCCCGCCCTGTCCCCCACAACGGGTCTACGCCCACGCGTAGGCCGGCCTGCGAAATTTTGTCCAGGCGGACGATTTGACGCAAGCGCTCGAAGTAGGGGGGGCGTGGGTCGAAGCGTCTGAGGCGCGCTTTCAGTTCCAGCGGCGTGGGCGACCGCACCTGGCTTGCCTGCAGAGCCCTGACGCGCGCCTCGATGTCGTCGGTTACCTCCGGCAGCGCCGGGCTGGCGTACTCGGGCACGAACTTGATGCCCTGGTACTCGGGAGGATTGTGGCTGGCGGTGACGATGAGGGCGCCGGCGGCCTGCTGGTGGATGATGTTGTAGGCGAGGGCCGGCGTAGGTGTATCGCGGTCACTGAGAAGCACCTCGAATTCGTTGGCGGCCAGCACCTCCGCCGCTTGCTGAGCGAACTGTTCGGCGAGGAAGCGAGCGTCGTAGCCCACGATGACGCGGGCGCCCGTGCTCCCTTTGCCGCGCAGATGCGAGGCTATGGCTTGGGTTACCAGGGCCACGTTGGCAAAAGTGAACTCGCGCGCGATGAGCGCGCGCCATCCGTCGGTCCCGAAGCGAATGTCGCTCAACGTTAACCTCCCGACTGCGCGGCTGTTATAATGCCTTCGTGGAGAGGATACCGCTTTGGCCATTGGCGCGAAAAGCCGAAGAGCGAGGCCGGCGGCCGTGGCCCTTATGGGTGGCCCTAGCGGTGCTGGCCTTGCTCATCGCCGCATTAGTGGCGTTGCTTGTGGCGCGCCCCGCCGCTCCCCTATGGCGGTATCGTGCCCTGGCGCCGTTGACGGGCTCCATTGTAGTGGTGGACGGGATAGCGTTCGCGGCCTCGCGTGAAGCCACCGTCTATGCGCTCGAGGTCACCACCGGCCACACGCTGTGGCGATTGCCTCTGACCACCTCCGTGATTGCGCCTATCCGAGTGAACTACGGAATGCTGTTCGTCGGCGGGGCCAATGGCCAAGTGAGGGCCTTGCAGGCAACCACCGGCAAGCCGGTGTGGGAGATTGCGGCCACGGGTGCCGTGACCGGCATGGACGCCGCGCGAGGCATGCTGGTCGTCGCCACCGACCGCGGTCGCTTGCTCGCACTAGACGCGCTCACCGGGCATACCGCTTGGGAGGCGCAGTTCCCGTCGTCGCTCGGCGAGCCCGCCGCGCAGGCGCCGCACCTTTTCGTCGGCGACGGCGGCGGCAGGCTGCACTGCCTTTCCCTGACCACCGGGCAGGCGCTTTGGTCCACCTCCCTGGGTGGGGGCGTGCAGGAGCCGGCGGCCGCGAGGGGTGGGTTCGTGGCGGCCGGAACCACCAGCGGGCGCGCCTTCTTGCTGGCAATCAAGGACGGCCGCGTGGTCTGGTCGCAGAGCCTGCCGGGCCCAGCGCTGTCAAATCCGCTGCTCGTGGGCGACTGGGTGATCTGGGCCGCGGGCCGTTCGCTGGTGGCGTACGGGCTTGGGAACGGAGCGCGCCGCTGGGAATGCCATCTCGGGAGCACCATTACGGCTCCCCCTGTACTGGCCGACGGCCAGATTGTGGCGGGCGACGGGCGGGGCCGCATCTATACGGTATCAACAAGCGCCGGACGCAAGTCTCGATTGCGAGCGCGCGCGCCGGCGCCGGTCGCCGCTTTGGCCGCCGAGGAAGACCGTCTGGTCCTCGGCGACTGGCAAGGGATGCTTCTCTGCGCCCTATACGCCCACGAGTAGGCCTACGGTTCGGACGCCGGAGGGTTTGAGCCCAGGCCCGGAAACCGACGCACCTTGCCGGCGAGGGGCGCCCGCCTTTCCCCGACGCCTGGGCGGGGCGAGAGGGCCCGGGGCCCGATGGCCTTGACGGGCGTGGCCGGGCAGTTGAACTGGCATTGCCCGCAGCCCACGCATCGGTCCTCCATCATCACCGGGCAGTTCACGCCGCGGAAGCGCTGGAACACGATGGCGCTGTAGGCGCAGACCTCCTGGCACACAACGCAGGCTTGGCGGTCGGCCCAGGCGATGCACAGGTCGCGGTTGATGCTGCTCAGGCCGATCTTGTACGTCTTCTTCTGCTCGACCTCCAGTGCGCGAATGGCTTGCGTGGGGCACAGCTGGCCGCAGAGATTGCAGGGCGGGTCACACCAGCCTATCGCCGGCACTAGTATGGGAGTGAAGAGACCCGCGAGGCCCGCTTCTCCGAGCGCGGGCTGAAGCGCATTGGTCGGGCAGGCCCGCCAGCACTCGCCGCAGCGAACACACAAGTCCACGAACTTCTCCTCCGGCACGGCGCCCGGAGGCCTGAGCGCCAAGGGATTGCGCGATTGCCGCTGCCGCAGGATGGGCTCCGCCAGGCCGCAGGCGACCCCTAACGCTAAGGCGCCGAGCACGCGCCGGCGGGGCAGCGAGGGGAGGTAGTCCGCGTCGCGACGGACCCGCGCGCCCAGGAAGCCAATCGCCTGCTTCGGGCACCGCCACATGCAGTTAAGGCACAGCACGCATTCCGAGAGGTTCACCCGGCCGGTCTCGCTGAGCGCGCCCATCTTGCACCAGCGCGAGCACACGCCACACTGGTTGCAGGAGGAGGCCACCATGCGCCGCACCAGCGAGAACCTGCTGAGCGCGCCCAGCAGGGCGCCCAGCGGGCAGAGGCTGTTGCACCAGAAGCGGCGGTGGACAGCCCCCAGCGCCACCAAGGCAAAGGCAAAGACCGAGAGGAACCACACGCCATGAAAGGTCACGCCGGCGAGGGGCGCCAGGCGGAGGCCCCGGTCCCACAGGAACGGCCCCAGGCCCAGACGCTGCCAGACCAGCCCATTCCAGACCCACCGCAAACCACCGTCCACCACGACCGTGAGTGTGCGGAAAGCAATGGTCAGAGGATCGGCAAGGTAAGCCAGTTGGAGGCCGAGCGCCGCCGCGCCTGCCAGGCCGACCAGCAGGTAGTACTTCCATCGCTGACGCAAACGGGCCCGGTACTTGCCGCCCATCCTGCGTCGGAAAAGGAGCAGGTCCACCCCATCCACCGCGGTCCCAAGCGGACACAACCACCCGCAGAAGGCTCGGCCGAGAAGCAGCGCGAGCATGAGCATCAAGGCGCCGGACCATAGGGCCACGCCAAGCATGCGGCCAGCCAGCGAAGTGCTAAGCAAGTGAAGCGGGTCCAGCCGCTGGTAGAGGTCAAGAGGCAGGGCGCGCGGCAGGGGCAGGAAGACGCGCCAGAAGAGGTACAGGAAGGCTGCCAGGCTGAGCGTCTGAAGCGCGCGCCGCGCCAGCCGCCACTTGCGCGCACGGCTCCAGCGCGGGCGGCGCGGCTTAGCGCCTTGCGGCTCCCGAGCGGACGACATTCACGCGGGTGGGCTAGGCCTCGACCGTCACGATGTTGAGTTGCGACAGATCGAACTGGCCGATGCCCATCTGCGCCCCGATCACCAAGTGCGGCACGTCGCTGGGGTCGCGGAAGAGGTAACGGCAGGCGTAGCAGTCCAGGGCGATGGGGTCAGTGCCCGCCACCAACACGCGCGGCTCCCTTATCTGGCCCGGCCCACCTGGGCCTCCATCAATCAAGACGCGGAAGCAATCAACGATAGTCAGCCGAGCGCGCACCTTGGTGTTTAGGTCGGCGATACACTGGTGCAGCCCGACGCTGTGATAACTCCCGCGATTCCAGCTGACACCCATCCAGTTCTTCATGCCGATGGTGACGACACTGCTGCCGTGGTGCTTCGCTATGGGCAGGTTAATGAGCACGTTGGCATTGAGCACGTCGCGGACGATGAGGTCGGAGGTGATGCCCTTGCCGCGCGGGATGCTAACCTCTTGGTACAAGGCGCGGTCCATGGGGGCGATGAACTGCGCCCCGGCGGCCTCGGCGGCAGCCTTGAGGCCGTTCTCGGCCACGGCGCTGCGCCACTCGTCCAGCGTGCGGTCCATCACCAGCACTTGCTTAGCGCCCGCCTCGTTGCACATGCCCACGGTGGCCTTGACGAGGTAGGGGTGCGTAGTAGTGGCCTGATCCGGCTTGCGGGCGAAACTAGCATTGGGCTTAATGACGACCTTGCTGTCCTCAGGCACGAAGCGCGAGATGCCGCCCAGGTTCTGCAGCGCGACGCGCGCCATCTTGCCGGGGTTGCTGCCGTGGACCACGACGATGTCGGGCCACTTCTCGGCCGCGTAGGCGGCCCCCTCTTCCGCTTGTGCACCGACGAACTGCGCTCCCAGCAGCCCGACCCCTGCGGTGAGCCCTGCCTTGAGGAATTCCCGCCTGTTCAAGACCCAATCACCTCCGCATAGTGCCAGCACACGTGAAGAACCTTGGACGGGCGCTCGTTAGTGCCCGCCGGCCGCTGTAGGCAGCCGGCGGTGGACGCCCCTTGAAGCACTGCCGATTTCAACAACGGAAAAGCCTACCGTGTTCCCTGCTTGGCCGCAGTCACTTGGCCGGCGGAATCTCGCTAGTAGGGGGCACGTCAATACCCGCCGCCGGGGCGCTCAGCGGTTCGACAGGCGCCGGGGCCGCGGGCAGGTTGCGCGCCACCGCGCTCGCGAGGTCCGTGAATGGCTTTATCAGGTCTATAGGCAGCGGGAACAGGATGGTGGAGTTCCGCTCCGAGGAGACCTCGGTCAGCGTCTGCAGGAAGCGCAACTGAAGCGCGGCGGGGTGGCGGCCGATGATGTCCGCGGCCTGGGCCAGGCGCTCGGCGGCTTGGAACTCGCCTTGGGCGTTGATGATCTTGGCGCGCCGTTCACGTTCCGCCTCCGCCTGCCGGGCCATGGCGCGGCGCATGCCCTCCGGCAACTCGACCTCCTTGATTTCTACCGTGGTCACCTTGATCCCCCAGGGGTCGGTCTGGGCGTCAATGACCTCCTGCAACTGGCGGTTGATCTTGTCGCGCTCCGAGAGCAGGTCGTCCAGTTCGTGCGAACCGAGCGTAGACCGCAGCGTCGTCTGCGCGATCTGCGAGGTAGCGAGTATGAAGTTCGCGACCTGCACCACCGCCAAGTTGGCGTCCATCACCTTGAAGTACACCACGGCGTTGACCTTCGCCGGCACGTTGTCGCGCGTGATCAACTCCTGCGAGGGCACGTCCATGGTGACGATGCGCAGGTCCACCTTGACGAACTTGTCCATGATGGGGATGATCAGAACCAGGCCCGGTCCCTTGGCGCCGACCAGGCGGCCCAAGCGGAATACGACCAAGCGCTCGTATTCGCGCACGACCTTGATGGCCGACCACAACACGATGACCGCCACGCCAATGATCGCCCACGCTGCTTGAGACATCGTCTTTTCCTCCTTATTCCCCTGAGTCGGGCTTGACCGCAGCCCCAGGCTCGGGCGCTGTCTTCCTGCGCACCGTCAGTCGCAGGCCCTCAACTCTGACGACTTCCACAACCTCTCCGCGGCCGATCGGCTCCCCTTCGGCCACGGCGCCCCAGTAGGAGCCGTCCACAAAGACCTGGCCCTGAGGGTCCAGGTCCGATCTTGCGGCGCCGGTCAGGCCCACCAGCCGTTCCGAGCCGGTGGTCACCTTCCGGCGCTGGGCAAGCAGCCCCTTGCCCACAGCAAAGGCAAAGAAGGCGCCCGTTGCGCCCACCGCTCCGGCGATCACCGAATAGGATACCCTGGTCACGCTCTCGCTGACGTCCACGAGCATCAGTGAGCCAAAGACCAAAGATACCAACCCTCCTATGGTCAGCGCTCCGTGCGACGGCAGGAGGAGATCGGCGACCAGCAGCCCGAAACCGAGTATCAGCAGGAACGCGCCCGCGTAGTTGATCGGGAAACTCGAGAGCGAGATAAGCGCCAGCGCCAAACATATCGCTCCCGCCACTCCGGGGAGCACGGCGCCCGGATTGGCGAACTCGTAGATAAGGCCATACACGCCCAAGAACAGCAAGATGTAGGCGACGTTGATATCGCTAATGGCGAAAAGCAGCCGCTGCGCGGGACCCATAGGCAGCGAGTGCTCCGCCGCTCCCTTGGTGGCGAGGGTGACCTCGCGACCGGCGACCTTGACCGTGCGACCGTCTATCTTCTGCAGCAGGTCCGGGATGCTGACGGCAATGACGTCTATCGCGCCTGCCTTGAGCGCGTCGGCCGCGGTGTCGCTGCGGGCCTCGCGCACGGCCTGCAAAGCCCACTGCTCGTTGCGTCCACGCTCCCTGGCGATGTTCTTCATCAGCGAGAGCGCGTGGTTCATGAGTTTGCGCTGCAAGGTCTCGGCGTTCTTGTCGGCAGCGGTCTGATCTTCGCCCCCCCCGCCGCCAGGGGACATAGTGATGGGGCTGGCGGAACCGATGAGGCTGTTGGGGGCCATGGCCGCGATGTTAGCGGCGAGGGTGATGAAGCAGCCGGCGGAGTCCGCTTTGGCCCCGGCAGGGGCAACGTAGACCACTACCGGCACCTTGGCCGCCAGGAAACGCTCGACTATCTTCTCCATGGGGTCCAAGAGGCCGCCGTGGGTATTCAACTTCACAATGACGCACTCGGCGCCCTCCCGCTCCGCGCGGTCAATGCCGCGCTCGATATAGCGCTGCGAGATGGGGTTGATGACACCCTCCAAGGCGAGGACGCAGACCTCCTTAGAGGCTGGGCTGCCCTGCCCCGCCAGCGCGAGTGCGAGCAGCAGTGGAAGCAGAACGATTGCCCAGATAAGCCGAATGGGACGGTGCCCGCGCATCTCTTAACTCACCCTGGTTAGTCTAGACTCCACTTGTGCGCCCGTCAAACCGCGCCGCGCTCGCACGGCGATAAGGCCTGCGGCCACCCTGCCACTAGAAGGGGGGCGACGGCCGCGCTATACTCGGCCCGGTTGACTGGAGGCCATCGCGCAATGACTGGAGACGATCTGCGTGAACCCGGCGAGGCACTGGTCCGGGACCTGGTGACGCGGCACGGAACCATATACGGCCTGGAAGAAGCGCAGGTGATGCTTGACTGCCTGGCGGCGGACGCGCCCACGAAAGGGCCGCGCGTGCTCGAGTTCGAGCAAGCCTTTGCCGGCTTCGTGGGCGTTAAGCACGCCATCGCCGTGTCCTCGGGCACAACCGCCCTGACGGTGGCCCTCAGGGCAGCCGGCGTTGGGCCGGGCGACGAGGTGATGGTGCCGACCATCACCTGGGTGGCCACGGCGAACGCCGCCGTGTTGCTGGGCGCGGAGGTTGTTTTTGCCGATGTGCAGCCCGATACCCTCAACATTGATCCCGCGGACGTGGCGCGCAAGATCACCGAACGCACGAAGGCCATCATCCCGGTTCACCTGTATGGGCAAGCGGTGGATATGGACGGCTTGAACGCCCTGGCGCAGGAGCAGGGACTGATAATCATCGAGGACGCCGCCCACGCGCCCGGTGGCGCCTACCGAGGCCGCCGTACCGGCTCCCTGGGACATCTGGGCGCCTTCTCCTTCCATATGCAGAAGAACATGTCCACGCTCGGCGAGGGCGGCATGGTCACGACGAACGACGACGCCATGGCCGCCAAGGCCCGCGACTTCCGCTCCCACGGTCAGGTGGAGGACTTCACCGACATCGGCGCCAACTACCGCATGACCGACATGCAGGCAGCGGTCGGGCTGGTGCAACTGGGCCGGCTGCCGCACCTCAACGACGTTCGCCGGCGGAACGCCCACCTGCTCCGCAGCCGGCTGGAGGACACCAGAGGCGTCGTCCTGCTTGAGGACATCCCTGACGTGCTGCACGTGTATCACCTGTTCGCGACCGTGATACGGCCTGAGGTGGTGGGGACCGGGCGGGACCAGTTCGTCCAGAGGCTGGCGGAATACTCGGTGCTCGCGGGCACGCACTACGCGTGCGTTCACCTGCGCCCCTGCTACCGCAAGCGCGGCCACGGCGAGGGCGAGTGCCCCATCGCGGAGCGGTTTGCGCCGCAGATAGTGACGCTGCCCATTCACCCGCGCATGACGCTGGAGCAGGTAGAGCATATGGCGCGCGCCGTGCGCTTCGCGGCGCACGCGGACTGACCGTGGAGGTCAGCATCATCTCCTCTTTCCTCGGGCCCGAGGAGGAGGGCATACCAAGACTGGCCCGCATGGGCTACCGCCGCGTGGAGGCCAACCGGCGCCACAAGAGCACGCTCCCTGCCCCGCAGCTGCGCGCCGTATGCGTTCAACACGGGATCGAGATTCACTCGCTGCTGGGCTCCGACCGCCAACTGGTTGGCCCCGATCGGCAGGTGCGGGAGGAACGCCTGGCCACGCTGATAGACAACCTTGACTGGGCCTGCGAACTAGGCGCGCGGATAGTCGAGGTGGTGCCCATATGGGCGCCGACCTCCGATAGCCGCGCCCAGGCCTGGGAGCGCGCGGTCGGCGTTCTGCGCGCCGCAGCCGAAGAGGCGGGCAAGCGCAGGCTGGTGCTCGCGCTGGAGCCGGTCTGCCGGCACCAGAGCGACCTTATCATCACTCTCGCGCAAGCGGCGCAAATGGTGGAGGCGGTCGGCAGCGATCACCTGCGTATCATGGCCGACGTGCACCACACCTACATTGAGGAATCGCATCCGCTGCGGGCGCTGAGCGCGGTGCGCGACCTGCTGGTGCATTTTCATTTCTCGGACAACGGGCGCTTGCCGCCGGGCCTGGGTCACCTCGACCTCAAGGCACTGGTGGGCCATCTGATGGACATGGGCTACGACGGCTCCCTGTCCATGAGCGAGATTGACCCGGTGCCGGAGGCGGAGGCCGCCGCGCGCATCTCTTTCGTCTACACCTCGGCCCTACTGGACGCCTGTGCCGCAAGGCGCAGGTTGTCCTGACAACGGCCGGCGCCACCAAACGCACTCACAAGGAAGGTGACCGCACCGTGAGCACAAGGCAGATGACTATCATTGCGCACCGAGGCGCCCACAAGCACGCGCCGCAGAACACGCTGCCGGCATATCAGAGGGCCATCGAGTTGGGCGCGGACTACATCGAGGCAGACGCGCAGACGACCAAGGACGGCAGACTCATCTCGATGCACAACCACACGGTGGATGCGACCACCAACGGCAGCGGCGAGGTGCGCTCCTTCAGCTGCACCGAGCTGCGCGCGCTCGACGCCGGCTGCAAGTTCTCCCCTGAGTTCGCCGGGACCAAAGTGCCCCTGGTAGGGGAAGTCCTGGCCCTGGCCAAGGACCGCATCGGCATCTACTGCGACGTCAAGGACGCCGATCCCGCCCAGTTGCTGCGGCTGGTGTGGGAGTTTGACATGCTGGAGCAGGTGCTCTTCTACGTCGGGCCCGAATACGGCAAGCGGATGCTCGAGATCGAGCCGCGGACGCAGTGCATGCCCGAAATGGGAACCCCCGAGGAGATGGCGGAGTTGGCGCGCGTGCTGCATCCGCCGGTCGTGGCGCACAGCTGGCGCCGCTTCAGCCCGGCGCACGTGGAGGCCGCTCACCGCTATGGCGCGAAGTACTTCCTCGACATCCTCTGGGAGGACCTGACCAAGGAGAACGTCAGCGCGGCGGTGGCCGCCGGCGTGGATGGTATTCAGACCGACGACGTCGAAAGGTGCCGGTCCTTGCTGCGGTAAGCTGACGCAGGGCTAGCGGGCCGGCCCCGCGCTCTACAGACTGCACTCCCGCAGTGAACGGGCGGCGTTGTCGGTGGCGCAGGGCGGGGCGGGGTGAATGCGCCGGGGCTCTTGCTGTCGGCTGTTGTGCGCCGGGGAGGATGAGGGTATGATGGAATGGGCGGTGCGCGCAGGTGGCGTGATGAGTAACCCCGCAGCGACCAGGGCGCAAAGGAGAACGTAATGGGAGTCGAGGCACTCAAGGTCGGGACCGTCACCGCCGGGCGCGGCGAGAAGAACATGGGAACCATGGTAGTGGAGGTGTTCCCCGGCCAGTTCGTGCTCGTTCCCGTCATCGCCATCAATGGCGCGCAGCCCGGTCCCACCTTCTACATCCATGCCGGCCAGCACCGCGAGGAATTGAGCGGCATGGAGGCGGCCCGGCGCTTCGCCGAAAGCCTGGAGCCGCGGGAGATGCGCGGGCGGGTCATAGTCATCCCCATGGTCAACCCGCTGCACCTGCGCTTCTACCAGCCCAGCGTGGAGGGAGAGTTGTCGGCGGCGGTGGCCGAGCGGCAAGGCGAGCGCCTCGCCGAACTGTGGCCGGGCGACTGGACCGGCAACGCGGTGCAGCGGCTCGCCCACGCCATCTACAGCGAGGCCATCGGCAAGGCGGACGCCGTGGTGGACCTGCGCTGCTGCGACTCCTACACCGCCTCTTGGGCGGAGGTGCCCGGCTGGGACGAGGATTCCGTCCGGCTGGGGGAGGTCTTCGGCCTAACCTTCATGGGGAAGATGCCCAAGGACGCGGCGCACACGCCTGGGCCGGTGAGCGCAGTAGTGGCCACCAGCAAATGCCCTGCCATCACCGTATGGCTAAGGGGCAGGGACCTGGTGGTGGAGGCGGCCGTAGGCACGGCGGTGATGGGACTTACCGCCGTGGCGCGCCACCTAGGCATACTGGAGGGGCCGGTCAACGTCCCGGCGCGCCGCTTCACTCTGGACGAATCCAACCGCTACATAGTGCACGCGGAGTGCAACGGCGTCTTCTTCTTCTACGGTGAGCCGGGGCAGCAGGTGCGCCCCCAGGAGCCCCTGGGCGCCATACTGGAGATGCGCGAACTGGCCATGCGGCCGATAGTGGCTGCCGGCGCCGGGGTCATCTTCCGCGCGGGCGCGCGCCCGGAGGAGCGCGAGCGACCCACCTTCGTGGTGCGCCGCGCGGAGCGCATCATGGACATCTACCGGCTCGAGTAGCCCGCCGCTGCCCCCCCTAGTCACCCAGGCCGGGCCTGAGGCCGCCCCAACCCTCCCGACAGAGCCTAGTCGCCCCTGAAGACCGGGTCCTCGAGCCGGATTACCTGCTTGTGGCTGAGGTCGTACGCGCGGTAGAAGCAGCTGGCGTATCCCTTGTCGCACGCGCCGATGTGCTGAAACACCCGCAGCACCACGCACCGCCCCCGACACTCTATCAGCATGCCTTCGATGCTGGCGCGCCTGTTGCGGCCGCCGCGCATCACCAACTCTCCCGTGGCTGGGGCCTGCACGTGCACCGTTCGGGTGTCCAGCGTCTTCTGCAGTGCCTCTCGGCTCATCAACTCAAAAGCCAGCGTCCTCCGCTCCCGGTGATCCTCCAGTATCACGGGAATGAGGCCCCTGTCGTCGAACTGCAGGACGTCCCACAGGCTCTGGTTCTTGCTGCCTTCGCCTTCTCTCACTCCGATCACCTCGGCATTTCGCGTCTGAGGCGGCTGCGCCCCCCTGCCGATTATACCTGGAGGCGGTTTTGGGCGCTGCCATTCCCATGGCAGCAGATGGCACGCGTTTGCCAGCGGGACTTCCTGGGGTTTCGGAAGCATCTGCGGCATGTCCTCCCACGCTGCAAACTGGAGGTGCCGCCATGCTACACGTGGAAGCCGAGACCGACCCCCCACGCAGGCCGCCGCGTCGCCGCCGAGACGTGGAGATCCCTCTCCACGCAGTCGCTCCGGAACTGATCGAGGTACAGGAGACCAGAGAGGGTCGCCTGGCTGGAGAGCAGGCAGGGCGCTGGGTGGTTAGAGGCCTCACGGAGCGCCAACTTGAGGTCGTGAAGATGGTCTTCGCCGGCAAGCCCCGGGCCGAGATTCGCGAGGCGCTGGGGATGTCCTCGGGCGCGCTCACCAGGACGCTCGCGCGCATCACCGAGAAGTTCCGCAGCCGCGCGGCCCGCATATCGCGCAAGGTCGCGGTGGAACTCTACCTCGCCGAAGCCCGGAGGAGGCTGTACCGCCCGCCACGCTGCTGCAGAAAAGGGCGCGAAGCGTGCTGGCATACGGGCATATGCCCCTTCGTCTGAGGGCGCCATCATGCTCCGCCCGCCACCGCCCCGAAAGGGCAGCCGGACCAGGCCCCGCGGGAGGCCAGCCGGCAGCGCCCGCCCGGTCGCAGTTGGCCAGCGCGGCAAGCCCCGCGCTACTCCAACCGCAGCACTCTCACACCAAGCCCGTGCAGCCGCAACCACAGGCCGCCCTCCCGGGCGCGGAATGTCTCCCCGGTCAGCAGGTCGGTGGCGCGCTCGCACCTGATCTCGTCGGGCAAGCCCGCGCGGCCCACCCAGGAGAACTTCGTCCCATTGACCACGAAAAGGTAACACCTGCCCTCGTATGTCTTGGCCATGCAGTGGATGGCCTTGGGCTTGGGCGAAAAGGTAGGCGCGGGCAGGTCCTTGGGCGACAGGATCACGGGCTCGACGGACTGGACCTCCCGACGGATGTCCTGCATCCAGGCCCACATCTCCTGATACTGAGGCAACTGCCGCATGTTGTAGTAGGCCCAATAGATAAGCCCTTTGGCGCCGTGGACAAGGGAGAGCCAGGTCATGCAGCGGCTCTCCTCATAGGTGGGAGCGCGTCCGCGCCTGAGTTCGTTGGCGGTGGGAGTGCGCGCGCGGCTGGTGCCCAGAGAGGGATCCTCCGGCTCCCACATCTGGTACCAGGCGAACGCCTGGGGCACGGTCCAGACGGCGCCTTGGGCGTCCATCGCCTCTGCGGCAGCCTGCGTCCATTCGGCCGCCATAGTCACCGGCGAGCCCGGGATCGGGTAGGGGTCCGCGGAGAAGATGTCGCACGTGTGCGCGTAGAAGGGAAAGATACTGGTTACAAAGTGGACGATGAAGCAGGGATGGTCCGGGTCTTGGTCGCGAAAGACCTCATAGAAGCGCCGCAGGTGGGGCACCATCTCCTTAGGACGCTCGTCGTTAAGATACCAAGCCATCATGGCCGGATGATCCTTCCACTTCGCGATGACATTGCGGGCGCGCTGGTAAGCCTGCGCCCACTCCTGCTCTGTACCGCCGCCCGAGGGGTAGAGGCCGTTGACGTCGAAGATCACATGCACGCCGTACTGCTGCGCCGTGTCGAGAAACGCGCGCAGTTCCTCATCCTTCCAACCGTACATCCCATAGTTGAGCACGGAGTTGAAAGGGCTCTCGCCGATCTCACGCACTTGCCCCACCCCGGAAATGTAGGAGCCGATCGGCAGGAACGGCTTGCCCTGGTGGACCATGCGCCCGTAGTCATCTATGTAGTAGTCGAGCGCCTTCACTTCTTCGGCGGAGAGGCGCCGGAGCGCGAAGGAATCGCTCGCGTACTGCTCGCCGTTCTGTCTGTCCACGACCGCGATCTCGAGCCGGCACGGGCGCTCGCCAACGGCCGCGGCAGGCAGATCCAGGAACATTATGCTCGAGGGGCCGAAGACCTGCTTGCTCGCGCGCACTTGACCTGAGCCCTGCTCGACAATGCGCGCGCGTAGCGCCATCCGCTCCCGCCCTTGCGGCGTCGCGTACAGGCTCACCTTGGCCTTGATCTGCTTGAGGCCCGGAAACACATAGCCGCGGTAGCGCGGGGCCTGCACCCTAACGCGCATGACGTCGGGCAGGCTGACCGCCCGCTCATAGGCATACAGGAGCGCGCCCGTGGTTGCGTCGGTCACTTGCCACCGCAGGCGGTTCCCCTCGACGCTCTGCCTAAGCCCAAAGGTCAGGTCAGCGCGGGCCGTTTGCCTGGGCGCAAGCGCCAAGGTGGCCTGGGCGCGCGGCGCGGAGGGCTCCACTGCGTCCGACAGTTCGCAGGCGTAAGCGCCTTGGTTGCCTGCCAACTCGGTTATGGCGATCCAACTTTCATTGCCCGGCCCCAGCGCCGGCTCCTTGAGGCCGACCGCGGCGACCTCCAGCGCACTGCCGGGGATCACCAAGTAGCCGTAGTTGTCGGGATTGGCCCAGTCACCGGCGGTGTACTGCCAGTCGTCGTCCTCGTCTCCGCCCACGGTGCGCAATCGCTCGAAGTTGATCCGCCAGCGCATTTGCGCCAGCGGTGAGCGGGATATGCCCACGCTGCGGAAGGGCACCGCCAACTCAAAGCGCCACTCTCCGGCCCCGACCTGCGCCGCCGCCCGCAACATGTGAAAGTTGGACGCCTCCACACCGGGGATGGTCATCTCCTTGGCCCCGGCCGAGTTGACCCTTATCTGGTAGATGCCCTTGCTGGCGCCGGTTGGGTCGAGGTTGAACTCGATGCAGTCGTCGCCCCAGATGTCCTTGTTGTCTTCTTTGACGCTAGCCCGCAAACGCTCCGGCAAGGGCTCCCTGCAAACGACCGCCAGGTAGAGCGTTTCCGCGTCGCTCAGGGCGCGGATCTCGGTGGGCTGGGCGGCGGGCCGGCCGTTGCTCTCCACAACGAAGCCGCCGGAGGGCTGCGCGGACTGCCAGACAGCGTCGGAGAGATCGCCGTCTATCACCGGTGGGGTCTCTGCGGTCGCGGCCACCAGCGTCTTCCGCTCTACACCCACCAGGGTCAGGTCCGCGTTCGCCGCGCCCATGGCGGCAGCGAGTACGACAGGTAGGAACAACAGGCAAGCGTGTCGTCTCAACCGAGTCACCTCGAATCAGATTCTCCGGGTCTGCGCCTGATCGAGCAACCGCGGGCCGCGCTTAGAGCCATCTACTCCAAGCGCAACACCCTCACGCCCAGCGCGGGCAACCGCAGCGCCACAGCATCGCCCCGCCCCTCGAAGGAATCGCCGCTCAAGACGTCCAGCGCGCCGTCGCACCGTATCCCGCCGGCCAGCCGCGCCCATCCGAGCCAAGGATGCCTCTCGCCGTTGACCACGAACAGGTAGACCTTGCCCTGGTACTGCTTGGCCATGCAGTGGACCGCCTCCGGCTTGGGCGAGAAGGTGGGCGGGGGCGGCTCGTTGGGCGACAGGATCACCGGCTCCAGCGACTGCACCTCGCGGCAGAGGTCCTGCATCCAAGCCCACATCTCCGGATACTGGGGCAACTGCCGCATGTTGTAGTAGACCCAGTAGACGATCCCCTTTGCGCCGTGCACCAGCGTCAGCCAGGTCATGCAGCGCTCCTCTTCGTAGTTGGGCGCCCGGCCCGTTTTCAACTCGTTGGCGGTGGGAATGCGGCCCCGCCCCACGCCCAGCGAGGGGTCCTCAGGCCCCATCATCTGGTACCACCCGAACGCCTGGGGCACGGACCATGCGGCGCCTTCCCCGTCCATGGCTTCCACCGCCGCCTGGGTCCAATCGGAGACTGCCGTTACAGGCGTGTTGGGCACCGGGTAGGGATCGGGCGCCAGCAGGTCGCAGGTGTGCGCGTACATGTAGTAGATGGAAGGACGGTTATGCACAATGAGGCACGGATGATCGGGGTCGTTGTCGCGGAACGTCTGGTAGGAGCGCTTGAGTTGCGGAATCACCTCGGGTCCCCGCTCGTCGTTGAGGTACCACGCTATCAACGCCGGATGGCCTCTCCACCGCGCTATCAGTCGTCTGGCCTCCGCCATGGCCTGGTCCCATTCCTCCGGCGTGCCGGCCGATGCCGGGTACAGGTCCTTCGCGTCAAAGATGACGTGAACGCCGAGTTGCCCGGCGGTGTCGAGGTAGGTCTGCAACTGTTCCTCGCTCCAACCGGTCATGCTGTAGCAAAGCATGGTATTGAAGGGGCTGTTGCCGACTTCCCTCAGATGCTCGAGGCTGCTGCCGCCGTAGAAGCCGATGGGAAGGAAAGGCTTGCCGTTGTGCAGCAGGCGGCCGTGCCCGTCAATGTAGTAGGCAAGCCCCTTGACCTGCTCGGCGGATAGACGCTTGAGGCTGAACGACTCCGAGACAATCTCCTCCCCGCTTTGGGTGTAGAGCAGCGTTATCCCCAAGCGGCAAGGACGCGCCCCCACGGCGCTGGCGGGCAGTGTGACCATGTTCACGGGGCCCGGTGAGGCAATGTCGCGGGTCGCCCGCACTTCATCCGACTCCTCCTCGACGACCTGGGCCCGCAGCGTCGTCTGCCGGCGCCCGTGCTCGTTGCCGAACACGGTCACCTTCGCCTCGATGTCCCGGAGATCGGGAGTAACGTAGCCCCGGTAGCGCGGCGCCCACAGCCGCACTCGCATGACCTCCGCCAGAACGACAGCCTCGCTGAAGGTGTAGAGCGCTTCGCCCGTGGCTCCGTCCATGAGCCGCCAGAGGATGGTCCGCCTCAATCCTGGGCCCTTGAAGGCAACCGGAAAGCGGGCCGGCATCGCCCTCCCCGCGGGCACGCTCGCCTCGCCTTCGCCGAGAGAAACCGACCCATCCGTGACATCCAGCAACTGGCAGAGGTAGCGTCGTTCGCGCGGCGAGAGGTTCTTGAGCGCGAACTCCGCCTCGTTGCCGGGACCGGCGGTGGGCTGCTCGGCGCCGAGCCGGTGGGTAACCTCGACGTCGGTGCCCTGAATGACGACCTCGCCCCAGACCTCCGGGTTCGTCCAGTCGCCGGCGGTGTACTGCCAGTCGTCGTTCTCCTGAGCCTTGCCCATGTTGCGCAGGCGCTCGAAGTTGATGCGCCAGCGCAGTTGCGCCGCCGGCCGCCTCCATATCCCGAGCGCCTCGAAGGGGACGGCCACCTCCAGCACCCATTCGCTCCTCCCGACCTTGGGGGCGACGCGCAATGGGGAGGTGTCCACTAGCCCTCTTCCGGCCACCTCGAAGTACTTGGTGCCGATGCTGTTGACGGTGATCTGATAGCGACCGGCCGAGATGGTGTCCTTGCGCCCTCCGCTGGGGTCGAAGTTGATCTCGACGCAGTCGTCGCCCCACACCGCCTCGTTGTCCTTCTTGGCTTTGGCCGTCATCCGCTCCGGCTGCGGCTCGGCAAACGCGAAAGCCAGATAGAGGGTGTCCGCGTCGTTCAAGGCCATGATGGTCGTCGGTTGCCCAGCGGGGCGGCCGGTGTCCTCGTTGACGAAGTCGCCCGAGGGCTCCGCCGACCGCCAGGCGGCGTCCGACAGCTCGCCGTCAATGACGGGCGGCGTCTGCACCGCGACCGCCATGAGCACCTTTCGCTCCACGCCCACAGGGGTCAGGTCGGCGGCAGCCGGATGGCCGCCGATCAGAGAGAGGAACAGAGCCAAACAGCCGACGCCAATTCTCACTTGCGCCACCTCGCGCCGCATTATGTGGGTCGCAGGGGGGAATGGCAACAGGTCCCTCGTTGCTCTGTTGAGAAGGTGCTCTTGGCCTGGCCGTGCCGGCCACGATCGCGCGGGGATGTAGCGCCCGGACTCCATGCCGGGCGCAGAACGTCCGGCAGAGACGGCGGACGCTACAGGCCGCAGCTGCCGGGCTAGCGGTGTTTTCAGCAGAGCAGCCCCTCGCCGGTTGACTGTGCGCTCGCGCCGGAAGTAGAATCCGTACCCCCCCGAGTCAGACAACGGGCGGTGGGTTGGAGCGATTGTGTATGCCTCGGAAGTCCCAACAAGCCGGCGGTGGTAAGCGTGAGTTGCCTTACGAGGTGGTGGTGGTCGGCGGCGGGCCCGCCGGCGTTGCCGCGGCGGTCGCCTCGGCGCGCAGCGGAACGGAGACCCTTCTCCTCGAGCGCTACGGTTTCCTCGGCGGCACCGCGACCGCAGCCATGGTATCGGTCTTCATGACCTATCGCGCCGGCGAGGAGCAGATAATCCACGGCGTTTTTCAGGAGTTGGTGGACCGCCTGATCCAACTGGGCGGCTGGGGCAGCCCCAAGGCGCCCACCGCCTTCGACCAAGAGGCGATGAAGTTCGCGCTACAGGAGATGTGTGAGGAAGCCAGGGTACACCTGCTGCTGCACAGCGCCCTCTGTGGAGCGAGGCGCGCAGGCGGTAGGGTGGAAGCGCTTCAGGTCGCAAACAAGCAGGGAGTGCAGGAGATCGCGGGCGAGTGCTTTGTTGACGCCACCGGGGACGCGGACCTGAGCCACTTCGCCGGCTTCCCCACGGAGAAGGGGCGCCGGGAGGACGGCCTCACGCAGCCCATGACGCTCATCTTCCGCGTCGGCGGCGTCAACGAGGACCAGATGCCGGAGCGCGCGCAACTCAATGCCCTCTACGAGAAGGCCAAGCGCGAGGGGCGCGTCAACAATCCTCGCGAAGACGTGCTCCTGTTCCACACGCCCAGACCCGGCCAGATAATGTTCAACACGACGCGCGTGGTGAAGCGCGACGCAACCATCCCGGAGGACCTGACGCAATCGGAGTTGCAGGCGCGCCGGCAGGTCTGGGAGATGGTTCGTTTCCTGCGTAGCGAGGTAGCAGGCTTCGAGGGGTGCTATCTGATTGACACCGGCGCCCAGATAGGCGTGCGCGAGACCAGACGCATCATCGGCGACTACATCCTCACCGAGGACGACGTGCTGAGCGCGCGCAAGTTCGAGGACGTCATCGCCCGCGGCTCCTACTCCATTGACATCCACAACCCCGCGGGCAGCGGGACGGTCCTCAAGCAGCTGCCACCGGGCGAGTCTTACGATATCCCGCTCCGGTGCCTGCACCCCGTAGGCGCTGACAACCTCTTGGTGGGTGGCCGACCGATCTCCACCACTCACGAGGCCCACGCCTCTACCCGCATCATGCCCATCTGCATGGCCACCGGTCAGGCCGCCGGCCTGGCCGCCTCCATCTGCGCCGTGCAGGGCATCCCCGTGCAGGAACTCGACCCGGGCACGGTGCAGGGCAATCTGCTCAGCCAGGGCGCAAACTTGGGAACTCCCTCGGCAGTGAGAGAAGGCGATTGAAGTGACGCAGTTAGAGGCCGCGCGCAGCGGCAAGTTAACGGATGCGACGCGCGTGGTGGCGGAAAAGGAGCGGCGCTCCCCGGAGCACATCCGGCAACTGATCGCCGCCGGCCGCGTGGTAGTGTGCGCCAACCCAAACCACGCCGGCCTGGACCCGGAGGGGATAGGCACAAGCCTGCGCGTCAAGGTCAACGCTAATATCGGTACTTCCCCTCGGGCCTCGGACCCGGCCACCGAACTGTGCAAGATCAGGATGGCGCTGGCCGCCGGCGCGGACGCCATGATGGACCTGAGCACGCACGGGGACCTGCCGGCGCTCCGGCAGCAACTGGTGGACAACTGCCCCAAACCGGTGGGCACCGTGCCCATATACGAGGCTACCATCGCTGTCATGGAGCGCGGCGCACCCCTGGAAGAGACTTCCGCGGACGACATCTTTGCGGTCATCGAGAACCACGCGCGCCAGGGCGTTGACTTCCTCACCGTCCACTGCGGGGTCACACGGGCGGGCCTGCGCGCCTTGCGCGAGCAAGGGCGCACCCTGGGCATCGTCAGTCGCGGCGGCGCCTTCCTCAAGCGCTGGATAGAAGAGCGCGAGGAGGAGAACCCACTGTATGCGCAGTACGATCGGCTGCTCGAGATCGCTCGCGAGTACGAGGTCACGCTCAGCCTGGGCGACGGGCTGCGGCCGGGAGCGATCGCGGACGGCACCGACCGCGCGCAGATTCAGGAACTGGTGACCATCGGCGAACTCGTGCGCCGCGCGCGGCAGGCGGGCGTGCAGGCGATGGTCGAGGGCCCGGGCCACCTCAGGCTGGACCAAGTGACCGCGAACGTGGCGATGGAGAAGAGCCTGTGCGACGGCGCTCCCTTCTATGTCTTGGGCCCCCTGGTCACTGACATCGCCACCGGCTACGACCACATCGCCGGCGCCATAGGCGGCGCGGTGGCGGCTCTGGCCGGCGCTGATTTCCTCTGCTACGTCACCCCGGCGGAGCATCTGGGCCTGCCGACTCCCGAGGACGTGCGCGACGGCGTCATCGCCGGTCGCATCGCCGCGCACGCCGCCGACCTGGCGCACGGCAATCCCTTGGCGCTCGACTGGGACCGGCGGATGTCGGAGGCCCGCGGCGGGCTCGATTGGGAGAAGCAGGTTTCCCTGGCCATCTACCCGGACAGGGCCCGCCAGATGCTGGAGCAGCACACGCCCCAGGCCGGCCCTGACGGGTGCACCATGTGCGGCGAGTACTGCGCCTACCGCATTGCGAGAGGCGCGGCCACCGGTACCGCGGGCGAGAAGGAATAGACGCCGTGAAGAGAGTGGTCGGCATCAGCCTCGGCTCCTCCGACCGCGACTCCACGGCGGAACTCGACTTCCTCGGCCATCACTTCGTAGTGCAGCGGATTGGGACCGACGGCGATGAGGCCAGGTTCCAGCGCCTGATGCAGGAATACGACGGCAAGGTGGACGCGCTCTGCTTCGGCGGGGGGGACCTGTACCTGGTGGCCGCAGGCCGCCGCTATCCCCTGCGGTCCACGCAACGGCTGATTCGGGGCGTGCGCCAAACGCCCGTGCTCGATGGCGTGGGGCTTAAGCACGCCCTCGAGGCGGCCACCGTCAGCTGGCTCCAGAACGAGCGGGTAGTGGATTTTAGCTCTGCGCGCGTGTTCCTGGTCTGTGCGGTGGACCGCTACGGGCTGGCCGAGGCTCTGGCTCGCGTCGCTAAGCGGATGGTCATCGGCGACCTGATGTTCGGCTTGGGGATAGGCGTGCCCCTCACTTCCCTGCGCCAGTTGAACGTGGTCGCACGCCTGCTGCTTCCTATCATCGCCCACGTGCCGTTCGAGTGGCTCTATCCCACCGGCGAACGACAACGGGTCATCGTCCCGAAGTGGAGCAGGTACTATCAGTGGGCCGACGTCATCGCCGGCGACTTCCTCTTCATCCGCAGGCACATGCCCGAGCGGCTGGAGGGCAAGGTGATTCTCACCAACACCACGACGCCCGAGGATGTTGGACTGCTGCGCGAGCGCGGCGTGCGCCTGCTGGTGACCGGCACTCCCCGCATCGGGGGCCGTACCTTCGGCACCAACATCCTCGAGGGCATGCTGGTGGCGGCCGCCGACGGCCAAGGGCCGCTGCCCGCCGAGGAGTACCTCGCGCGGTTGCGCCAAGCAGGTTGGCAGCCCACGGTGGAGCGCTTGCAGGAGTCGAAATAGTGCTCGACTTGGTCATTCGCGGCGCCCTCATGGTTGACGGCAGCGGCCGGCCAGGCTTCCGCGGCGATCTGGGCGTCTCGGGCGAAAGGATAGAGTTCCTGGACCGCGCCCCTGCCCCGCCCGGCAGAACCGAGTTCGACGCCACCGGCCTAGTGGTCGCGCCAGGCTTCATAGACGTGCACGCACACTCCGACTTGACCTTGCTGGCGAACCCGCTCGCCCACAGCAAGGTAATGCAGGGGGTCACCACCGAAGTGCTGGGCAACTGCGGCTTCGGCGTGGCGCCGCTCACCGGCACGCAAGAGAGCATCCGCGAGGTCGGCGCCTACGCCCAGCCCGACGCGGCCCAGTGGCTCTGGCATCAGATGGCGGAGTACCTGAGGCGCCTCGAGGAGGCCAAGCCGTCGCTCAACGTCGCGGTTCTGGCCGGGCACATACCCATCCGCGCCGCCGTGCTCGGCTTCAGCGACCGTCACCCCAACCCCGAGCAACTGGCGCAAATGGCTGCGCTGCTGGAGGAGGCCTTGGAGCAAGGATGCTTCGGGCTCTCCTTCGGCCTCATCTATCCCCCCAGTTGCTACGCCCCCGCTTGGGAACTGGCTGCCCTGGCCGAGAGAGCGGCCGCAGCCGGAGGGCTTTGTGCCGTGCACATGCGCGACGAATCGGAAGCGCTCGTCAGCGCCGTCGAGGAGATCATCGGCGTGGCCCGCGACTCGGGCGCCTTCTTCGAGATCAGCCACCTCAAGGCTGCCGGCCGCAAGAACTGGGGCCGCACGGCGGAGGCCATTCCTCGCATAGAGAAGGCCGTCGCCTCCGGCGTAAGGCTCGGCTTCGACGCCTACCCCTACGCTGCCGGCTGCACGACGCTCTCGGTAACAGTACCCGCGCGCTTCCACGTGGGCGGCATCCAGGCGCTATCCGACTTGCTGCGTAGCTCCGAGGGCCGCGCCGAGGTCGGCCGCGGCGTGCTCGAGGAACGCGGCAGAAGCACGGGAGAGGACCCCCTCGAGTCCTTGGGCAAGATACTCGTTGTGGGCGTGGAGTCCGAGCGCAACCGCGAGTGCCAAGGCCTGACGCTGGCCGAGATCGCGCAGAGGCGGGGCTGCGACAGCCTGCAGGTGATGCTCGACCTGCTGCTCGAGGAGAACGGCCAGGTCACCGTAATCCACTTCTCCATGGACGAAGAAGAGGTCCGGCGCGTGCTCTGCCATCCGCTCTGTGTCGTGGGCTCCGACAGTCTGGCCGTCGCGCCCTTTGGGCCCACGGGCGAGAAGATGCCGCACCCTCGCTTCTACGGCACCTTCCCCAAGATCTTGCGCGAACTGGTGCGCGAGAGAGGCTTGCTCTCCCTTGAGGAAGCCGTGGCAAAGATGACGGGGCGGCCGGCGGCGCGCTTGGGCATCGAGCGACGCGGCTTACTGGCCCGCGGCAACTTCGCCGACGTGGTCGCTTTCGACCCCCAACGCATCGCCGACCTCGCCACCTATCGCGACCCGGCGCGCTACTCGGAAGGCATCAGCCTGGTGCTGGTGAACGGCAAGCCCGTGGTGCGCGACGGCCAACACACGCAGGCGCGCCCGGGTTGGCTCCTGCGGCGGCAGGCACAGTGACCCCGGTCGCCGAATCTGCTATGCTCTGCTCCGCGCCGGCGTCGGTCACGCGGGAAAGCGGCGCCTGTGCGCGGAGAAAGGTTTTGCACGGCAGTCATCTCTTCTGTCTCTAGGAGGACGGCGATGGCCCTGAAGATCGGTATTCTCGCGGACTGTTTGGGGCTGCCCATCCGCAAGGGGATCGAGACCGCAGCGGAACTGGGCGCCGAGGGTATCCAAGTCTACACCACCACCGGCGAGTTGGCTGCACACAAACTCGACCTCGCCGCGCGCGACGAACTGCGCAGCCTGATCCAGTCCCTCGACCTGGAACTGGCGGCCCTCTGCGGCGACTTCGGCGGTGGCGGCTTCACCGACGCCGCCAGCCTGGAGTGGCGTATCCCTCGCACTTGCGAGGTCATTGATCTGGCCGTTGACCTGGGCACGCGAGTCGTGACCACGCACGTAGGTGTGGTCCCTGAGGACGAAAGAGCCCCCGAATGGGAGACTATGCGGCGCGGTATCTGCGAGGCAGGCGCCTACGCCGAGGAGAAGGGGTGCGTGCTGGCCACCGAGACGGGGCCCGAGACGCCCGCCCTGCTCGGGCGCTTCCTTGACTCTGTGCAGGCCCACGCCCGCGCCGTAGGGGTCAACTACGACCCCGCCAACCTGGTCATGGGCGGTTTCGACCATATTGCCGGCGTGTCCATTCTCGCCGACTACATCGTCCATACCCATGCCAAAGACGGCTTGCGGCCCCCGCAAGGCCCGGCAGAGGTCCCCCTGGGCGAGGGGCACGTCAACTTCCCCGAGTACCTCGAAGCCCTACAGGCGGCCGGTTTCGATGGCTTCCTGACGATTGAGCGCGAGGCTGGGAAGGACCGCGTGGGCGACTACCGCCGCGCCGTGCAGTTCCTCCGTACCCTGCTCCCGGGCTGATTGACACGCCGGCCCGCCTAACGTACGATTTCAGCCGTCCCGCCCGATGGGGCGGCGGAGCAGGAGGGTTTGTTGGCCTTGCTTGTAGGGTTGGATGCTGGAGGGTGAGGTGACCGCCAATGCGTCTGGGTGAGATTCTGGTTGCGGCCGGCGTCATCAGCGAGGCCGACAAGGAACGGGTGCTTCAGGAGCAGAGGACGCAGCCGAAGCGGCTGGGACGGTTGCTGGTGGAAAAGGGCCTGGCCGCCGAGGACGACATCGCCGAGGCCATCTCCAAGCAGCTGGGCCTGCCACGGGTGCATCCGCGCGATTACCCGGTGAACCAAGAGGTAATCAGCCTGGTGCCCTATTCCTACGCGCGCGAGCGGGCGGTGCTCCCGCTGGACAAGCGGGACGCGATTCTCACGCTGGCCATGTACGACCCTTCGGACATAGCCACCTCGGACTACATCGCGGCCACCAGCGGCCTGCGCGTGCAAGCGGTAGTCGCCACCGAGACCGAGGTCATGGACGCGATTCGCCACTTCTACACGCTCTACGGCGCGAGCACGGAGGCTCAGTCAACCGTCCAAGAGAGCGGTGTGGAGATTGCCGCCTCCGAGGGCGAGGGGGCCGCTGACGTTGACCTGCTGCGCGAAACGGCCGGCCAGCCACCGGTGGTGCGCCTGATCAACTCGCTCATCAGCAGCGCCGTGGAGAAGCGCGCCACCGACATCCACCTTGAGCCGGGCCGCCACGAGGTCGGGGTGCGCATGCGGGTTGACGGCCTGCTCCACCACGCTATGTCCATCCACAAAGGCATGCAGTTGCCCGTCGCTGCGCGCATCAAGATCATGTCCGAACTCGACATCGCCGAGCGCCGCCGTTCACAGGACGGCCGCATGTTCGTCTCCGTAGGCGGCCGCGACTTCGACATCCGCGTCTCCATAATGAACTCCCAGCATGGCGAGAACATCGTGCTCAGGTTGCTGGAGAAGATCTTCAGCATCACCGATGTCGAGCAGTTGGGCTTCCACGCGGACGACCTGGCGCTCTTCCGCAGCCTGGCCGCCCGCCCGCAGGGCATGCTGCTCCTCACCGGGCCCACCGGCAGCGGCAAGACCACCACCCTCTACGCCCTGCTCAACATGCTCAAGGATGAAACGCGCTGCATGTGCACGGTGGAAGAGCCCATCGAGTACGAACTGCCCGGCATCGTGCAGACCCAGGTTCACCAGCGCATCGGCATCACCTTCTCCAGCCAGTTGCGCACCATGCTCCGGCAGGACCCCGACGTGATCCTGGTGGGTGAGATCCGCGACCTGGAGACCGCCGACACCGCCATGAACGCCGCGCTCACCGGCCACGTGGTGCTCTCCACCCTGCACACCAACGACGCCGCCAGCAGCATCGTGCGGCTGATAGACATGGGTGTGCAGCCCTACCTGATCCCCTCCTGCATCAGCGGCGTGGTGGCCCAGCGCCTCATCCGCCTGGTCTGCGAGGCGTGCAAGGAGCCCTACACCCCCAGCCCCGTCGTAATGCGGGACATCTCGGCGCTCTGGGGCGACGAAGTAGAGGGCATCACCTTCTACCGTGGCAGCGGCTGCAAGGAGTGCAGCGGCATGGGCTACCGCGGCCGGGAGGCCATCGGCGAGTTCATGCGCATGACGCCGCAACTCGCTGAAGCCACCATGCAGGGCGCCAGCGCCGGCGAACTCAAGTCAATCGCCATCTCGCAGGGCCTGGTCACCCTACAACGCCGCGGCCTCGAGAAGGTACGGGCCGGCCGCACTACACCAGAGGAAGTCCTGCGGGTCGCGCTCTTCTGAGCCGCTCCATGTCCTTTCAGTCGGCCTACGCCGATTTCAGCGGCGCGCTCCGGAACCTGTTGGGGGCGGTAGAGGAGGGCCGGGCCGCCTCGGTGTACCTTTTCACCGGCGCAGACGAATTCCTGGTCACGCAAAGCGCACGCCGCCTGGCGTACCAGTTGGTGCCCGAGGAGAAACGCGCTCTGCAGTTGAGCCTGGTTACTTGGGACGACGAGGGCCGGGGCGCGCTCCGCGAATTTCTTGCCAGCCGCAGCCTGTTCGCGGCGCCCGCCGAGCGGTCGGTCTTGATCCTGAGCGATCCGCCCACCGGGCCGGCTCAGCCCGACTTGGAGGAGTTGCTGAGTCTGGTGCAGCCGGGCCCGCCCCCGGGCAACGCGTTGATCTTGATGGTGCGCCAGCCGCTTCCCGAAAGGCATCCGCTCAGACAGTTGGTCTCCGGCTTGGGTGTAGTCGTGCCGGTACCGGAGCTGCGCACCGCCGGCGACCGCCGCGATTTCATCCGCCGCCGGCTCATCCACGAACACCTGCGCGCCTCTACCGGCGTCATTCAACGCCTCGATTGGCTGGTGGGCAACAGCAGCAGGGCAGTCGCCCAAGAAGCGCGCAAGCTGGCCCTGTACCTGTACCCCGCAAACACGGTGACGGAGCGAGACCTCGACGCGGTCGTATCGCCCACCACCGAGGTGCGCACCTATGAGCTGGCCGACGCCATCGCCAAGGGCGACCCAACGGCAGTGCTGGCGCTCCTGCGGCGGATGCGCGAGGCGGGCGCCGAGCCCTTCAACGTCATCAACCAACTCTCGCGCGCCCTGCGGCGCATGTTGCAGGCCCGCTTGCTCCTGGACCGTGCAGCGGTGGACCTCGCGGCCCTGCAGAGCGGCCCGGACGCGTTCGGGCGCTGGCTGGAGAAGCAGGCGAGCGCTGTTGCCCCCCTGCTCCCGGAAGACCCAGCCGAGAACCTGCTCACGCAAAACCGCTATGCCGTGTACCGGCAGTTCCTGGGGGCGCAAAACGTTGACGCCGATCTGCTGGGCGGGACGCTGGTGGCCCTGGTTCGGGTAGAGGTGCTGCTCAAGTCGAGCACCTTTATCGTCCCCTGGGACGCGGTAACCGAAATCGGCCTGGCCGCCGCCGGCCGAGTGCGGGCGCCCGTGCAAGACCTGTCGGCCTAGACCCCCCTCCCCATCAGCGCGCGGATCACCTTTTGTGCCCCTAACAGGCCAAGCCTATAATCGGCTTGATGCCGGCCACTTCCCAGATGGACGAGAAGAGCGCACGCGTACTTGAGTTCGATGGCATCCTGGAAGCCTTGGCCGCCAAGGCCGCCACCAGGCGCGGAGCCGACCTCTGCCGCAACCTTAGGCCTGAGGCCAATGCCTCTCGCGTCATCGCGCTGCAAGCCGAGACCGCGCAGGCGTGCGAGGCAGCGGCCAACCGGGGGGCCCCCCCCTTCCCCGGCTTGCAGGATGTCAGCGCGGAACTCGAGACCGCCCGCATCGGCGGCACCCTGGCGGCAAGCCGGCTGCTGGCCGTCAGCGGCACCGTGCGCGCGTGTGCCGCCTTGCACGCGTACCTGGGCGACCTCGAGCAGCCCGCACTGCTCCCCTACCAAGAAGCCCTGACCCCTCTCCCCGCTTTGGTGGAGGAGATCGAGAGCAAGTTCAAGGACGCCGGGGAAATGCTGGACAGCGCCTCGCCCACCCTGGCCGACCTCCGCCGCAAGATGCGCGCCCTCCACAACCGCATCCTCAGCCGGCTGCAGCAAAGCCTGGAGGCTTACACCACGCGCGGGCTGCTGCAGGACCGCCTGATCACGCTGCGCAGCGGACGTTACTGCCTGCCCGTCAAAGCGGAGAGGGTAGGTGAGACCGAGGGCATCGTCCACGCCACCTCCGCCAGCGGCGCCACCGTTTTCCTCGAGCCGGCCGAAGCAGTTGCCTTGGGTAACGAGGCGCGCATTCTCGAGGACGCCGAACGCGAAGAGGTTGAGCGCATTCTGCACGAGTTGACCATGCGCGTGGGAGAGCACGCGGACGAGATCGAGCGCAGCCAGCAGGCCGCGTTCGCGCTCGATGCCATCTTCGCCCGCGCCGACCTTTCCCACGAATGGGCCTGCACGCCGCCGGCCATCAGCGACACGGAGTCGCTCTACCTTCCACGTCTCCGGCATCCGCTCATCCCCAAGGATCGAGTGGTGCCCATAGACGTGTTCGCGGGTGAGGATTTCCGGGCGCTGGTGATAACGGGCCCCAACACCGGCGGCAAGACCGTGACCCTGAAGTCGGTGGGCCTGGCGGCGCTCATGGCGCAAGCCGGAATGCACCTGCCCGCTGCGCCCGGGGCGCGCCTGCCTGTCTTCGATCAAGTCTTGGCCGACATCGGCGAGGAACAGAGCATCGAACAGAGTCTGAGCACCTTCTCCTCGCACATCTCCAACGTGATCCGCCTGTCAGCGGCGGCCACGGCACGCTCGCTGGTGCTGCTCGACGAGGTGGGTTCAGGCACGGACCCCTCGGAAGGCGCCGCGCTCGGCATGGCTCTCTTGAAGCACTTCTTCGACAAGGGATGCCTGCTGCTGGCCTCCACGCACCAATCGCGCATCAAGGTGTTCGCCTGGGAGAACCCGGGATTCCGCAACGCCAGCGTGGAGTTCGACGAGCGGACGCTGGCGCCCACTTTCCGGTTGCGCATCGGCGTGCCCGGGGCGAGCAACGCGCTGCGCATAGCCGCGCGCCTGGGGCTGTCGGCCGCGGTGATCGCCGACGCGGAGCAACTGCGCGAGCAAGGGGCGGTGCAGTTCGACCAGATAGTGGGGCAGTTGCAGGCAACCCAGGGGCAGTTGGAGGGCGCGCTGGCCGCCGCCGAGGAACAGCGCCGCGCAGCCGAAGAGGAACGCGCCCAAGCCCAAGGGCTGGCGGCTGACGCCCAAGCACAGCGCAAAGAAACGCTTGCCAAGAGCGCCGAGGAAGCCAAGGCGTTCCTGCGCCAAGTGCAGCGCCAGGCCCGAGACCTACTGGCCGCCCTGCGCCAGCAGCCGCGGGAAAGCAAGGAAACGCACGCGATCCAAGCCGAACTGCGTCAACTGACCGAGGAGGTGAGGGCGGCGGCCCCCGAGCCCCAGGCCCCCCCCGCGCCGGTGGCGGAGCCCGGCCCCATCGTGACCGGCGACCGCGTTTTCGTTGCCCGCTTGAAGGCAGAGGGCCTGGTCATCGAACTGGCCGAAGACGAAGCCAAGGTGCAGTGCGGCTCACTGCGCCTGTCGGTGCCTGTCACGGAGTTGGTGCGCCTGGCGCCCAAAGCCGCGCCTGCTTCCGCGACAACGCCCGCGGGCAAGCCCTTCAGCGTGCCACCGGCACTCAACCTGAGGGGGCTCACCGTGGAGGAGGCGCTAGAGCGCCTCGACAAGTACCTCGACGACGCCTTTCTGGCTGGCCTGGCGGAAGTGCGCATCATTCACGGCAAGGGAACCGGGGCCGTGCGCGGCGCGGTGCATGAGGCGCTGCACAATCATCCGCTGGTGAGCGGCTTCCGCTTCGCGGAGCCAAGCGCCGGGGGGGCGGGAGTTACGCTGGTGACGGTCGCACGCTAGCGCGGGCGCGTCCGACGCCCGTTTAGTCGTGCCAGGCTCCCTGCTTGCGCAGGTCAAAGTAGGCTCGAAGAATCTGCTTCGCCACGGGAGCGGCGGCGGCCCCACCCATGCCGCCGAACTCGATCAGCACGGTGCACACCACTTGCGGGTTGTCCGCCGGCGCAAAACTGGTGAACCAAGCGTGCTCGGGCAGGTCCTTCTTGGTCTCCGCGGAGCCGGTCTTGCCGCAGACGGCGACATCGCCGAGGTCCGCGGCATGGCCCGTGCCCTGCGGCCAGGCCACGGACCCGCGCATCCCTTCGCGGAGCAGCGCGAACCAGCGCTCGTCTATCTTGAGCCGGCCCTGAACCTGGGCCCGCGCCAAGGTGGCTTTCTCATCCTCGCCTTCCACCTTGCGCACCACGTGGGGCACGACCTCCAGCCCCTTGGAGGCTACGATTCCGGTCACCCGCGCGAGGGCGATGGGTGTGAGCAGAATATAGCCTTGGCCTATGGCCGCGTTGACGGTATCGCCCGCGTACCAGCGCTCGTGCCAGTGGCTCTCCTTCCAGCCGGGGCCCGGCACCACGCTGGCGACCTCCCTGGGCAGGTCCACGCCGGTCTGCGTTTCCAACCCCAGTTCCCGCGCCGTCTCAATGATGGCGTCAATGCCCGCGCGCAGGCCCGCCTCAAAGAAGAAGAGGTCGCAGGATTCCGCCACCGCGCGGACAGGGCCCACCAGTCCGTGGCCGCCGGACTTCCAACAACGTCGCACGTCCGCTCCCACTCGGTACTGCCCGCTGCAGTAGATCGTAGTGGAGGGGGTGATGGCGCCGGTGCGCAGGGCGGCCAGCATCGTGACCATCTTGAACGTAGAGCCGGGAGGGTAGTGACCCATGTGGGCGCGCTCCAGGAAAGGCCGCCGCGGATCCTGAATCAGCGCCTGCATCTCCGCGGGCGACACCTGCCCGCTCAGCCGCTCCGGGTCGAAGGTGGGCGAACTCACCAGCGCGAGGATTTCGCCGTTGCGAGGATCCGTCACCAGAGCCACGCCCGTCCTGCCCGCCAACGCCCGCTCAGCCGCCTCTTGCAGGCGCGCGTCAATGGTGAGCCACACCTTGACGCCGGGCGCCGGAGCGCGACCGGGGCTCTGCCGCTGAGACATCGCCTCCCGCAGGCCCTGCAACTCACTCAGCACTCTCGCGTTCTGGCTGGTCTCCAGCAGGCGGCCTTGAGCGTCCACCACCAGCGCCATCAGCCCGTCCCGGCCTCGCAGCGAGTGGTCGTAGCGCTTCTCCACGCCGGCCTTGCCCACGACCTGCCCGGGCCGCAAGGGCTCTCTAGACGGCTTGGCCTTCTCGATCTCCTCCGCGCTTGCCTGCCCCACGTAGCCCACGACGTGCGCGGCCAGGGTGCCGTGGGGGTAGTAACGGCGGATGGCCTTCCGCACGAAGACGCCAGGAATGTGGGCTGCGTTCTCTTCGACCTTCTGTATCTCCTCCGAGGTCAGGTCGGACTTCACCACCACCGGCTGGTAGGCGGGCAGGGACTTGGCCTCCACCGCGTCCTTGATCAGGTCGTAGGGCACGTCCAGCAAGGTTGCCAGTTGGTGCGCCGCGAGAGTGCGCTTGCTCCGCTCGCCAACACGAGCGGGCAGCACGCACGCCTCATATGAAGGCTTGTTGCCCGCCAGCAGAATGCCGTTGCGGTCGAGGATGGGTCCTCGCGGCGCCGCTAGCCGCAGTTCCTTCTTGGTGTTGCTCTCGCTGCGAGCGCGATAACGGGCGCCTTGCGCCACCTGCAATTCCCACAGCCGCCCCAACAACCCCGCGAAGGCCACGACCATGATAATCTGCAGCGCCCGCAGGCGGCTCTGGTAGCGCTTGTCCCCGCGCATCACGGACCGCCCTGTGCTTTGCCGGATCCGCCGGCCGGCTGGTTGGCTGGCGACGGCTTCGCGGGAGAGGGCTTCTCGGAAGGCACGGGCACTAGGCCGTGGTACTCCGGACGGTCCTCCTTGTAGCCGCCCGCACCCTTGCCGCCACTTGCGGAGCCGGCGCCCCCTCCCTCCCCCGCGGCAGGCTGCGCCTCCTCCGGCGTGGCTTCCTGCTTAGGTTCCTCAGCGGGAGGCAACCCGCGGAGCGAGGGTTTCTCCCCGGGGGCTCTGCCCCAGTCCTCCGCGCCCGTCGGCCCTCTCTTGGGCTCCGGCCGCGACTGCACCAGCGGCAGCGCCGCCTTAATAAACTCGCGCCAAGTCGGAGCGCACGCGGTGCCGCCGAACAGGTGGGCCGTGGCCGAGTGATCGTCGTTCCCGGCCCACACGCCCGCCGTCAGCCTCGGGGTGAAGCCCATGAACCAGACGTCGCGGTAATCGTCGGTCGTGCCGGTTTTGCCCCCGGCCTCGGGATGGACGCCCTGGGCGCGGGTGCCGGTTCCGTAGCGAATGACGTCCTGCAGCATGTCCCGCATGGTCTCCGCCGTCGAGGGCCGCAGCGCGCGTCGAGGCTTGGGGTAGAACTCCTCGATCAGCCCGCCCCTGAAGTCCTCCACCCGGATAATGGCCATGGGCTCGTAGTAGATGCCGTCGGTGGCAAAGCAGGCAAAGGCCGCGGTCAACTCCAGAAGGGTTACCTCGCCCGAGCCGATGGCGGTGGAGAGGTACGGCTGCAGCGGCTGCCGGATCCCCATGGCGCGCGCGGTGCGAATGACGCGGTCCATTCCGATGCGATAGGCCAGGTTCACGGTCGCTGTGTTCACCGAGTTCACCAGCGCGCTCCGCAGCGTCAGCGAGCCGTATTCCTTCCTATTGGCGTTCTGCGGTGACCAGTTGCCGAACTGCCGCCGCCGCGCGTCTATGCTGTTCGAGGGCGACATGCCCAGATCAATCGCCGTCGTGTAGACGAACGGCTTGAAGGCCGAACCGGGCTGCCGTTTCGCTTGCACCGCCCGGTTCCATTGGCTTTGCCAGTAGTCCAGACCGCCCACCATCGCCAGTATCTGCCCGCTGTTGGTTTCCAGACACAGTAGGGCGCCCTGCTCCGCCCGTTGGCCGCGCAGACGCTTGGCCTGATCTTTGACCGCCTGCTCCGCGGCCTCCTGCACCTTCAGGTCCAGCGTGGTGTACACCCTTAGTCCGCCGCGGAACGTGCGCTCGTGGCCGTATCTCGCCTCCAACTGCCGCACGACGTAGTCCGCGAAGTAGGGCGCCCTCATGGTATGCAGGGCATGCTCTACCTGCGGTTCCACGCCCAGAGGCTGGGCCACCGCCTGGCGGCACTGCTCTGCGCTCACGTAGCCCTCGTCGCGCATCCTTTGCAGCACGTAGTTGCGCCGCCCCAGGGCGACCTTCGGGTTGCTGTAAGGCGAGTAGTAGGCGGGTCGCCGAATCACACCTGCCAGCAGCGCACATTCCGCCAGACTCAGATCCTGTGGCTTCCTGCCGAAAAAGGCGCGCGCCGCGCTGGCCACGCCGTAGGTGGCGTGACCGAAGTGCACCTGGTTGAGATACAATTCGAGTATCTCGGCTTTGGAGTACCGCCGCTCGATCTCCATAGCCAGCAGCGCCTCTTGCGCCTTGCGCGCGAGCGTCTTCTTGCGCGAAAGGTACAGATCGCGCGCTAGCTGTTGCGTCAGCGTGCTGGCGCCCTGCACCATGCGGCGCTGCTGTAGGTCGGCCTTGAGGGCGCGCATGATGCCCACAATATCCACGCCGCGATGCCTGAAGAAACGCCGGTCCTCTACGGCCACCACCGCGTGCTGCAGATTCTTGGGAATCTCCAGCAGCGGCGTGAAGTCGCGGTCCTCCACGTAGATGGTGGCAAGCGCTTGCCCGTCCCAAGTGAGGATCTTGGTCGCCAGCGTGGGGATGAACTCGTCCAGATTGGGGTCCGCCGGCAGCGTGCGCGCCACGGCCCAGTAGCCGCCCAGCCCTACTCCCAGCGCCGTCGCCAGCAGCACCGCCATCCCTACCTGGAATACCACCAGCAGGCGCTGCAATCTGTGCCAAATGTCCCGCTTCGGCAATATGGGCATCCGCTTCACGGCCATATTCTACCCCCGCGAGGGCGGTGCGCCAACACCCTGGCGTTGACCAATCCGCAAGCCGCGGTTAGCATGGCGGTGCCCCGGAAGGTGACTGGTCATGGATGCTCTCCGCGTCGGCGCCGTCCCCTATCTGAACGTCCAGCCGCTGCTATACGGCTTGGCTGAACAGGTCTCGCTGACCTTCGCTCCTCCGTCCCAACTGGTTGAACTCCTGCTGCGGGGGCAGGTTCAAGTGGCCACCGTGCCCGCCTTCCACCTGTGCGAGCACGAAGGTGCCCTGATCCAGGGCGCGGCGATAACAACCCTGGGGCGGGCCGAGAGCGTTCTGCTCTTCCACCGTGGCGACCTCAGTGGTGTGCGCCGCTTGGCGCTCAACTCCGAGTCACGTACCTCCAACGCCCTCGCCCAGATCGTGCTGCGCGAGGCTTACGGCTGCTCTCCCGAGGTCGCCGTGCGTCGGCCCGACCTGGAAGCAATGCTGAGCGACTGCGACGCCGCCGTGCTCATCGGCGACTACGCCCTGTCGCGAGCCGAGACGCCTTTCCCGAGGCTTGACCTGGGCGTGGCCTGGAGCGGCCTAGCAGGGCTCCCGATGGTGTGGGCGCCGTGGGTCGCAGTGGACGAGGCTGCGGCGCGCGCCGCGCAGCCCATGCTTCTTCAGGCCAAAGAAGCCGGCCTCGCCCACTTGCCCGAAATCGCCGCCGACTACGCCCGGCGCTCGGGCCTGCCGGAGGCAACCTGCCTGCGTTATCTTACCGAGACTATGAGTTACGAGTTCGCCGAAGCCGAGCGTGAGGGACTTGCCGAGTTCCAGCGACGCTGCCGTCAACACGGCTTGTGCTGAGCGCGAAGCAGCCCGCCTGCTCGAGGCGAGGCTCGCAGGACAGCGCCTCGGAGAACAGGAGGCGCTGCTCATCTGGCGCGGTGCCAGTCTCCACGAACTAGGCGACGCCGCGCACCAAGCCCGGGTTGATCGCACGCCGCCCGACCTCGTCACCTATGTGGTGGACCGCAACCTCAACTACACCAACGTCTGCTATGCCGGCTGCCGCTTCTGCGCCTTCTCGCGGCAGGAAGGCGACCCGGATGCCTTCGTGCTGTCGCCGGACGAGGTGCTGGAAAAGGTAGGGGAGGCGGCCGAGCGCGGGGCGACGCAGATTCTCATGCAAGGGGGGCTGAACCCCAAGATCGGCTTGGCCGAGGTCGCCGCGCTCTTGGGCCTGGTCAAGTCGCATTTCCCCAAGGTCCAGCTGCATTCCCTCTCCCCCCCCGAAGTCGTCCACCTAGCCCAACGAGAGAAGATGTCCTTCGCGGAGGTGCTGACCGCGCTGCGCCAGGCTGGCCTCGACTCGCTTCCGGGCGGAGGGGCGGAGATACTGGCCGAGCGCGTGCGCGCCCAACTCAGCAGCCGCAAGTGCACGGCGGAGGAATGGCTGGAGGTCATGCGAACTGCCCATCGCCTCGGCCTGCCCACCACCGCTACCATGGTCTTCGGGCACATTGAGACGGTGGAGGAACGTCTCCTCCACCTGCGCCGCCTGCGCGACCTGCAGGACGAGACATGCGGCTTCACCGCCTTCATACCCTGGACCTACCAGAGCCTGCGTGCCCCCCTCGGCGGCCGCACCGCCGGCGGCTATGAGTACTTGCGCACCCTCGCCCTCTCCCGCCTCTTCCTGGACAACTTTGCCAACCTACAGGTTTCTTGGCTCACTCAGGGATTGCGAATCGGGCAGGTGGCGCTCTTCTTCGGGGCCAACGACATGGGCGGCACCGTCATGGAGGAGAGAGTCGTGCGCGCCGCCGCGCCGCTTACCTCCGCCACCGAGCGGCAACTGCGCCGCCTCATAACCGCCGCGGGCTTCAGGCCGGTGAAACGCACGACCCTCTACGAGCACCTGGAATAGTCCGCCGGCGGCCCGTGTCTCCCCCGCTAACCCGCCGGCGCACTTGCAATAGTGCCCACAGTGTCACACACTGCCAGCCATAGGCAGTTCGTTAGGCTGGCAGCGGGAGGGACAAGCGATGCTCAAGGAAGAGCAGCGGGGCGCCCTGCTGAAGATCGCCAAGCGCGCCGTGGAGGCCGCAGCGTACGGTAAGTCCGAGGGCAAGCCCGAGCCGTCCGACGACCCGGACTTGCAGCGACCGTGCGCGGCCTTCGTTACTCTCGAGGGGCCGGAGGGCCTGCGGGGTTGCATCGGCACGCTGCAGGCCTCATTGCCCCTGTGCTCCACCGTGGCGGAGATGGGCTACGCCGCCGCTTGCCGCGACCCCCGCTTCTTGCCTATCACTCCCGAAGAACTGCCCTCGCTGCACATGGAAATCTCGGTGCTGTCCCCGCTGGAGCGCATCGCCGCCGACCAAGTGCAGCCCGGCGTTCATGGCCTGGTCATCAGGCAGGGGTTGCGCTCCGGAGCGCTGCTGCCTCAGGTGGCGCCCAAGTACGGTTGGGGCCGGGAGGAGTTCCTTAGCCAGACGTGCATCAAGGCTGGACTAGCGCCCGACGCCTGGGAGCGCGGCGCCGAGATTCAGGCCTTCACCGCGGAGGTCTTTGGCGCCCCGCTGCACGATATCTAGCCGGGCCGGTCACAGGCGGCCGACGGCTACGCTTTGGGGAGCCGCGGCTCTAGGCGACCAGTCTAGTTGATGCCCAGTTGCTGCCTCGCCTGCGCCGGCAGGCTGGCCTTCTCAGCAGCCTCTGCTGGAGAACCGCCGTAGGAGACCATCTTCCAGGCCGCGCCGTCTTTCTTGCAGAGAGCGTAGCCCGCGCCGACACCCGTCACCGAGCCCTTGCAGATCGCCCAGTTACCGGCGATCTTCACGTCGGAAACCGTGAGTTTGCCCCCGGGCGCCAACTTGGCAATCCCGGCTTCCACTGCCTTGATGACCCCAGGCTTCTCGCTCGCGGAAGGCGCCGCCGCCGTCGCCGCAGCAGGCTTGGCAGCAGTTGGCTTGGCGGCTGTCGCGGCGGTGGAAGGCTTAGCGGTCGCGGCCGGCTTGGGCTTTGCGGCGGCAGGCTTCGTGGCTGGTGCACCTGGTTTGGCGATGCCGCCTGGGGCAGGTGTCACGATGCCCTTAGGCTTGGCCGGCCCAGGAGCGGGGGTCTCTACGCCGCCGGACGGCCCGGCCTGCTCTGTCAGCCCTCCGGGCTTCTCTTCCGGGGTGGCCGCTTTAGTGCCTTCCTCTAACGCCGGAGTCTCGCTCGGCGCGCCCTTCCCTACCTCCACCTCGGGAGCGCCGGCGCTTTGCACCTGCTCCTTCTCTTGCGCCTTCTTCCCACACCCCAGCACCACCACACATCCCAGAGCAAACGCCACCATGAGCAGGACCACGGCCGCATTGCGCATCTGCCATCGCCTCCAACACTGCAACTTGGGTAGGCGACAAGTTTAGCGCGCCCCGCCATGCCGTCAACCGCGCCACCCGGCGCCCCCCTTCCAGCCAGGACCGCTCGCTTGCGGGAAACGGCGCGGGCGATTAGGCTCGGTGCGAAAGGAGGGCGCGCAGCCCCCATGTTGCCGACCACGAAGATCGCAGGCTACTACATTACCCGTCTGTTGCTGGGCAGTAACCCCTTCAATGGTTTCTCTCACTTCTCTCCCGCTCGCGACCGCTGGCTCAACGAGTACTTCACGGTGGACCGCATCGCCGAGTTATTCGAGGGCTGCGTCCAGGCCGGCATCAACGCCCTGCTCGGCTCCTATACCGACAAGTTGGCGCAGGCCATCAGCAAGTTCTGGAGCCGCCATCCGCGCGAGTCCTTCCACTGGATCGCCTACACCCACGGCGGGCTGGAGATGCTGCACCAGTCCATCAAGATGATCGCCGAGGCCGGGGCCGCGGGCTGCTACGTGCAGGGCGGCATCACCTACTCCCTGCTGCGGCAGGACGAGCACCGCATTGAGCGCCTGGAGCAAGCCAACGCTTTCATCCGCGAGCAGGGAATGTTCCCGGGCATAGGCACGCACGAGCCCACGGCCATTGACATTGCGGAGGAGCGCGGCTACGACGCGGAGTTCTACGTGATGTCGCTGAACTACACGGACACCTTCTCCTTTTGGGGCCACCATGAGCACACCGCGGCCATCATCCGCCGGGCGAGCAAGCCCGTGATCGCGATCAAGACGCTCGGGGCCGGGCGCATTGAGCCCGAGCGCGGTTTCCATTACGCCTTCAGGTCCATGAAGCCCGGCGACCTTATCGCCGTCGGCCTCATCTCCCGGCAAGAGGCGGAGTACGACGCCGAGGTGGCGCACCAGATACTTCGGGACTTGGGGCAGGCCAGTTAGGCAAAGGGCGGCTTGGCCGCATATGGCCGAGGGAGAACGCGAGCCCGCTGCCGCACGGCAAACGCCTGACGCGGCCGGCGGCATCGGGCCCAGAGCGCTCTTCCTCACCGCCGCCCTCATATTCCTGATCAACCTGTGGATGCTCCACACGGAGTTGGTCACGGGCCGTTACGTGAGCCAGGGCATCCCCCCCCTGCCGGCCGTTGGCTTCCTCATCCTCATCGTTCTGGTCAACCCGGTCTTGCGCCGCATCTCAGCAAGAGCGGCGCTGGGCCGCAAGGAGATCATCGCGGTCTACGCTCTGCTCTGTATCGCCATCCCCCTCACCGCAGCCTATGGCGTGCGCGCCTTCCTTCCGCACCTCACGGTCCCCTTCTACTACGCCTCCGCCGACAACAACTTCTTCGCCTTCCTGAGATTCATCCCCAAGTGGTACGCGCCCGAGCAGTCGGAGATGATCCGCCAGTGCTACGAGGGGGCGGACAATGGGCTCGTGCCTTGGCGCTACTGGCTTCTCCCGCTCGGCCTGTGGCTCGTGTTCCTGCTGGCGGCGTATCTGGTGGTGCGCGCGCTCGTCGGGCTGCTGATGACGGAATGGACGGAGCGCGAGCGGCTGACCTTCCCGCTCACCTACCTGCCGCTGGAGATGACCGCCGAGGAGAAGGGCGAGGCCTTCGCGGGCTTCTTCCGCAATCCCCTCATGTGGCTGGGCTTCGGCATCGCGTTCCTCTTCAACTTCCTCAACGTGCTGCGTGCCTTCAACCCCTCCGTGCCCTCACTGCCCTTCTACACCGACTTCGGCTCGCTGATAACGGAGAGACCGTGGACGGCGCTCCAGCCCATCATCCTGTATCACCGTCCCGAGGTCGTCGGCCTCGCCTATCTGGTCCCGCTCGACATCCTCTTCTCCACCTGGTTCTGCTACTGGCTCAACCGCCTTTCGTCCTTTCTGGGCGCCGTCGTCGGCTACGAAAGGGCCGGCTACCCTTACACCCAGGAGCAAGCGACCGGCGCTTACATCTCCATGGGGCTGGTGCTGCTCTGGGTCGCGCGCCGGCGCATCGCACTGTTGTGGCGTTCCGCTTGGCGCGGCCACGAAGCCGAGGGGGAGCCCATATCTCCCCGCTGGCTCTTCCTGTCGCTCGCGGGGGGGCTGGCCGTGATGCTCGGCTGGTGTTTGGTATCGGGCCTGCGCTGGTGGCTCGCCGTGGTCTTTCTCTTCGTCATCCTGCTCTTCGTGATTGTCTATGGCCGCATTCGGGCGGAGACCGGCGCGCCTATCGAGTTCCTTTACCCCTACGACTACCCCAAGCGCATCTTGCTCTACACCATCGGCACCAAGCGCCTGATGGCCATGGATAAAGGCCGCTCGCTCACCGTGCTCTCCTCGCTCGCCTGGCTCAGCAGACACCACATCCCCGAGATGACCGGCGCTTACACCCTGGACGGCTGGCGGCTGGCGGACCGATCCCTGCTCAGCAGGCGCAGCCTCTCCCACTGGATGCCCGCGGCGCTGGTGGTGGGGTTCGCGGCCTCTTTCTGGGCGCACCTCGCCGGCTACTACGCCTGGGGAGAGAATGTGATCGAGGGCGCGAGTACGGAGTCCGACTACCGCACCCGGGTGGCCCTGTGGGAGTTCGAGTCGCTCGCGGCGACCTTCCGCAGCCAGGCGCCCCCGGACTTGAACAGGATCGTCGGCACCGCCTTCGGCTTCGCCATGGTGACGGCGCTCGTGCTAGTCAGGCGCGCCTTCCTGCGGTTCCCGGTCCACCCCTTGGGCTACATCATGTCCGTCGCCTACGGCGACAACTGCCCCCACTGGTGGCCGTTCTTCCTCACCTGGGGCGTGAAGTGGGTCGTCATGCGCGTAGGCGGCATCCGCCTGTACCAGCAACTAGTGCCCACGTTCCTGGGCCTGTTTCTCGGCCACTTCTTCACCGCCGGCATCCTGTGGACCACCTTCAGCCTCTTCATAGACCCGCAGATCTCGCACCGCTACCACTTCTTCTTTGGCTAACGAGCGCCCGCAGGGACGGTCATGCGTCCGGGATGAACCCGGCCCCTACCGCGCGCCTGCTGTAGCGTCGGGGTTTGTCCCCGGCGTCTCACCCCCAGCGCGCCCGGGCTCTACCGCCTCGGCGTGTAGGCGAACACCGGCCGCCACACCCCTCCTAACGACCCAGCGGAGCCGCACAACACCGCCAGGCAGTTCTCCAGCCCCGGGCGGATGTACTGGGTGACGTCGAACTCGCACGGCGCCGCCCACGAGTCCGCCTCCGGGCGCTCCGGATGGTGATACACGAGAGTCCCGTTGAGGTAGAACCACCCGTCCTCGTCCGTGGCGCCGACGAAGATGCGCACCGGCCTGCCGGCCCACTCCTGCGGCACGACGAAGCGCGCGCGACCCCAGGCGTAGAGATTGCGCCAGGTGCCGCGCACTCCGCCCTGCTTGTACCATTGCGACACCGTCGGCGCCGTCTCCCATCCCGAATCATCGTACTCGGGCGCGAACCACTGCTCCCCAACGCCCGCGCGCGCCGGATCGAGTTTGATGCGCCAGTCAATGGGCAGCGCCACCCACTCATTCGCGGCCCGGAATTGACTCGAGAAAGGCCACAACTGCTTGATGGCCAGCAGGCGCCGGTTGAACCGCTTGCGCGCGGGCGCCGCCAGCACGAAGTCGGCGTCGGTCGCCAGTTCCTCATCGAAGAGCGCCATGCACCGCTGCCCGGCAGCAAGGGCGCGATCGTGGTCGAAGCCAACGGCCACCGGCAGCCCCGGCACGGCCGTCTCGGCCTGCGCCTCCAGGCTCATGGGCATGGCGGCCAGATAGTTGTCCAGGAAGTCAAAGGCGTAGCGCACCATCTGCACCCGCTTGCGCTCCATCGGCCTCAGGTCCGCGCCCTCGGACTCCTTGACGCATTGCCTCAATGTCTCGACCAGCGCCGGCTGGAACATCTTCCAGAGGTTGTCGTCACCCCATCCAGGGCTCGTCGGATTCTGCGCCCAGGAGGAGGCGAGCGACCGGTAGTAGCGGTACATGGGCTCCGCTGCATTGCCGAAGAAGCGCCGGCACAGATCGTGCAGCAGCGCGTCGGGGTCCTGCTCGCAGTTCCACATCATCTGCGCGTTGAAGTAGTAGTTGGGGAAGGTGGAGGCCCACGCCTTGTAGGACTCGAAGGAAATGCCCTTGATGCCCAGTTCCCGGTAGACCTGCATCGCCTTCGCGTTCGCCTCGAAGAGGGGGCACTGGATGGCGTACACGTAGGGGATGGGGTCGTACTCGTAAAGGTAGATTCGATCGGTGAGGGCCGCCCACTGGCTGAGCCACTCCTTCATCTGCCGCCGCGACTCCGAGATGGGCTGCGCAATCGAGTGCGCGGGGTCAAAGGTCGCGCAGAAGAACACAGCCAGGTTCGGGTGAACCTGCTCGCGGACCGGAGGCCGCGTCATCGGGCCGTAGGCATAGATGCCTATCGTCCGGTCCGGGAACTCCTTGGCAATGGCCTCGGCCACCTGGTTGTAGAACACGAGCATCCTGTCGGTGAGCGGCGGCTTCTCGCCAGGAGCCAGGCCGGGGTATTGCGGATCGAGCGCCGTGCAGTTGGGGCATTCGCAGAAATCGCCGTTGTCCTCGATGCACAAGGAGTAAGACTTGGCCTGTGGGCCCGACCGGAAGTAGTCGAGCAGCCGCTCTATGGTCAGGCGGATGACCTCGGGATTGGTGGTGCAAGGCTGCGTCGCACGCCTCTCACCCTGGTAGAGCGCGTAGTACTCGGGATGATTCTCGAAGTACTCCTTCGCCGGTATGGGCGATAGCAGGTTGTGCCCATGTGCCAGGCCCTGGCTGGCGCCTAGGCAGTTGCGTCGGCTCCACTCCTGAAAGCGTGGGATCGACTGGGGATCCCCATCGGGGTCGCCCCACGCGTACCAGAGCACGCGATAGGGAAACGACGGCGTATACGGCCCGGCCGCCGGCTCCACCGACAAGGACGGCTCGCTGGGCACGCATTCGCCGATCTCACCCGGCATAAACCAGCGGCAACCCAGCCGGTAAAGGAACGCGTAAACCGCGTACCAAGTCTGCTGTTCCGACCCGCCAGCGATCACGAGGCTGGGCCCCTCAGGCGTCCCCACGCGCACCGCCTCTCCTAGCGCGGGCTCCACGCGGACGATCAGTTGCGGGCCCGTGGCCTGCTCCGGGAACGTCGTGCCCACGATGCGCTCGAGATAACGGCCGAGTTCCTCCGCCGGCGCGCGCGCCGAATGTCCCTCGGCCCTAACCCCGCATTGGGGAGCGCCGTCGCGCGCGATCACGAACTGGCCTGCCCATGCGGGCAATGTCGTGACGCCTCCCAGTAGAGCAACAGCCAGCGCAGTGCGAATCAGCATTTGCCCACCTCCTGACGACCCCTAAGGACGCGATGTTATCTGTCCGCCCCGCCTGTGGCGCGGCCGCCTCAGGAGACCGGAGCAGGACCGCCCCCGCACGGCACCATCGCACGGAGGCGGCGCGCGGCGGTCGCGGCGCCGCTACTTCTGCACCTTGGGCGGCTCCGACAGCTTCGTCGTCTTCGGCGCCAGCGCCCGGAGCAGCATCGCTTCCAGCACGCCGCCGTTGACGTCCGGCTTCTCGGTGCAGGCCACCACCGCCTCGTGGTCGAGGCTGCTGACCACATCGTTGAGCCACTTGAGCGCGTCCATCGAGTTGATGAGCGCCTGCCGCACCGGCAGCCGCTCGGGGTTGATGTCAATGCCGAAGTGGCCGCGGTACTGGTGCATCTTCATCATGTAGAGCGCCGCCATCCCCTGCTCGGGCGAAATCACGCCTACGTCCATGTCCTGGTCGTAGTTGCCCAAGGGCTGGCTGTTCCAGTGTGTGTGCGCCAAACGACCATGCTCCAGGATCAGGCTGAAGGCGTAGGCCACGTCCTCATAGCCCATGAGCACGTGCCCCACCTCAGGGTTCAGGCCTACCAGCGCGTGTCCCTGCTGCAGAATGCGCTTGTTCTCGGGCGCCTGCACTATGCCCTCGATGGCCTGACATGCCAACAGGGCCTCCGGCGTGGTGCCGAAGAGGATGTGACCGCGCGGCTCGTAAGGCTTGGGCTCGAACGCGATGCGCAGACCGGGCACGGCGTCCATGGCCTCCGCCAGGCCCTCGATGAAGCGCCGCCGCATGGCCTGGAAGTCCATGCCGAAGGAATGCTCGTAACCGTCTATGCCGGGCCAGACGACGACAAAGTCCGCGTCAATCTGCTTGTTGATGAGCAGCGCCTTCTTCACCCGCTCGATCGCCTTCTTACGCGCGCCCGGCAGCGGGGAGGACAGCGAGCCGAACTCAAACTCGGCGTCGTAGAACAGGTTCGGCGAGGCAAAGAGCAGTCTAATGCCCGTGTCCCGCGTGAACTTCTGGAACATCTCCAGGTTGTCCTCGTTAACCTCGTTCGGGTAGTGCGCCTCGACCCCGGCCAGCCCATAAGGCTTGAGCGATGCGCACATCTCCAGTATCTGCTCCATCGGCATGCGGCTGCCGTAGGCATCGTGCCACCGCCCGGCGCCAGAGCCGAAGTACCACACCCCGGCGGAATACTTGAGGTCCAGATTGAACGTTTGCAGCCGCCGCACGCGCTCTTCGGGCGTCAGAACTTGCTTTTGTGGCCTGAGGTCCTGTATGGGCATCGTTCCTACCTCCAGACATCGTTTTGAGAGCTAATCAACAGCATAGCAGCTGGCGGCGGGTGGGGAAAGGGAGTACCTCCTTGGCGGCCTTGACACAATGGGGTACAATAGATGGCACAGGAAGCAGTATGAGGAGAGGACGGGTGGCGCCCAGGGGTGGGCGCTCAGAGGGTTGAGGCATGAGAAGGATCGCACTCATTCAGGCAGATAAGACCTCCAAGACCAATGTCTATGCCGGCGCGCGTCCCATTATGCCGCCGCTGGCGCCTCTGATGATTGCCGCCATGACGCCCCCGGAGTACCAGGTCGAGGTGTGGGACGAGAACGCCAAGGGTCCCTACCCCCTTAGCGACCAGCGCCCCGACCTCATCGGCGTCTCCGGGCTCACGCCCGCGGCGTACCGCATGAACGCGCTGGCGGACGAAGCGCGCGCACTGGGCAGCGTCTCCGTCGCGGGGGGCATGCACGTCACCGCTCTGCACCACGACGGCGAGTCCGCTGAGGTGCTCTCTCATTTTGACAGCATCGTCGTGGGCGCCTGCACTCCGCAACTGTGGCAGCGGGTGCTCGCGGACGCCTTCAACGGCGGCGTGGACTCGGTGTATCAGAGCGGGGAACTGCCGCCGACGCTGGACCACCCCACGCCTCGCTTCGACCTGGTGGAGGCCAAGCACTACATCCTGCCCGCCAGCCTACAGACCTCGCAGGGATGTCCCTACGACTGCGAGTTCTGCAGCATCCACATCGTGTGCGGCAGGAAGATGCGCTTCCGCCCGGAGGAGTTGCTCCGCCGGGACCTGGAAGCGCTGCCGCGGGGCACCGTGACCCTCATTGACGACGCCTTCGGGGCCAACCGCGAGCGCTCCGAGGCCGCGGCGGCCGTGCTCCGTGAGTACGGGCGGCGCTGGGTCTGCGAGGCCACGGCCAAGGATCTGACCCGCAAGCTCGACACGCCGGAGGACCTGCTGCCCCGCTTGAAGAAGATGGGATGCTTCGGCATGTTCGTGGGCTTCGAAGGCCTCAGCCAGCGCTACAGCAAGTCGCTGCCGCTGCGCCTCTACGAACGGCTGGTCCAGCGCATGCACGGCCTGGGGATGAAGGTGATGGGCGCCTTCGTCTTCGGCGCGGACGAGGAGGAGGACCGCAGCGTCTTCGAGCGCACCGTGGACTTCGTCAAGCGTCTGCGCCTCGACTTCGTGCAGTACTCGCTCGCCATCCCGCTCCCTGGGACCCGCCTGCGCGCGCGCCTGAAGCAGGAAGGGCGCATCATAGACGAGAACTACGAGCACTACGACGGCTCCATGCCGCTCATCCGCCACCCGCGGCTGACGCCGGAGCAGTTACTCGAGGGCTTGACCAACGCCTACCGCTGGACCTACTCGACCTCCTCGACGTTGCGGCGGCTCTTCACGCGCGCGCCGAACTGGGGCAACCTGGCTTCGTTGCGCCACCTGCCGCTGCTGATCGGCCTCAACCGCCATTTCCAGAAGGTCGCGGAGGGGTGGTCCAAGGTCGTGACCGCCGACTACTGGCGCCGGACCAAGCGCCCCGCGGAGGGCCAGGAGACCAGCGCCGACTGACCTGCTGTCGGGCGGCCCCGCCAACCGCCATCCCGTAGGGGCGTATGGCAACACGCCCCTACTACCTCGCCGCCCCCCCCGTAGGGGGGGGCCGGTATGACCGTGCAGTGTGGCTCCCCCTCCCCAGCGCGACCCTCCCCGCGCCCGCCTCTAGTACACCACCTGCGCCTCTAGGTACAGCCGGTCGTTATGCGCACCCTCCACCGAGTCATACCAGGCCCGCAGCCTGGTCGCGGGGTCCAGCTGCATCAGGTAACCGAACCCCACCGTGGTCGTCGTGTCGAGACCCGAATCGTAGGTGTCCGCCCGCAGGCCCAGCAGGCGCCGATCGTCCAGCGGCCGCGCCGCCTGCAAGTAGTAGCCGGACACATCGTTGCCCATGAACGACCCGAACACGACCTCGCCCTGCAAACGCGCGAAGCGGAAGTCCCTCCCAGCCGAGAAGCCAAACAGGCTCTTGTTAATCCCGGCCTCCTTCCCCAGGTAAACCGAAGCGCTGCAGTCGAAGCCCGCCAACGGCCGCATCGCCTGCGCCACCACGTCCTTGGTTCTGTCGTTGTCCGAGGAGTTCGGCCCCGCGCCGTTGAAGACTCCCGCGCGCCACTGCATCCCCGATACCGGCTTGCCGGTGACCATGACCCCCCGGTCGCGCTTGCGCCCGTCGTGGAAGAGGCTTTCCTCCCAGAGGGAACGCTCGGGCGCGATCCGGTCCCGCGACTCCTGCGGCAGTTGGTAGCCGAAGGGGATCGGGAACTGCCCCACCGACATGGTCCAGCCCGCGCCCGGGAAGTCTTTCACCTTGAGCGCCACATCCTCCAGGTCGGCGGTGGCCGAGCCCGCGCCCATGCGCCCGTGCAGGTTCACTTGAAGGGCCAGGTCGGTGCGAGGGGACACGGGTAACTCGGCGCGCAACTTAGCCCGCTTCACCAGAAAGTCCGACTGCTCCGTGCCGGCCGCGCCGTCGCGCCATTCAAAGCGGAACTGCGCGTAGCCGCTCACGTTGATGCGAGAGATCTTGCGGGCGGCCTCCACGGTCTGCGCCATGCCGGAGAGGAAGATCTTCACGTCCGCCACGTCCGCCCCCAGGCGCGTGAGTTCCTGCTGGAACTCCTCCACCAGTGCCTTGATGGCGTCAATCTCCTGGCGCCCCACGCCGGGCGGTCCCACCGGCCCCGGCGGGCCAGGCGGCCCCACGGGCCCGGGCGGCCCTACCACCTCGGTCTCTCCCGGTACCCCGGCAACCCCCTCCGTCGTGGAAGCCCCAGCGGGCGCGACGGCCCCAAGGCCGACCTGCTGCTGAAGGTACTTCAGCATGTTGTAGAGCGCCTGCGCGAGTTCGTAACGGGTGACGACTTCCTTGCCGCGGAAGGTCTCATCCGGGTAGCCGACCATCAGGCCCTGCTCGGCGAGATGCCTCACCGCCGTAACAGCCCAGTAGTCGGCGGGCACGTCCACGAAGGTAGGCGGCTGCGCCCACAGGCACGTCGCCCCCAGCATCAGCACACAGGCGCCCACTATGGTCGCTCGCATCTGAAGTGTCCCTCCTTCGCCCACGGTGCTACCGTGGGTCCAGAGTCACAATAGGGCACAGGGCGACGGCGGTCAACGCTCCTCTCCTGGCAGCAACTCCCCGTACAGGACCCAGAAGCCCTGCCTCTGCTGCGCGTCCTTAGGCCGGCGGTCGTAGTACAGGCGAAAGACGCGCCCGTCCTCCGTTTTGACGTCGAAGTACATGCGTCCCTTGCCCCAAGAGAGCCGCGGGCGGTCGCTCCATTGCGCTACCACCTCGGCGACCCGGTACTCCTTGCCCTGCCAGACGAAGGCGTCGGGCACGGGAGGCCGCTTGCGCAGGTCAGGCGCCTTGGCGAAGACCGGCTCAATGGGCTCGGAGATGAACTTCAGCAAGTCCCGCTCACTTCGTGGGCGGCACGCGCGCCGCCGAGAGGGCGTCCGCGCCCCCCCGGCTACCACACCTGCCACCACTTCTTCTTCTTGGGCGCCATCTTCTCCGCCGATTGCTCTATCTCCCGCTGCAACTCCTCCGACCGCTTGCGGTCAATCTTGTGTCCCAATCCCGGGTAGGGCCGCCCGCACTTCCGGCAGTAGGGCTCCTTGGGCGCAGACTGCGGCGTGCTGCAGTAAACGCACACCTTGAGCCCCATAGGCGCTGCAGGCTTGGGCGCGGCCGGTGCAAGGAGAGGCTTGGTGGGCTTGGCTGCGGCGGCCCCAGGAGGCGGCGTGGCCGCGGCGGGCCTGTGCATTGTGGTCGCGCTCAGCTGCAGAGCCTCGACTATCTCCGCCGCGCTCTGGAAGCGCGCCCCGACGTCCTTGACCAGACACCTGCTCAGCGCCCGCGCAATCTGCGGCGGCAGACCGCGCAGGGCCGCCGGCTCCTCCGTAAGGATCTTACTGAGCACGGCGGGAGCGGTATCGCCGGGGAAAGGCTCGACGCCGGCGAGCATGTGATAGAAGGTCGCACCCAGGGAAAAGATGTCCGAGCGCGCGTCCACCTTCTCCCCCCGCGCCTGCTCCGGCGACATGTATGAGACGGTACCGAGCGCGGTTCCCGCCTGCGTCAGTTTGGTGTCGCCCTCGACCGAGGCCAGACCGAAGTCCGTCAGTTTAACCGTCCCGTTCTTCAGAATCATGAGGTTGTCCGGCTTGAGGTCGCGGTGGACGACCCCATGCTCGTGGGCATAGGCAAGGGCGCCGCAGACATCGCTGACAATCTCGGCCGCCCGCTGGGGGTCCATCCTTCCCGCCATTCGCAGCAACTGCCCCACGCTCTGGCCGTCGAGGAACTCCTGCACCATGTAGAAGACGCCCTGGTCCTCGCCTACGTCGAGCACGCGCACGATGTTGCGGTGCTGCAACTCACGGCAGGCTCGCGCCTCCCTTTGAAAGCGCTCGACGGCCTCCCAGCGCGTGGCGCTGTCGAGGTCGGCCGGCAGCCGCATGGTCTTGATGGCAACGGGGTCCCCATCCGGGCTGATGCCCTGGTAGACCGTGCCCATGCCACCGCGACCCAACTCACGCACAACCGCGTAGGGTCCGATCTTCCTCTGCGACATGCTTACCGCTCTCCTTGATCCTGCAACTGTGGCTGGGCGCCTTTGAGGCGGTAGACCGAGACCATTCCCTGGCGCCCCCGTAAGGACTTGGACCCCAGGGGCTCCAGTTCAAAGAACCTGCCCACCTGCTCACCGACCTGGTCGCTAATCAGGGTTTCGTGGGCGCCCGCGAGTTCCTCCAGGCGGGCGGTGACGTTGACCACATCCCCGATCGCCGTGTACTGCACCCTGTCAGCGGTGCCCACGTTCCCGACCACGGCCTTGCCCGTGTGGATCGCGACCCCGATTGCAGGCTGCCCGTATTTCTCCGACCATCCCGAGGCGGCCTGGTCCAACGCTTGATGCATGTCCACGGCGGCGAGACAGGCGCGCAGCACCTGCCGGGCATCCGGAAAGGGCGCCCCGAATAGCGCCATCAGCCCATCGCCGATGTACTTGTCCAGAGTGCCGTGATGCCTGAAGACAACGTGGGTCAGGGTCTCGAGCGCCGCGTTGAGCAACGCGACCGCCTCAGCGGCGGGCAACTGCTCGGCTATGGCGGTGAAGCCGCGCAAGTCCGCGAAGAGCACCGTTATCTGCTGCTCCTTGCCCGTTAGGTCAACCTCCCCCCCCGCGGCCAGAATCTCCTCTACCACCTGAGAAGCCATGTAGCGCTCGAGCGTCACTCGTAGGCGCGTCTGCCTCTGAATGTCCTGGCGCAGCCGGGCTATCTCCACCAGCGCGCCCGCCTCCTCCGCCAGCGCGCCCAATATGTCCAGGTGGTGGTCGCTGAGCGCTCCCGGCACGGCGGTGTCCACACACAAGAGACCGGTGGGCTGGCCCTGCGCGAGCAGCGGAACGTAAGCGGCGCAGCAGATGCCGTGCGTGATGATGCTGGCGCGCGTGCTCAACTCAGGGTCTATGCGCGCGTCCGGCACCAGAATGGCGTTGCCCTCGTGCAGCGCCCGCCAGGCGAGCGTGGTGCTCACAGGCATATCCTCGCCGGCCCGCAGCCCCTCCCGGTAGCGCACGGACTGCGGCTGCAGCCGGCCTTGCTCATCGAGCAGCACGAGGGCGCCGCGGTCCACCGCCACCGCCTCGAAAACCGCGCTCAGTATCCTGTCGAGCACCTCGCGCATGCTGGCCTGCAGCCGCACGCCGCGGCCCAGGTCCGCCAGCGCCTTGAGCGCGCGGCTGGCGGAAGCATAGGCGGGGGTGGGCGCGGAGGGCGGCGCTGCTTCGGCCTTCTGGACGGGCGAGACCCGCAACCGGGTCCCTCGTAGGCCCCCGTCTTGCTCCTCGGAGATGAGCACTGCCGAGGGCTCGGCCCGAAACTCGAAGACGCAGTTCCCGAAGCGCACGCGGTCGCCGTCGCGCAGCGGCGCCGAGCGCACCTGCACCTCGTTGACGAAGGAGCCATTGGTGCTTTGCTCGTCCACCAGCAGGGCGGTGCCGTCGCGAACCTCGATGCGCGCGTGCTGCCTGGAGATGAACTCGTCGCTGAGGACCACGTCGTTGCCCGGCCGCTTGCCGATGGTGACCGCAGGCGGCCTCAGCGGCACGCTCATTCCCTGGCAGGCTCCCTGGACGCCGGCAAGCAGCATAGCCAGCCCTCACCTCACGGCCGCCGTCGCCTCGGTGGGCGAGCGGCGCTCGTTCGCATTTTGCCGTCGGCCTCCGGGCGCGTCAAACGCCCGCGGCCTGGGTACCGGGGCGTCAAGCCCTCAAGGCTCAGCGGCGCACAGGGGAGCGAACAACTCGGCCCGCCGCGTGGACAGCGGGAAGCAGGAGGCGCTACGGCGCCGGTGCAGGCGGGCCGCCTCCAGGCGCGCCACCACCAGCGCGTCCTCGATGCGCCGGGTGCGCGACTCGGCCATGATCTCGCCCTCGGGGTCAATGAAGACCACGCCGCCGGCGTGATTGGTTCTGGACCCCGCCCGACCCGCCTGATTCACGTAGACCACGTAGGCCGCGTTGTCCCAGGCGCGCGCCCGATAGACCTTGGCCACGTGGGCCTTGTTGCGCGCCACCACGGGCGCTTGCTGCTTCGGCCAGGGGCCGATGCGAGCAGCGTGCGGCATCACGATCACCTCGGCACCCAGCACCCCGAGCACCCGCGCCGTCTCCGGGAAGTTGCAGTCGTAGCAGATGCACGCGCCCAGCAAGCACTTGCCGGCATTGACCACCTCGAATCCCCCCCCGCCGCGAAAGTGGAAGTATTCGTCCGAGGACATGTGCAGTTTGTGCTGCTTGCCCAGAAAACCCTCGGGCGAGACCAAGAGGTAGGCGTTGTAGACCACGCCCCCCCGTTTCTCCGCGAGGCCGAAACCGATGACCAGGTTCAAGGCGCGCGCCCATTCGATCATGCTCTGCGTGCTCGGCCCGTCCGGCACTATCTCTGCCGCGTCCCACACTTCGCGCGCGCACCAGTGCCCGGTGACCGACAGTTCGGGGAAGAGCACCAGTTGGGCGCCCCTTTTCGCGGCCAGGCGCAGGTACTTCTGGTGTACCGCCAGGTTGGCCTTGATCTTACCCAGGCGGGCGTTCATCGCCACTCCGGCAACCACGATGTCTTCCACTGCCTCTCACCTCGCTCGAACGGCGGTTTCCACTCCGCGCACGGGCCAGTTTACCGAGCGCCCGCAGCGTGGGCCAGTTTCGACAAACCCGGCCCCCCGCGCTATTCTTGCGGGCAAATGGCGGAGCGCAGCAAGGACTGGATGGCACAGGCCGAGCGCGACCTGGAGCACGCGAAAGTGTCGCTAGAGGCCGGCCATTTCGAGTGGGCCTGCTTCGCCGCGCACCAGGCTGCGGAGAAGGCCATCAAGGCGCTCTACGAGGCGCTCGGCGGCGAGGTCCGAGGTCATTCCGCGAGCGCCATGTTGCGTGGGTTACCCGAAGCGCACCGCCCCGCTCCGCCGCTCATCGAGAAAGCGGCCCGCCTCGATCTATACTACGTTCCCAGCCGCTATCCTGACGCTTTTCACTCCGGCCCGCCCCTAGCTTACTTCACCCGCCCGCAGGCCGAGGAGGCACTGCACGATGCCCAGGCAATCGTCGAGCGATGTGACGACGAGATTCGTAGACCGCGCTGAAGTGCTGGGCGCGTTGCGCAGGCTGGCGCGGCGACTCGCACAACAGACACCTGCGGTCGAGGAAGTACTCCTCTTCGGCTCATTCGCTGAGGGGAACTGGAGCGCTCGCAGCGACGCCGACGTTCTGATCATTCTAGGTGACGATCCCCGTCCCCTGCCCGAGCGCATGCTCCACTTCGCCCCCTACTTCTGGGATGCGCCAGTGGCTACCGAGGTGTTCGCTTATACGCGAGCGGACATCGCAGCCATGACCCAGAACGGCAATCGCTTCCTCGAGCGCGCGCTGCGCACCGGAATCAGCCTGCTCGTTGACGATGGTTCCGCCAAGACTTCCCGGGGCAACCCCGGTGGCCGCAATAGTCCATAGCGAGGTGACCGTAGGCATGGCTTTCAAGTACGGCTTGGCTAAGTTCATCCCTTTCCAAGACCTCGAGGCCTGCGAGCGGGTGCGCGCGATCAAGCGGGAGGACCTGTGCCGCCATCCCAATCCCGAGTTCCGCATCCGCATCATTGACGACGCCGCGGAGTTCTACCTTGAGTTAGCCCTCGACGTGGTCAACCGCCTGCGCGCCAGCGCCCAGGCTGGGCGCAAGTTCGTCGGTATCTTCCCCGTAGGCCCCATGCCCCAGTACCCCATCGCCGCCCGCCTGATCAACCAGTTCCGCATCCCGATGCATCACGTCCACTCGTTCAACATGGACGAGTACGCGGACGAAGAGGGCAACACTGCGCCCGTGGACTGGCCGGGGTCCTTCCAGAAAGCGATGTGGGAGCAGTTCTACAACCTGATAGACGCCGACCTGCGGCCACCGCGCAATCAGATTCACTTCCCCACCAAGGAGGCCCTGCCCGCCTACGGCCGCATGATAGAGGACCTAGGCGGCGCCGACGTGTGCTACGGGGGCATCGGTTGGTGCGGCCACATCGCCTTCTGGGAGGCGCACCTCGGTCTCGAGTTCGGCAACGATCTCGAGGCCTACAAGAAAGCGGGCCCACGCCTGGTCGAGCTGCACCCCATGACCATCATGCAGAATGCCCTACATTCCTTCGGCGGCGACTGGTCCTGGGTGCCGCCCAAGGCGAACACCATCGGCCCGGCGCAGATTCTGGGCGCTCGCGACCGCAGTTTCTGGCTCGACGGCGACCTCGGCGGGGGCGTGAGTTGGCAGCGCTTCATCGCTCGCTTGGCCGCCCACGGGCCGGTGAACACGCTGGTGCCCGGATCGCTGCTACAAACCGCGCCGACGACCTACACGCTGCTCGGGGGAGTGGCCGACGACGTAGAGATTCACATGGCCTAGACGGGCCTCGGTCCGAGTCCCACGAACCAGAAAACGAAAGCAGCCCCGAGCGTCGGCTCGGGGCTGTCGCTTCTTCAGCGCAGCAGACCTAACGGCGGGCGGGGCCTTGCAGTATCTCTTCGCCGGCTGCGGCTGCGGCCTTTTCCTTGGCCTCAGCCTCTGCCGCCACTTGCGCGAGGAAGTCCTGAGACTTCTCGACCGCCTCGACCTTCTTGGGCGCGAGCCCCAGAGCCACCGCCACTCCATAGAGGATGGACTCCGGGCGAGGCGGACAGCCTGGGATGTAGAAGTCCACGGGGATGACCTTGTCCGCGCCGCCGACGATGTTGTAGTTGTCGAACCAGATGCCTCCCCCAATGGCGCACGAGCCGATGGCGAAGACCAACTTGGGCGCAGGAGTCGCCTCGTACAGCCGCCGCAGCGCCGGCACGATATGCCGTGTCACCGGCCCCGACACCAGCAGCACGTCCGCATGCCGCGGCGATGCCACCAACTTGATGCCGAAGCGCTCCGCGTCGTAGTAGGGCGTGAGCACGTCAATGATCTCGATGTCGCAGCCGTTACAGGCCCCGGTATTGGCGTGGTAGACCCACAGGCTCTTGAGAAACGCTTTCTTCAGCAAGTCGCGCAGCATCTATGCGCACCTCGTTTTCGCCAAGGCAAATCTCAACCCCATCTGCAGGCCTCTATGGCAGCCCGACCAGTTTGGGCAGAGAGGTCACTGCGGCTTGCACCAGGTGGTAGGCGGTGTTGGGAGCCAGTCCCAAGGCCAAAGCGACCAGGGCGAGGAGGACCATCGGCCCCCACAGGGTCCAAGGCACCTCGCGCACTTCTTGCACCGGCGCGACCACCTTCGTCCCCCAGAAGGCTCCCGCGGCCGCACGCCCCAGCGCTACCAAGGTCAGCAGGCTGGTGAACATGGCGATGCCCACCGCCCACCACATTTTCACCTGCGCTCCCGCCAAGTACAAAGTGAACTTGCTCATGAAGCCGCCGAAGGGCGGCATCCCACTTAGGCTGAGCGCGCCCACGAAGAAGCAGACGCCGGTGACCGGCATCACCCGCCCTAGCCCGCTGAGTTCCTGCAACGATCTGCCGCGCGTGGCGTAGATGATGGCCCCCACGGAGAGGAAGAGCAGCCCCTTCGCTACCGCGTGGTTCACCAGATGGAAGAAGGCGCCGTAGTAGCCGAGCGCGGTGCCGAAGCCAATCCCCATCAGCAGGTAACCCATCTGGCTCACGGAGGAATAGGCAAGCAGCCGCTTCAGGTCCACCTGCGCCAGTGTCATCACCCCCCCCACGACCATCGTGATGGCGCCCAGCACCACGAGGAAAACCCCCAGCGGCGGATAGGAGGGGAAGAACAAACACAGGATGCGCGCCAAGGCGTAGAAAGCCATTTTGATCATGAGGCCTGAGAGCAGGGCGCTCACCGCGCTGGGCGCTTCCGCGTGCGCGTCGGGCAGCCAGGGGTGGAAGGGCGCGATGCCCGCCTTGGTGCCGAAGCCCACCACCAGCAGGGCCATGGAGAAGACCGCCACGGAACGAGGCAACTGGCCCGCTACTTTTCCGATCTCGCTTATGAGCAGCCCCTTGGAACCGCCTATCAACGCGGCCGCCGAGGCGTAGAGCAGAACCGAGGCAAAAAGGGCGAAGGAGATGCCCACGGTGAGCAGCATCAGGTACTTGTAAGCCGCTTCCAGCGCCCGCTTGTCCCCGTAGAACGCCACCAACAAGCCGGAAGTGATGGTGGAGGCCTCGACCGCCACGTAGAGCATGATGATGTTGTTGGTAACGCAGGCCCACAGCATGGTGGCGAGGAAGAGCAGGTACCAGGCGTAGAAGGAGACCAGCCTGCGCTCCGCCTTCAGCCGGTCAATGAGGGCCCCGTGGCGCATGTAGTCTAGGGCAAAGACGGTGGCAAGCACGCCCACGCCGCTGATCACCACCACCATCAGCGCCGACAGGCCATCCATCCGCAGTTCGTTGTTGATGCCGGTCAGTACCTCGCCGCCGAGCACGTGCGTCGCTGCCGCACTAGACAGCAGGAAGGCCCCGACCGAGCCCACCAGGGCCAGCACGTAGGCGGCGCTCACCGTGAGCCGGCCCAGCAAGTAGGCCGCCAGCCCGGCCGCAGCCGGCACCAGCGGGATGAGAATGAGAAGAGAAGATGTCACTTCGTAATGCATCCGCCGGCCTCCGACCTTGCTTACCAGTGCAACTCAGAGAGCAGCCTGGTGTCCGTGCTGCCGAACTGCACCCGTATCTGCGCGATGATGTGCAGGAGCAGGTAGACGGTGACCACTACCTCAGTGGCGATTCCAATGAGCGGCGTCTCCTTGAGCGCCGGCGCCAGGCTGACCAGGCTCAGGTGAACCGCGTTCTCCAGCAGGCAAAGGCCGATCACCGTCTTGATGGCATCCCGTCGCGTAAGCATGGCGTAAATGCCCAGCACAAAGACGGTGAGCGCCACCGCCAGATTGGTGCGGAAGACACCCCTGGCAGCCTCGGGGGTGGGCGCCAGGAAATCCGCGTGCGTGTGCACCAGGCGGTAGAAGAGAATGAGGATGACGGCGGTGACCAGCACCGAGGGGCCGAAGCCGACCACGGCGGGGACCTCCTGCTCTCCCGTGCGCCGGATGTAGGCGGTGAGCAGCCAGGGCGTCACAATGGCCTTGGTGACCAGCGCCGTCGCCGCCCAGGCGTAGAGCGCCGGGTTCTCGCGTGCGAAGACCGTCAGCAGCCCGCAGATGAGCAGCGCCTGCGTCATATAGGCCCAGGTGGCGTAGCGCAGATTGCGCGCCTCCACCGCGCTCACCGAGGTGATCACCATCAGCAAGCTGAGGGTCTCGATCGTTTTGACGGGATACACGCTGTCCTCCTACCTAGCCTGGTGCCCTTGCGGCTCCCTGAAGCCGGTGACCATCATCCGGTCCACTTTGGTGCTGGGCTGGAAGCAGCGCCCGCAGCGCTGGCAGGTGCCCATGAAGAGCTCGACGCTCTGGTAGAGATCTCGCCGGCTGTCAGTCGCGGTCTCGAACTCAGGAGTCAGAACTATGGCCTTCTCGGGGCACACCTCTTGGCAGCGGCCACAGTAAGTGCAGCGCTCGAGGAAGAACTCGACCACGCGCTTCTCCTGACTGGGGTCGCTGACTACGATGCATCGGGGGGGGCAGACGTTGGCGCAGGCGGCGCAGCCGATGCACTTGTCCTCGTCAATGGACAGCCGCCCCCGCAAGGCCTCGGGCGCGGGCGCAGGCAAGAAGGGATACCTCTTGGTCACCCGTCCCGCCCGCAGCGCCAGCATCGCCTCTTTGATCTTGCTCAGAATCACCGCGCCGCCTCCTCGGTCTCCGGCGCCTGTGCGGCCCTCATGCTCCCATCACCGACATCGCCAGCGCCGCCACCGCCAGGAAGATGACCACCCGCGAGTAGTAAGTCATTGACTGATCTATGCGCATCCGCGGCATCAGCGCGTCGGTCAGGCCCACGATGGCGGTGACCGCGAGTATCTTGCCGCCCGCGACCAGCAAGTCCGCCGGCCAAACTCCAACTCTCGGCCAGGGGAAGAAGACCTGGGTCAACACCGCGATGAAGACCAACTGCCGCGTGTAGAGCGCCCAGTGAAACAGGGCCAGGCTGGGCCCGGAAACCTCCACCAGCGGCCCGCCCATTATCTCCGTCTCCGCCTCCGTGATGTCGAAGGGCCGCTTGCCCACCTCCGCCTGCAACGCGATCCAGTAAGCGAGCAGGGCCAGGCCGGTGGAAACGGTGGGGCCGTGCAGCCACTGCCAGTCGGCCATCTCCACCAGCGAGAAGGTCCTCGCCTTGAGCGCGAGAACGATGAGGGCCACCGCCACCACCGGCTCCACGCTCAGCAGCATCATCACCTCGCGGCTGGCTCCCAGATAGGCGAAGGGGTTCTCCGAGGCCAGAGCCACCAAGGTGACGGCAACGCCGACCAGGCCCAGCACGTAGATGAGCACGATAACGTCGGCGGCGCCCTCGAGGGGCGAAGGCCCCACAAAGGGAATCATCAAACCAGCCGTAGCGATGGCGGCCAGCCCCAAGGGCGGCGCCGCCCGGTAGAGCCACGAGCGCGTGACGCGCAGGTCCTCCTTGCCGTGCATCTTGAGCAGGTCATAGTAGGCCTGCCAAATGGGGGGACCCTGGCGCGAGCCGGCCACCGCGCGCAACTTGCGGACAATGCCCTCGAGCAAAGGCGCGAACCCCAGCAGCAACACCAGCTTGAGCAGCAGGCTTATTACCGCCATAGCCTCACGTCCCTGCCCCAGGGAAGTCGGGGCCGTACTTTTGCCGCGACAGGGCAATCAGTTCCTGCTCGCTGTACGCCCTGGTTTCGCCCGTCTCCACCTGCACCGCCTCGACGCGCTCGGTGCAAGAGAAGCAGGGGTCGAGGCTGCCCAGGGTGATGGGCACGTCCGCCACCGTCAGTTCCGGCACTATGGCCTGCACCGCCTGCAAGTGCTGGTAGGTGGGAGCGCGCACGCGCCAACGCAGAGGCCGGTTGTCGCCCCCGGTGAGCAGGTAGTGAATGGCCTCGCCACGGGGGGCCTCCACCGTGGACACGCCTTGCCGTCCGGGTCTAGGGTCTTCGGTGACCTCGGTCACAAGGGGACCGTCCGGCATATGCTTGAGCGCCTCGCGCAGCATACGGATGCTGTCCAGGGTCTCCAGCAGGCGCACCACGACGCGGGCGTAGTTGTCCCCTTCCTGCTGCACCGCCAGGTTGGGCGGCACCTCGGCATAAGCGGCGTAGGGGTGGTCCACGCGGGCGTCAACCTCCAACCCCGAGCCTCGGGCGGTCGGCCCCACCACGGCGAACGCGCGGGCCACCTCGGGAGTAATGACGCCCACTCCCTTGAGGCGCATCGTCAGGCTGGTGTCGCCGGGCAGCGCGTCCACCACCGCCAGCATCTCCCGCTCCACCTGCGCCAACACCCGCAGGATGTCCTCGTGAGACTCCTTGGGTATGTCGCGCCTGACGCCACCGACGACGTTGACGCCGTAGGTCTTGCGCGCCCCCAGAATGCGCTCGGCCAGCCACATCAGCGGCTCGCGAATGCGCCAGGTTTGCATCAGCAAGGTGTCGAAGCCGACGATGTGGGCGGCGATGCCGAGCCAGAGCAGGTGCGACTGCACCCGCTCCAACTCCAGCACCGCGGTGCGGATGAAATTTGCCCGCGGGGGGGCCTCGATGCCCAGCGCCTCCTCGGCGGTCTGGCAGTAGCAGGTGGAGTGAATGAAGCCGCAGATGCCGCAGATGCGCTCCGCGATGAAGGGAATCTGGTTGTAGGTGAGCACCGCCTCGGCCATCTTCTCGATGCCGCGGTGGTTGTAGAAACCGCGGTAGTCGCAGCCGACGATCCTCTCGCCGTCCATGTACAGGCGCAGTTGCGCCGGCTCCTCCAGCACCGGGTAGAAGGGGCCGATGGGCAGTACGCTGCTGCCCTCTGGGGGCTCCTTCAGTTTCTGTTCTTGCCCCAGCACCGCCGGCGGATGGTAGTCGTAGGGCACCTCCTTGCGCAGCGGATAGACGTCCGCCGGCCAGTCGTCGGGCACCACCAGCCGTCGGGGGTCGGGGTGCCCGACGGGCTCGATGCCGAGGAGGTCGCGGAACTCCCGCTCCGCCCAGGAGGCGGCGGGCAGCAGCGGCGTGAGCGAATCTATGCGCGGGTCCTGCTCGCTCACCGGGAAGTGGCCCACCACGAATATCCTGTCCTGGTCGAGGGAAAAGACGTGACTGACGCGCAGACGACCGTTGCCGAGGTCGGTGCCGAAGCCGACAAGGTAGCGGCCCCCTATTTCCGGCCCGCACAGACTTGCGAACCTGGTCACTGCCTCCGGCTTGGCTTCCAGATAGACCTTGCCCGGCACCAGTTCCTGCGCGCTGAGCAAAGCGTCGCCGAGACGCTTTCTTGCCCTTGCCATTACCTCTTGCGGACTCATTCTCGCATCCCCTTTCCCTAGCCACCGCCCAGCAAGAGTACCAACACCACCAGCACCGCCACCGCTCCCACGACCTGCCAGATGAGGTACATCTGCGGCAGGCCGGCATGAGTGCGGCGTATGGAATCAACCAACCCCTGGCCCAGTCTGACCAGCGGCCGGAAGAGCCAGACATCCGTGTCGAGGGCGGACTCCAGCGTCCGCGGCCTGCCGCCGTGGGGCAGGCCCAGCGTCGGGTAGACGTTGCGCACCGCATCGGCAAAGGGACGATAGAAGCCGTGCGCGTGGAAACGAATCTCGCTGTCCGCCACCTGCTCCCCGCCGTACCAAGCAGGCACTTCCCGCACCCCGGCGGGGCTCAACGCTTTGACCACCACTGCCACCACCAGCACCAACGCTCCCGCGGCGAGAAAGGGGACGGGCAGCCAAGCGCTCGTCGGCTGGGCGTGACCGGACAGCAACCGCAATCCGCCCCAGACCGTCTGGTAGCGGAACTCCGGCCCGGGGCCCGGCATCGAGGCCAGTTGGGCGACCGCCTGCCACAGGCCTTTCACTACCGGCCCCGGCACCAGCCCGATGACTATGCAGGCCGCTGCCAAGAAGACCTGCGGCGCCAACATACTCGCCGGCACCTCCGCAGGCGCCTCCTCGCCCTGAGGCACAACCGTCTTGCCCAAGAAGGCGGTCCCGGCGAACTCCAAGCCGTAGGCCAGGCTGACCAGGCTTACAAACAGCGCTCCCACCGCAAGCGCGGCGAAGAGGATGTGCGCTGCAGGCACCGAGGGCGGGGCCCCCAAGAGCGCCGTCTGGTATATCAGCCATTTGCTGGCGAAGCCGTTGAAGGGAGGCACGCCCGCCAGGGCGAGGACTCCGGCCACGGTGGCCAAAGCCGTCACCGGCAAGAAGCGCAGCAGCCCACCGACCTGGTTCAGGTCGTCCGTGTGCGTGCGGTAGTAGAGCGCCCCGGCGCCGAAGAAGAGCAGTGGCTTGAACAGTGCGTCATTGACCAAGTGGAACAGCGCCGCCGCCAACGCCACCATCGCCAGCGGCAGGCCCAGGCCCAGCAGCCCCATCCCCACACCCAACGCCAGCAGTATGAACCCCACCTGCGCGACGCTGGAGAAAGCGAGCAGGCGCTTGGCCCGCCCCTGTCGCACCGCGGTGAGACTCCCTATGACGGCGCTCACCGCGCCCAGTAGCGCTATGGTCACGCCCCAGGGATAGAGCGCGCTCTGTGCGCCCCCGAGAGGTAACACCCCCAGGAAGACGCGCACGATACCGTAAATCCCAAACTTGATGGTCATCCCAGAGAGCAACGCGCTGATGGGAGCCGGCGCAGCGGGGTGCGCGTCGGGCAGCCAGTCACCCAACGGGAATACGCCCGCCTTGGTGGCGAAGCCGACGAACCACAACGCGAGCAACACGTGGAAGAGGACCGGCTGCGTGTGCCACAACTGCGCCAGTGCGCTCGCGACTGACTGGAACCCGAAGGAACGCGGCTCGGTCGCGTGCCACACCACCAAGGAGGCAGCGATCATCGCCGTCGTGCCCACGTGAGTCATAAGCAGATACTTCAGCCCTGCGCGCAGGTTGCTGGGCTGGTCCGACTCGAAGACCACCAGCAGGTAGGTGGTCAGCCCCATCAGTTCCCAGAAGACTAGGAAGAACATCCAGTCCCGAACCGAGGCGACCGCCAGCATCGCGGCCACGGACAGCAGCAAGAAGGGGTAATAGCGACGCGGGCTCTGCCGCGGATAGGCCTCCAAGTAGCGCACTGAGTAGAACGTAGCGCTCAACGCCACGACCACCAGCAGCACCACGAACAGAGCGGAGAAGGCGTCCAAGCCGAAGATCAGATTGGCGCCCAAGGAGCCCAGCGAGAGCAACTGCACCTGTTCCGCCTCGCCACCCGAGAACATGCGCCCGAGCGCCGAGGACAATGCGAGTACCCCGGCCGCGGCCATGAAGAGCACCGCGGTCCAGCCCGCTGCCGAGCGACGGCCGATGAGGGCGGTCACCACGGCGCCCGCCGCGAGCACTGCCAGCGCCCAGACGAGGGGATACATCATCTCATCCGCTCCTACTGCCTGAGGTTTCTACGGAAGCAGCCACTGCACCATCCACAGACCCAACCACGGAACCAGCACGCACAACGCCGTGGCCATAATCAGCACGGCGCTCATGGCCGCCGGCCGCGGCCCCAAAGCGCCTTCTTCGGCCGGGCGGGCGGCCGTGGCCGGCGCCGGCGCCGCGCCAAAGAAGATGCGGTGGCCCACATAGATCAGCCAACCCAACACGATGGCGCTCTCCACCAGCAGAAAGACCATTACTGCCACGCCCGCGGTGCCGCCCACATCAAGGGCCCCCGCGAGGATGTAGAACTTACTCCAGAAGCAAGCCAGGGGCGGAATGCCGGCGGCCGCCAGCGCGCCCGTGAAGTACGCCGTGGCCTCCACGGGCATCTTACGGCTCAGCCCGGTGAGCGCGTTGATGTTGCGCGAGCCGGTGGCATAGGCGAGCGCTCCCACGACCAGGAACAAGGTGGTCTTCGCGACGGAGTGGCACAGAATGTGCAGCACCGCGCCGCGATAGCCGATGGTGGAGCCGAGCGCGCCCAATCCCACCCCTACCAGCACGTAGCCCAGATGGGCGATGGTGGAGAAGGCGAGCATGCGCTTGAGGTCGTTTTGCAGCACCATAAAGAAAACCGCCACCGCAATGGTGAGCAGCGCCATCATCAGCATTACTTCGCCAATGGCATGGGGCGCCGGCTTTGCCGAGAGCACCACCCGCGCCATCAGGAACACGCCCGCCTTGACCATCGCCGCGGCGTGCAGATAGGCGCTCACCGGAGTGGGCGCTGCCATTGCGCTGGGCAACCAGGTATGGAACGGCACTTGCGCCGCCTTGGCCCAGGCCGCCACCAATAGCAGGGCGAAGCAGGCGACCTTGATGCCCGCCGGCGCGCCGGCCAGTGCGGAAAAGGTAAACGAACCGGTGCTGGCGTAGAGCAGCGCCAGCGCGACCACGAACCCGAACCCACCGATGTGGGTCATAATGAGCGCCTTGAAGCCGGCCGCCACTGACTCCTGGGTCTGGTAGTACGAGATCAGCGCCCAAGAGCACAGGGTGGTCATCTCCCAGAAGAGGAACAACTGCAGGAGATTGGGAGAGATGACCACTCCAACCATCGAACCCTCGAAGACCAAGAGCCAGAAGTAGAAACGCGGCGAGCCTTGCCGCACCGGGTGCTCGAGATTGCCCGGCCCCAGGTAGCCGGTGGCGTAGAGCCCGACCAGGAAACCTATCCCGGCCACAACGAGCAGCACGATGGCGCTCAGAGGGTCGAGCAGATAGCCGAAGAGCCCCTTGTCCACGCTGTCTAGCCAGCGCAGCGCCCCGAGCGTGACCACCAACTCGCTGGGGAAGATCGAGAACACCGCTGCGGCCGCGCTCGCCAAAGTGACCGTGACCGTAGCCACAGCCACGGCTCGGCAATAGCGCTCGCCCACGAGCAACGCCAACACCGCGCCCGCAAAGGGAAAGGCCAGACTGGCTGCAACTGCTTGGCTCATACCGGTTTCGCCTCAAAACAGTGTGCGCCCTGTGCGCGCAGCGCGCGCGTTATCAGCCGGCCGACCGACTCCACTGCGGCCTTCACCGCCGCCGTCATAGCGGCCCCGAAGTCTATCCTTGCCGGCTGTATGCCGAGCAGCCCTGTCTCCATTCGCCCTTCGTCACTCAGGTACTGCGCCACCGCGCGCAACGGGAAGCGGTGCGTATCCCAGCCGTAGCGACGCATCTGCGACCAGTCACACATTCTGGCCTCGCCGGGCTGCCCGCCGAAGTCCACCGCGTCCACAAAGAGCACGCGTTGCGGCCCGCGCTCGAGTATCACTCCCAAGTAGTTCTCCGGCGCCTCCCCGCAATCCAGGCAGCACTCCGGCAGCACGCGCCCTACCCGCTCCACTACCGCCGGCCCGGCGCGGTCATCCCCCCGGAGGGAGTTGCCCACGCCAACCACCAGCACCCGCCCCCGCAGGAACTCGGCGATGCCGCGATAGAGCGCGCTATCCTGGGTCACCGCTCACACATCCAAGATGCCCAGTATCTGCTCGTAGGTGAAGACGGGGCCGTCCATGCACACGTACTTGTCACCAATCATGCAGTGATTGCACTTGCCCACGCCGCACTTCATGTAGCCCTCCAGGGTGGTCACCACGTTGCTCGGAGCGAACCCCATCTCCACCAACTGCCCCATCACGACCTTGATCATTATGGGCGGGCCGCAGAGCAATGCCGTGGTCCGGTCCGGCTGCAGCACGACCTCCTTGAAGAGCGTGGGCACCATACCCACGCGCCCCTTCCAGGTCTCGTCGCCATAGTCAACGGTCACCAGGAACTCCATGTCGTCCCGCGCTTCCCACTCCTGTAACTGGTCGCGGTAGAGCAGGTCGCGCGGGCTGCGTGCGCCGTAGAGCACGATGATGCGCCCGAACTTCTGCCGCTCGCCCAACATCTTCACCAGCACCGAGCGCAGCGGCGGCAGCCCGATACCGCCACCCACGAACAGGATGTCCCTGCCCGCCAGCTGGTCGAAGGGCCAGTGATTCCCCAGCGGGCCGCGCACCCCGACCACCGCACCCGGCTCCAACTGGTGCAGCGCCTCGGTGACCTGCCCTACCCGCCGCACCGTGATGTCCAGCCGGCCGTCCACCACTCCCGGCGAAGCGATGCAGAAAGGCGCTTCTCCCGCGCCGAAGACGGAGACCTCTACAAACTGGCCCGGCTGCGCGCTTCCCAGCGCCTTGCCGTCCTGAAGCGCCAGGCGGAAAGACTTGGTGTCGTAGGTTTCGTCGCGGACGGTCTCCACCGTCGCCAGTGTCGGCAGATAAGTACTCTCCATCACTCGATCACTCGACTCCCTTGCGAACAGCCTCGACCAGCATGGGCATGTTCGCGCCCGTGGGACAGGCGGCCACGCAGCGCCCACAGCCAACGCAGCCGAGCGCGCCCAACTTCACGAAGTACTGGCGGCTGATCTTGTGAAAAAGGCGGTGGCGGAGCCGTTCCCCTCGCTCTTCCCGCGGATTGTGCCCCGAGGCCTCGCGGGCATACCCCGCCAGAATGCAGTGGTCCCAGAAGCGCAGGCGGGTGCCGCCCGATTCCTCGGGCAGGTCCACCACGTTGAAGCAGTAGCAGCAGGGGCAGGCGTAGGTGCAGCCGCCGCACTCCACGCACAGCGGCCCCAGTTCCCGCCATACCTCCGGCTCCACCTCGTTGCGCGTAAGCCGGCGCATGGCCGCGGCCATGTAGCAGTGCGTGAGTTGGAAGGCGTCGCGCGCCTTCGCCTCCGCCTCCACCCGAGCCTTGACGTCCTCGCGGGTGGCCTGCTTCAGCCACTCGTCGCAGCCCTGCACCAGCGCCTCGCCCTTCTCACTCCCAACCTCGACCAGGTAGCGATCGCCCAGGTCCGCCAACTGCACATCGTAGCCCTCCGTCAGGAACGGGCCGCTGTCCGTGCAGATGCAGAAACAGTTCTTCCCCCCCCGCAGGCAGGCCAGCGACACTATCGTGGTCTGCTCCCGCTGAGCCCGGTAATAACTGTCCTCCGGCGGCGGCAGCAAGGCCGCGTCCAGCATCTTGAGCGCGGACACGTCGCAGGAACGCACCCCAACTAACACCCGCTGCTCGCGCTCCCAGGCCGCCTCCAGGTGGTAGCGCCCGTTCTCCCTCCGATAGCGGAACATGGGCTCCACCTGCGGGAAGAAGAATGCCTTCAGGGGCTCAACGCTGTTGACGTAGTCGAACATCAGATCGGCCGGCTCGGCCAGGGGGAGCACCAGATGCTCTCCGCTGGGAGTGCGCTGAGGGGCGAACACCGGCGCCTTGCGCTGCACGCACTCCACCCAGCGGGCAAAATCGCGCTTGCTCAGCACCATGCGCCTCTGGTCCTTCAGCACCGAGTCTTTCATCGCTTCTGCATGACCTCCGCCTTCGCAGCCCGCGGCGCCAGGCGCATGCCTTCGCCCCTTCCCGCCTGACGCATGCCCAAAGTGCCCGCGTGTTGCAGAGCCACGGCGTGGGGCAGCAGCACCAGCCCCTCCGCAACCGCCTCCGATCCCGCTATCGGCAACTCCACCGACCCTTGCCGGGTGCTCAAGCGCACTGCCGTGCCCCGCCGCACCTCCAGGCTCTGCATCAACTTAGGGTGGACCAAAGTCATACCGGCAACCCGCTTAACGATGGGGACGAGTATCTCCCGCCCCAAAGTCGCCGAGTGCGCGGTCACCGGGTCGCTGGCCAGGAATTCGAGCGTCGCGTCAGCCAGTACTATCAACGGATACTCGGCGTCGGGGGTTTCCGTTTCGGCCAAGGGGCCGAGAGGCGGGATGGCGCCCGTCGCCCGCGAGGGTTGCAGGTGAGCCTTGTCCTGCGCTACCGCGTCAAGGTTGACGCCCTCGAACGCCGGCACGACCGCGGCCAAGTCCTCAAATGCCTGCTCGGCGGAGTCCCACTTCCAGTCCGCACCCAACGCCTCCGCCAGCCGCCCTAACGCCTGCCAGGCGGGCAGCGCCTGGCCCGGCGGCTTCACCGCCGCCCGCTGCATCTGCACCAACCCGCCCATGGTCACCATGGTGCCAAGGTACTCGCCGGGACCCGCGCAGGGCAGCACCACGTCGGCGTACTGCTCCAGTTCGGTGGACAGGAAGTCCTGCACCACCACGAAATCCATTTGCTCCAGACAGGCGCGCATTCGTTCCGGCTCTACCGCATGGCGCAGAGGGTCGTCCTGCATCACGTAAAGGCACTTGACCTTCTCGAGCATGGCCGGGAAAGCCACGCCCTGCCTCTCCGGCAGAGCACACCCCCACCGCGCAGCCAGTCTCTCACCGTCGGGACACTCGTCGCCACGCCCCTTCAGCGCGTGAGGGATCACGCCCGCGGCGCGCGCGCCCACGCCGTTGGGATAGGTGGACGAGCAGACCACATCAAAGCGCCGCCCGGCCACCAAGCCGGACCACGCTCCCAAGGCCAGCAGCGCGCTGACGGCCTGCTCGCCGCTCACCGAAAAGCCACAGGTGTGAGAGTAGACCAACAAAACGCGCTCCGCGCTGGCGAGCATGTCTGCCACTGCGCTCACCGTTTCTACCGTCAGCCCGGCTGCGGCGGCCGCACCCGGCGCGTCCAGGCCGTGCACCCAAGCCCGCGCCGCCTCGTCCGCCTTGCCGAAGCCGCTTACCCATTCCCGGTGCTCGCGGCTCAGCAGCCGCAGCACGGCCATCAAGGCCCACGCGCCGCCCCCGGGGCGGAACTGCAGCCATGTGCTCGCCGACTCTGCCAGTTGCGTGCGGCGCGGCCCCATGACAACCAAGGGCAGCCCCTTGCGCGCCGCGTCTATCAGGTGCCCCGCCAGCACCGGCGTCTCGGTGCAGAGATCGCCCTCCGCCACCAGCACCAGATCGTAGCGCGAGGGGTCAATGCCGCCCTCCCGCGTGCCGCGCCAGCCCCATCCCACGCGCAGGTCGAGGCCCAGACGGGGCGAAAAGTCCACGTTGTTGGTACCCACGCATTGCCGCGCCAGCCGCGCCAAAGCGAGGTTGTCCTCATTGCTCGCGCGCGCGGACCCCAGGAAGCCGATGCTGTCCGCCCCCCCCCTATCGCTCGCCGCGCGCAACCCCTCGGCAAGCGCACTCAGCGCCTCCTGCCAGGAAACCGGCTGGAGCGCCCCATGCCGGCGCAGCATGGGCCGGTAGATTCGTTGCGGGCTGAGCAAGGGCTCGAACGCGTGCCACCCACGCAAGCACAAACGCCCAGGACTTGCCGGGCTCGTGCGCGGCATTACCGCGGTGATGCTGTCCCCCCGTACGCGCCAGTACAGACCACAGCCGAGCGCGCAGTACGCGCAGATGCTAGGTACTACCTGGAGACCTGCAGGAGCCGTCACGGATTTATCCTGCGCGGCTGAAGCCGCAGGCGAACTCCCATTTCCTTCCTCCGCTAGGGCAATTGCTGCAACCTCATCTGCAGATGTTGGGCCAGTCTCTGGGGCGCGGCAGCCATGGGCACCTGCTCGAGGCACCACGGTTGTGCCGGCCCCGGCCCCGGCCAACCATGGGGAGCAGCGTCTGCCGGGACATCGTGAAAGCCGTCACTATTTATGCACACTGCACCACTTGCGTCAAGTGATCAGCCCCGCGGCGCCGCGCTGCAGGGGACGTCGGAGGCGCAACACCGCCTCGCGTGCGGGACGCTTGGCGACCACGGCGCACACCAGCCCACGGCCGGCCGCCCCTTGCCTCGTTCGCAGCGTGTGCTTGCTGGACAATCACGCCGCCCTGCGCTAGCATAACGCGCGGATGCGCCACGGGGTGGCGACTTGTCTGATGGTACGGGAGGGTAGGTGTGAGTTACTGGAGCGACGGCGCGGTTGGCTGCTCGCCGCCGGCGGGCGGCGCTCGCACTCGTCCAGCCGCATACGGTACAATGACAGCGCCTATGGGCCGTTGCACACTCCCCCCCCAACTGTTCCGCTTCTTCGCACCTCCGCAACCCCCCGGGCTTCGGAGGCCAGCCTGCGGCCTGCCCAGGCCGCGCGGTGGCCATGGCTAGAGGCATCAAGACCCTCGTCGTTCTGGCGGCACTGCTGATGCTCCTGCTCACTCTTATCGGCGCAGCGGTCGGCATCTTCATCGGTTCGGGCGAGGGTTCCCTCGCTGCCCTGTCGGCGCTCTGGGCGTCGTTGCCCCCCAAGCAGTGGGGGCTCATTGCCGGCGGGTTACTGATAGTCGTGGCGCTGGGTGCAGTGGCCCTCTACATAGCCGCTGATCGCGGGATCGGCGCCTCCCTGCGTCATCTCCGCCGCGAAGCGTACAGATTAGTAAGCAAGGAAGGCGAGGGGGGCCCGCCCGCCGCCGAGCTGGACACCATCGAGTCCGCCTTCGCCACCGTCGCCCGCCGCCTCAGATTGTCCGAGCAGCAGGACGAGGAACTGGAGCGCCTGCGCGACCGCTTCGCCCGCCGCGACCGCTTCACCAGCGTCATCCATGAGATCGTCAAACAGATCAACTCCTCTTTGGAGATCAGCCAGTTGCGCTCCACTAGCCTGCGGGCGTTGCTCACCGGCATCAACGCCGACTTCACCGCCTTCTTGTGGATTGACAGCCACTACCGCACGGCCACCTTGGAGAGGGTCGGCCGCGAAACTGGCGCCGACCGCACCCTGCAGCACCAACTCGCCGCGCTCCCGACCAGCCGCGCCGAACTCAGCCGCATGCTCGAGCGCTGGCAGCCCTGGAACTGGATCGCGCTCCGCCTGGAGAACCCCGGCTGGCAGGCCCTGGCCTCGGACCTCTTCGTCGCCGAGAACTTCGCCGGCGTGGTGGTCGCGCTGCGCTCGGGCGAATGGCCCTTCTCCCCGGAAGAGGAGCAGATGTTCGGCATCATCATGGAGGACGTGCAGGTCGCCCTGGAGAACGCCCGCCTCTACGAATTGGCCATTCGCGATGAACTGACCGGCCTCTTCACCCGGCGCTACTTCGAGCAGCGGGCCGATCAGCAAGTCTCCCGCTGCCGTCGCCTGCGCGTCCCGCTCAGCATTGTGATGATAGACCTCAACAACTTCAAAGCCGTCAACGACCAACTGGGCCATCTCACCGGCGATCAAGTGCTGGGCGAAGTGGGCCGCGTCATCTCCTCTTCGGTGCGCAACTTCGACCTCCCCGTCCGTTACGGCGGAGACGAGTTTCTACTCCTGCTCCCTAATGCCAACACCGAGCAGGCGCGCTTAGTGGCTCAGAGAGTGCAGCGCAACTTCGAGCAGATTCCCCCCCCGAGGCTGCAAGGGCCGGGGCAGATGGGGGTCGCCTATGGCATCGCCACTTTTCCCGACGATGCCACGGACACCGGCGAACTGGTCCGCTTGGCGGACCAGCGGATGTACCAAGACAAGTCCGTCGCGAAGACCAGCGACCCCTCGCCAGGCTCGACTCCCGGTGCTCCGACGGCTGCCTAGCGCGCCGTCCGCTGCGTTGCCCAACGGAGGCCCGCGCACGGCCCGCGGCCTACCCACCGCTCAACAATTACTATCGAGCAGGCAGCAGGATGCACGGGCTCTCGAGTGATTCCGCTCAGCCGCTTTGCGACAGCCGCTTGCGGCGAGCCCGCTGGTAGGCCGACAGCACGGCGGCCAGCGTGTGCACTTCCTCTTCGTCCAACTCGAAGAGGATGGGCTTGTTGGGGTCCCAGTTGCGCGCGACGAACGTGCCGTTGCCCAGCCCGCTCACAAAGATGTGCCCCTGCATCGCCAAGTCGTCCCAGTACAGGTAGACGTCGCGCTCCGGGCCGGAGAGGTGATGGGCCAAGAAGGCCAGTTTGCGCCCCAGTTCGTCGGCCGCCTCGCGCGAGAGTATCTGGCCCTTTATGTTAAGCGTATTCTTCGCCTCGCTTGCCATCGCTCCTCAGAGGTTGAACGCCGGCGCCCGCCGCGGTGTTCGACACCCCCAAACCTGTCACCCCCATGCGCGCCAGCGCCCGCCGTTGACGCCGCCATTGCCGCCGGATACGCTGCCCAAGGCATGAAGCGCCGACCGGAAGGCGACCAGCGCCGCGCCCGCCAGGTTCTTGACGCGCTCCGGCGTGTCCAGGACCCCGAACTGCGTGAAGACATCGTCTCTCTTGGCTTCATTGACACCGTATCGGTAGCAGATAGCTTCGTCTCCTTCCGGCTTACGCTAACCACCCCCGCGTGCCCGATGCGCGACCTACTGCGCCGGCAGTGCGAAGAGGCCGTCCGCTCGCTCCCGTGGGTCAAGGGGGTCAGCATAGAAGTAGCGGCGCGCGTGCCAGGGACGCCGGCGTCCCGCAACCTGCTGCCCGGTGTCTGCAACATCGTCGCCGTCGGCAGCGGCAAGGGCGGCGTCGGCAAGACCACCGTGGCGGTCAACCTGGCCCTCAGCCTCGCCGCGCAAGGCGCCCAGGTCGGGCTCCTTGACGCCGACATCTACGGCCCTAACGTCCCCCGCATGCTCGGCTTGAGCGAACAGCCGGCCGTGGAGCAGGGGAAGATCGTCCCGCTTACGACCCAGGGCCTACGCGTAATGTCCATGGGCTTGCTCACCGAGGCAGCCACGCCCGTCATCTGGCGCGGGCCGCTAGTGATGAAGGCCGTGCAGCAGTTCCTCGGCGACGTCGCCTGGGGCGAACTCGATTACCTTTTCGTTGACCTGCCGCCCGGCACCGGCGACGTCCAACTTACACTCGCTCAGACCGTGACCCTCACCGGTGCGGTACTGGTGACCACGCCGCAGCCGGTGGCGTTGGACGACACGCTGCGGGGGCTGGAGATGTTTCGCCGCGTGAACGTGCCGGTCCTCGGCATGATCGAGAACATGAGTTACTTCCTCTGCCCGCACTGCGGCAAAGAGACGGACATCTTCGGCCGCGGCGCGGTCCGTCAGGCTTGCGAGCGGCTGGGCATCGAGTTCCTGGGCGAGATCCCGCTATCCGGCGCCATACGCGAGGGCAGTGATAGTGGCAGCCCCGTGGCCTTGCTCTCCGGCCCGGAGGCGGAGCGCTTCCGCGAGATAGCCTCGCGGGTGGCGGCGCAGGTCAGCATCGCCGCCTGGCGTGGCTCTCCCGAGGGCGCGCGCGGCTAATGTCCACCGGCAGCCCACCCGGGGGAACCGGCGCCGTTCTGTTACCGTTGCTGTTCTCGACGATGGCCACGAAACACATGGGCGATTTTGCCCTGGCGTCCTTGCCTGCCGCCGCCCTGCTGGCGGGTGCCGGGGCGCTGTTCTTCCTGGGCTGGCTGGCGCCGCGCCCGGGTTACCGGCCCAAACCGGACCCCAGTGCTCCTCATGCGTTCTTCTTCCCGGAGATCAAGTTGGGCGGGCCGGCTCTGGGCGCCCTTTGCCCGGCCGCGCCGGCCTCCTATGCGCTCATCGGAGCCGCGCTTTTCCTAGCCCGCCAGCCTAGGTCATACTTGCCGTCGGTCATGGTTGCCGGCGGCGCCGCTGCGCCGCCCTGCGGCAGTGAAGAAGGAGAGTGAACACCGTGCCTGTAACACAGGAGCAAGTTACGGAAGCCCTCAAGGAGTGCTACGACCCGCACATGCCGATAAGCGTCGTTGACCTAGGGCTCATTTACGACGTGAAGATAGAGGGGGATAAAGTGCTGGTGGACATGACGCTGACCGCGCCCGGCTGCCCCATGGCCGCGCTCATCGCCGACGACGTCAAGACCCGACTGGAACAGGTGGAGGGCGTCAAGGAGGCGGAGATCAACATCGTCTTCGACCCTCCCTGGACCCCCGATCGCATCACCCCGGAAGGCAAGAAGCAACTCGGCCTGGAGTAGCGGCTAGCCCGGCGCACTCGCGCGCGGGCCCGCCAGTACGCACCTCTAAGTACGTCCCCGAAAGCGCGTTGTCGCGCGAGGGGAGATGCGGGAGGCCTAGATATCGCGGCCGGTGAGCTCGTGGAAGCGGGCGCCGAACGCCTCGTAGAAGTCCTCGTTGAGTATCTCTTCCATGCCAACCTTCTGCGGCGCGTAGGGTTTGCCCTCCACGAACTGCAGGTGGCTCTCGAGCGCCGTCTGATCCACGTTGCGGTCCACCCGGATGAAATGCCTCAAGGAACAGTCGGGCATCACCTTCTGCATTCCCTCGGGCACCGCAGTCAGCGCGGTGAAGAGCAGCAGGTCGTCCTCGGTGATGCCTAGGTCGGTCATCCCCTGACGCACCAGGTTGGCCAACTCCTGATCCTGATCGGAGTAGACGGGCACGAACTTCTCCAAGGTGTCTACGGCATCCGCGAGGAAGATACCCAGCGCCACATCCCGGCCATAGAGAAAGCCGCCGGCCAACAGGGCGGCATCGTCGCTCGCGCCCGGCCCCACCCGGTGCCGAATGTACATGTACTGAATGTGCTCCTCGAAGTCCTCCCGGCCTCGGTCTGCCACGATGAGCCCCCGCTGGCGATACTCCGCTAGGCGGTCCTCACTGGCCGTGCGCGCCAACCGTTCTCCGTCCAGTCCCATGGCGTCCATCACGTCCCGGTCCACCAGATAACACTCGCCCATCCCCATCACCACGCCGTGGCGTTCCTCGGTCTTCGCGCGCACACTGGGCGAGTCGCGCAGACCACCCAGGTACATTCCGCGCAGCACCTGCCTGGACTCCACTCGAAACGAACGCAGCAGGCCCATGCCTAGCAGCGGCTCCTCCTCGGGCGTGACCAGCGCGCTCGGGTTCTCGCCTTTGAGCGCCCGCTCCGCCCACTCGAAAACCTCGTCAATCAGGTTCTGTCGTTCGCGCGCCACCCTGTCACGCCCGAGGCCAAGCACCGCAACCACGTCGTGGGTGGTCGTGTTGACAAAGCGTTCGCCCCGGAAAGCCCCGTGCCCCTCGTGCGCGTGCCCCTCAATGGACTGCACGAAAACCATGGTCTCCACTCGCCAGTTGGTGCGCAGAACCTGGTTCGAGAGCCTCTTGAAGTCCTCGCTCACCAGATAGCCAGGCGGGACGCCGCGGCGATCGTGATTGTGGCGGTGATGAGGATGCGAACGTTGACGCCGGCCTCTCAAGGGACACCATTCCTTTCCGCGGCGGGTTGCCGCTTGCTCATGCGCGGCTAGGGGAGCATTATTCCGCCGCCGAGCCCAGCCTGCAACAACGCCCTCGGTTTGCCCTGGGTCGCCAATGCACCTAACCTATCGGCGTGGCCGGAACTCGGCACATGTTTGTCGGAGGCGGTCCCAGCGCGCCGGGGGCACCTTCCCCCTTGGTGCGTTGGCGCACGGCGCTGCTCACGGCCTCGCTGGGGCTCCTGCCGATGCTGCCGCTGTACGCCCAGCCTAAGCCGAACCCCCCCGTCTCCAGACCGTCCCCTGCACTGCGCGCCGCCATCCGCCTCTTCCAGACACAGCGGTACGCTCCGGCCGCAACGGAACTCGAAGCCCTCCTCCAGAAGGAACCGCAGGAGCCGCGCGTTCCCTACTATCTGGCCCAGTGCTACGAGAAACTGACCCGGCCCGACGACGCCGTGGTCCAATTGCAGCGTGCGCGCAACCTCGATCCCGAGGCCGCGGTCATCCCGGCCGCTGACTTCCAGAAACTGCTCGAGCGCCTAACGACGGCCGCCGCCCAGGCCCACGCGCAAGAGAGCAAGTCCACGCTCGCGCAGGCGGAGGGCATGATCGCCAAAGGCGACCCCATCACCGCGCTCTCGCTGCTCTACGACGTCCAGCGTCTCCAGCCCGACAGCGCCGCGGTGCGTTATCGCATAGGCCTGGCCTATCTCGCACTGGGCTGGCACCGCCAGGCGCTGGCCGCCTTCGAGAAGGCCAAGCAACTGGACCCCAACATTTCATTCGCCGCGCGCGAGGAGTTCACCCAGAAGGTACAGGAAGCGCAAACCAAGGCACAACCCTCGCCTGCGCCGTTGGACGTCGCCCGAGCCACGCAACTGTTGACCCAAGCAAAGAGCGAGTACGCCGCAGGCAACGCGGAGAGCGCCCTCTCCCACTTGCTGGAGGCGCGCAGCGCCGATCCTGTGCGCGCGGAGACCTACTACCAACTCGGCCTCTGCTACTTCGCCCTTGAGCGCACGGAGCAGGCGCGCGCCTCACTGCTTGCCGCTCAGGAACTCGAGCCCAAAATCACGTTCGCGCCCAAGGAGGAGTTCCGCGCGGTTATGCGCAAACTCGGCGCCCCCCCTACCGTCCCCACTGCGCCACCAATGCCCTCCCCGGAGATCAAGCCAGCCAAGCCGCTGGACTTCGCCGGAGCCCTGACGCTCATGCGGCATTCGACCGGCGGAGTCTTCAACTTTGCCCTCAAGGCCGCCCTGCCCGTGGGCGGCCTCGAGGTCGTGCAGCAATCAGCGGCGGTGCTGAACCGCCAAGGCGTCCACATCTATGTGGCCATCCTCGACAGCGCGATGGAGATGACCGCGGCCCAGTTTGTGCAGCGCGCCGCTGACCAACTGCCGCTCGGTCGCGGGCGCCAGATCATCGCGCTCGACGAATCCGCCATCGCCTGTGCCAGCGGGGACCTGCCCCTGCCGGAAGTCCAGTCCCTACTGCGCAGGGCGCAGGACTCTTTCCGCCGCGAGCCCGACGTGGCTGCGCTGCAACTCATGCGTTCGTTGGCCGACCGCAGCCTCGCCCTGCGACGGGAGGCCGCTCGCCGCCGTCTGCTGCTCGCGGCCCCTGCGGTGCTCGTTCTCGCTTGGCTCGGCTGGCACTTGTACCAACGGCGCGCTCGGGAAGAGGCCCGCCTGGCGCGCCTGAGGGCCCGGGTCGAGTGGATGCTCTACCGCGCCCAGGACCGCCTGCCTCAGACCGCGCCGGCGCAGGAGAGGTATCAGCGGGCGCAGGGGCTCTTCCAACAAGCGGCTGCGGCGCAGACACGAAGTGAGGCACTCCTGCTCTTGAGCGAAGCGCTCCCCCTGGCGGAGGAGGCCGCCCGCGAAGCCGAGGAGCAATCGCCCCGCGGCGCCTAGGGGCGCCGCGTCGTAGGGGCAACCCCCGTGGTTGCCCGCGGCGCGCGGTGGCCACTCGCCGCCCCACGCGCATGCCCACCCCAGGGTGCCCACCCGGTGGGGCTCGCCGCCCCGCCTGGCGTGCTATTGTCTCTCCACCAACGGAGGTGCACTGGATGACGACACGCGCCGCTGACCTGCTCGAACTCATAAAGACCCGGCGCAGCATCAGGAAGTTCGCCGAGCGCCCGATCCCCGAGGATTTGATGCGCGACATCCTCGAGGCCGGCCGCTGGGCGCCATCCGGAGCCAACGCGCAGCCCTGGCGTTTCATCGTCGTCAAACACAGGGAGACGCTGCAGGCCATCGGCGAGGCCTGCTACTACTCCGCCTTCAAGTCGCGCCACGTCGCCGAGGCCGCCGCCCTGGTCGTCATCTGCACGGACCCAAAGCCAGGCAGCCCAACGCATCTCCTCGACTGCGCCATCGCCGGAACGAACATGACCCTAATGGCGCACGCGCTCGGGGTCGGTTCCTGCTGGATAGGCGCCTTTGAGCCCGACACGCTGCGGGGCATCCTGCGCATCCCCGAGGGCGTCGAGATTGTGGCGCTCATCGCCTTCGGCTACGCTGCCCATCCAACTCCCGCGCCTCCGCGCCTGGAGTTGGAGCACCTCGTCCGTTGGGAGTCCTGGGACGCCTCCGCCGGGCCCAACTTGTTGGTGCGCGCGCGGCGCTCGGGGCCGCTCTCCATCTTCCGCAAGGTCGTGGGCGTGATACTGAACCGCAGGTAGCACCTGCGCGGACGCCGATACGGACAGGAACCGTCCTTCGGCGGGCCAGCCCTGCTACGGCGGGTGAACGGGGGCCTGGCCCTACGGTGGGCCCTGACTGGGCCGGGGCCACTACCACATGCCACCTACCACCTACCGCCCTCTGGCCACTCGCCGCTCTGCGGGCCTATAATCCCGCCATGCCTTACCGAGACCTGCGCGAGTTTGTCGCCGCTGTGGCGCAGGCCGGCGACCTGCGCCGCGTCAGCTGCGAGGTGGACCCCGCGCTGGAGATGACGGAGATCGTGCGCCGGCTGCAAAAGGCCGGAGGCGGCCCGGCGTTGCTCTTCGAAAAGCCCAAGGGGTACAGCGTCCCGGTGCTGATGAACGCTTTCGGCACCGACAAGCGAATGGCGCTCGCGTTGGGCGTGGAGTCGTGCGACGAGATTGCCCAGCGCATTCAGGGACTGCTGCAGTTCGAGCCGCCGAAGACGCTCGCGGACAAGATCGCCGCGCTGCCGCGGCTAGCCGAACTGGCCTCCTTTACCCCTAAGGATGTAGCCAAAGCGCCCTGCCAGGAAGTCGTCGAGGACAACCCCTCCTTCGCCTCCTTGCCGATCATCAAGTGCTGGCCGCAGGACGGCGGCCCGTTCATCACCCTTCCGGTGGTGGTCACGCGCTCGCCGCGGACGGGCGCCCGCAACGTGGGCATGTACCGCATGCAGATATACGACGAGCGCACCGCGGGCATGCATTGGCACATCCACAAGCACGGCGCCGAGCACTTCCGCGAGTTGCCCCCTGAGGAAAGACGCCTGCCCGCCGCAGTCTGCCTCGGCGGAGACCCCGCGACCACCTACGCCGCTACGGCGCCGCTGCCCTATGAGTTCGACGAGTTCCTGTTCGCCGGCTTCCTGCGCCGGCAGGCGGTGGAACTGGTCAAGTGCAAGACCTTGGACCTGGAGGTGCCGGCCCAAGCGGAGATAGTGCTCGAGGGCTTCGTGGACGCGGGCGACCTAAGAATGGAGGGTCCCTTCGGCGACCACACCGGCTTCTATTCCCCCCCCGCGCTCTATCCCACCTTCCACCTTACCTGCCTGACGCGCCGGGCTGACCCAATCTACCCGGCGGTGGTCGTGGGCGAGCCGCCGATGGAGGACGGCCCCATCGGCAAGGCGACCGAGCGCATCTTCCTGCCGCTGGTGAAGATGCTTGCGCCCGAGATCGTGGACCTCAACCTGCCCGTCTTCGGCATCTTCAGTAACCTGGCCATCGTCTCCATCCGCAAGTCCTACCCAGGCCAAGCGCGCAAGGTGGCACACGCGCTGTGGGGCACGGGGCAGACGATGCTCACCAAGATCATCGTCGTCGTGGACGAGGACGTGGACGTGCATGACATTGAGCAAGTGGGCTGGTGGGCCACGACGAACATAGACCCGGAGCGGGACGTCTTCTTCGTCGAGGGCCCGGTGGATTCGCTCGACCACGCTTCGCCCGAGCAGGACTTCGGCTCGAAGATGGGCATAGACGCGACGCGCAAATTGCCCAGCGAGGGGCACAAGCGGGGCTGGCCCGAGCGCGCGCGCATGAGTGAGGAGATGGTGGAGCGAGTCACCCGGCGTTGGAAGGAGTACGGGCTGCCGTGAGCCCCGTCGAACGGGCTGCCGTGAGCCCCATCGCTCGGCCCGGCCTGAGCGAGGTCGAAGAACCTTGACCGGGGCCGCGCGCCCAGGGTCGCGGTCGCCGGAGCAGTTGCAGGAGATGTTCGCGACCATCGCTCCCTGCTACGACCGGCTCAACCACATGCTCAGCCTGGGCGCGGACATCCTCTGGCGCCGGCGCGCCGCCGGCTGGGCAAGCGGGCTCTACCCGCGAACGATCATCGACCTGGCGTGCGGCACCGGTGACATGGCCCTCGCGCTCGCCGAGCGCTGCCCGCAGGCCCGCATCGCCGCCGTTGACTTCTCCGAGGAAATGCTGGCGCTCTGCTACGGCAAGATGCGACGCAGACGGCACCCCCCGCGCGTCTCGCTCTTCGCGGGCGACGTGCTCAGGCTGCCCTTCGCCGACGACGCCTTTGATCTGGCTGCGGTTGCTTTCGGCTTGCGCAACCTGAAAAACCCAAGCGTGGCGTTGGCGGAGGCGACGCGAGTGGTACGGCCAGGCGGCTGGGTGGTGGCGCTCGAGGTGACCATGCCGCGAGGCAAGTGGTGGGGCTGGCTGTACCGCTTGTACTTCCGCTACTTGCTTCCCGCCCTCGGCACCCTGGTCTCGCGCGCGCCCGGCGCATACCAGTATCTGCGCGACTCCGTCGTCCACTTCACCAACGAGCACCGCCTGCCGGCGCTAATGGAACAGGCCGGGCTCAGCCTGATTCGCACCGGCACCTGGAGCGGCGGCATCGCGACTTGCGCCCTGGGCAAGAAGCCGGGACCGGCGGTGCGCGCAGAAGCGGAACGGGAGGTCTGAGGTGGAGATCGTCGTCGCCGTCACCGGGGCCAGCGGAGCCATCTACGCCCGCCGCTTTCTGGAACTGACCCCGGGCCGCATCGAGAAAGTGCACCT
>CAZGSV010000006.1:0-71295 GCA_964528605.1 uncultured Armatimonadia bacterium
GCCGGGGGCGGCCGTGAACGTCGCCGCCGCAGGCCGTGGCGTGCCGGGCCCGTAGTCGCCGTCCGCAGATCTCCTGCCCATTCAAGCACTTACCGGCATGATCGGCAGCGTGCAACGACCCCAGGACGGGTCAGGGCCGCCTACGGACATGACGAATGTCGATCTCGTCGACGTCCAGGTATGCTGCGCCCAAGCCGTCTCAGAACATGCCAACGTTGGCGCCGAGAGAGGCGGAGGCGATAAGATCGCGTCCCTACGACCTGGTGAGAACGTGGCCCGCGCAGAGGCGCGCATTGTGGCGCTCAGCCAGAGGTTTTGAGACAGACTCGCGCCGGGTCGCCCCCACGAATCGCGGCGGAGGGCTCCGCCGACCCGACATGGATCCGCGGACTAGTGAGCGCCAGAGGCGCGGGGGCGGAGGACGTGCACGCCGTTGCCGGCGATGGTCAAGGTCAACGTGCCGTTTCGCACGACCGCTTGCTGCTGGGACGCGGCATCAACGTAAGTCGCGCCCTCCATCCTTTCAAGGCCATGGATTGTGTAAGTCAGCGGCTCTGTCCATTCGTTGACGGCGAGCAGCCACGTCCGCCCGCCGACCGCCTTCGGCAGCACCACGACGCTTCGGTCCACGGAGCCCCAGGTTTGCTCGTAGGTGACCGTGAGCCTGAGGTCCGCATCCGGAGCGGTAAGCACGTGGCGCATCCTCTTGAGTTCGCGGGCGAGCGCCAGCAAGTCGCGCCACAGTTCGGAGCCCTTCGAGATGGCCGAACTTCCCCAGTAGAGGATTCCGCGGGCGCCTCTCACGATGGCGTCATAGGCCATGAACCTGGTCTCCTCGAACTCGGGGGGGCCCATGATCTCCGCTCGCGCCGCCTCCATGTTGGGATCGAGGTCGCGCCAGGCGAAGCCCTGGAGCACCATCCACACCGGCTTTCCGGGCGCCGCTTCCTGCATGCGCAAGGTGTAAGCGCCGACCGACGATATCGAGCGGTCGGCGAGGTCGGAGTGTCCGACCTGGTACTCGGGTGCGGGATAGATGTCGCACCCCACGATGTCCGCGGCCTGACTGAACGCCGCGAGTTGGGGAATCTGGTTGCGCGGCGCGTGGTTCATCCAGACCGGCTGCCTCAAGCCCAGCGACTTGAGGTATTGATAGCCGGCGACCAGCCCCCCCCGCATCTTCTCGGCGGCCTCCCGAGCGCCGGAGACGTCGTAGCCGGGCTTGGGCGAGGTCGTGCCCAGGTCCGTCCAGATGCTGTCCGCGAGTTCCTCCGCTTCCCTGAACTGCCCGCCGTCAAAGAGTTCCCTGGCGCGCGGCTGCTTCTCCCTCAATGCTTCGGCGGCTTGCTGGTCCTGAAGGGCGTCAATCGCCTTGCGCTGGAGTTCCGGCTCCTCGTACAAGCGCCAGTGGACGGGACCGTACCAGCAGCCCCACAGGGCTTCGTCGGGCACCTCGAGCGCGAGCAGCGCCGGATGCGCGCCGAACTCGTTGACGAACCTTAGCAGGCTCTGCCGTCGCTCCTCGGCCGACTCGCTCAAGTCTATGTTGCTGCCGAGGTTTACCCAGGCGAAGGCGCCGGCATTTTGCAGGCGGTCGAGCGCCTCGCGGCTCGCGCCGCAGGAGATGAGGTTGAACCCCGCATCCACGACTTGCCTGAGCAGCGCGTCGTCCTGCGGGTTCTCGTAGAGGCCGAGGACGAACGTGCGCTCGCCGTTGACCACGAGCATGCGGTCCTGGGCGACCTCGATTTGCGCTCCACAGGCAGCCGAAGCGCACAGCATCAAAACACACACGCCGCAAGCCGACATCCTTCGCATCGCTTCCCTCCCGCTGTTCTCTAGGCCCCCGGAGCCTCGTGCGCTATCAAGTGCGCAGGGCCGGGTGCAGGGCCATTGCGCTTGAGATCGCTCACGTCGCCGGGCACGATAACCGGCGCGCCTGCGGGAGGCAAGGGGCGTCGACACGACCTCAGATCGGTGCCGGCAATCCGCGCGCCCGACGGACCCCACGGCGCGGGGCCCTTGACCAGGGTGCCGCTGTGCGGGGATGGTCGCTGGCGCGCGGCGGCGGGCGTCGCTACTGCTCTCACTTTGGCATGAGCGGCACAAGCGCAGCAGACGCCGCGGCACCCGCAAGCACGACCCAGAGCACGTCGACCTTGCGCACCAACGCCACCAGCGCAATCGCCGCGATAATGCCCGAGGGCACGCTCCAGGGGGCGACTCGCGCGAACTGAACGGTGACCGACGCAAGCAAGCCCACAAACGAAAGCAGTAGCCCCTGGACGGCGGCCCCGAACACCGGCGAGGATCGGAGCCGGCGGAACCACGGCTCCGCGAGGAGGACGATGAGGAAGGAGGGGAGAAAGACACACACCGTGCTCACCACCGCGCCGGTAAGTCGCGCCACTTGGTAGCCCACGAATGTGGCGGTGATGACGATCGGACCAGGCGTGACCTGTCCTAGGGCGATGCCGTCCATGAAGACAGCCGGCCTCATCCACGCGTGCTTCTCGACCACCTCGTGATACATGAGCGGCACCGAGGCGAAGCCCCCCCCGAACGCAAACAGGTCCACCTTCATCATCGCGAGCCCCAGCGCTTCCAGCCCTCCGCTGAACGCGAGCAGCGTGGCCACCAGCACGGCCGCGACGGCTAGCGTTATGCCCGGCGCACGCAGCGCTTCCCATCCGGGCGTTTGGACCAGGCCGGTCTCCGGCCGCGGCTGCGGGCCTCGGAGAAGGATGGCTCCCGCCAGCCCAGTGCCCAGCACGATGAGGAACGGACTCCCACCCACCAAGAACAGCCCCGCGGTCACACCCGCGATCACACCGTGCTCGAGGGCGGTCACCGACGACCGGCCGAATGCCCAGGCGGCGTTTGCCACCAGGGCCACGACCAGGCACCGCAGGCCTACCAACGCGCCGCTGACCGCGTGAATGCTGAGAGCGTGTCGGTATGCAGCCGAGAGTGAGAGCATGAGCGCGAAGGCGGGCAGGCCGAAACCGAGATAGGAGGCCACAGCCCCCAGGACTCCCCGAGCCCGCAGCCCGACGTACGCCGCACACTGCATGGCGGTGGCACCGGGCACCGCCTGACAAAGCGCGACCCCTTGCTGGAAGTCCTGCTCCGAGACCCATCTCCGTCGCTCGACGGCCAGCCGCCTGATGTAGGCCACCATCCCAGGTCCGCCGAAGGACACCGAACCCAATCGCAGAAAGGACAGGAACAGATCGAGCAGGCTGGGGACGGTCAGACAAGGCAGGGGCCCCGCCGACCTCAGTCCGGCGTCTTGGGATGCCCCCTGGCGGGCTCTCTCGTTCTCGCTGCACATGTGGTGAAACAGCCGACCGGCGTGTCTGCCCTGGACGCTGCGGTCGCCTGTTCGTGCAGTGTAGTCACCGCCTCTTCGAGGAACAAGCGATGCGGACACAGGCTAGGAGCGGCGCGCACGACTCAGACAGCGGGCAGCCGTTGCAGCACAGGGCCCTTGACCGCAGCGCGGCTGTCGGGGAATAGTCTCCGGTGCGAGCGGCATACACCGGGTGCGCGCGGGAAAGCGGCGCAAGGAGAAGGATGGCGACGGAAGCAGGGCAGAGACAAGAAGGCGTTTCTATCGAGACGCCGCGGAGCGGTGACGTCCTCAACCGGCACGACGGACGGGAAAGGCCTGAGGGCTTGGTCATTGAGGTTGCGGGCTCGTGCCGGCCGGGGTCACGAGTCACGATCAACGGGACGCCGGCGAGAAGCGAAGGCGGACGGTTCGCCGGGGAGGTCCTGCTCACCAAGCGGAGAAACCGGATCCGGGCGGAGGCGGCGGGCGCCAACCACGCGGCTGCCGACGAGATCGTGGCGCTATGGGACTGGCAGTCCTTCAAGAGATACCGCTTCTCCGTGGACGACAACATCATGTTCCTCAAGGACCTAAGTTTGGCTGCCGAGCGCTATCGGTCGCTGTTCGACCATTGGTATCTGGCCTTCTGGCGCAGAATGCACGAGGAGTTCGGCGCGAAGGTCCACCTCAACATCTACTATCAGACGGAGGGCCTGCCCGAGGCGGGCACTACCGGCCAGGGCTTCGACCTGACGCAGATGCCGGACAAATGGCGCGAGGAGTGGGAGCAGAACGCGCATTGGCTGCATTTGAGTTTCCACGCGCTGGCGGACAAGCCGGACTGGCCTTACCGCAACGCGACCTACACGGAGATGGCGCACGATTTCGACCTGGTGATGGCGCACATCCGACGGTTCGCGGGGAATGAGGTAACCTCGCGCGTGACGACCGTGCACTGGGCGGCGTGCCCCAAGGACGCGGTGCGGGCGCTGCGCGACCGGGGGGTGGACGTTCTCATCGGCCTGTTCAACGTCGCGGGAGACTTCCCGCACACCGGCTACTACTTCGACCCGGCGACGTGCCGCCACATCAACGCCCGCGACTACTTCCACGACCCGGAGGCGGACGTCACCTTCGTGGCCTGCGACCTGGTGGTGAACAGCGTTGCGCTGGAGGAGATCGTGCCGGCGCTGGAGCAGCAGGCGGCGAGCCCGCACACGGGCGAACTGGTCGAGTTGCTGATTCACGAGCAGTACTTCCGCGAGGATTTGCCTCAGTACTACCAGCCGGACATGCAGGAGCGAGTGGCGCGGGCGCTGCAATGGGTAGCGGCGAACGGATACCAGCCGGTCTTCTGGGGCGAGGGCTTCTGCGGCAATCGCTCGCCTCGGCCGACGGCGGGGTAGTGCCGGAATCCGCTTTGCCAGACGTCGCCGGGAGGCATGGAGCATGAGGTCCTGGGACTGCACATGCCCGCTTCCGCGGTCGGCCGGGATAGGGGGGCCGACGGGAATCCGGGTCCTGAGCCCGGATTGACGGACGAGGCCATGCTCAGTAGGATCTGAGCACCCGGATGCTGGCCCCTTCTGGTCGTGCAGTTTTCTGATTCTGGGCTCCATAGCGTTGCGCCAGCAGCAGCGGGTTCGGCCAACTTCGGTCGGGGCGTGGCGCAGTTTGGTTAGCGCGTGTGGTTTGGGACCACAAGGTCGGCGGTTCGAATCCGCCCGCCCCGACCAGCATCAGAGATGAAGTCATCGCGAGGAAAGCGATGTCGGCCGGGTAGCGATTGGGCGTGACGGGGGAGATGCGCACACGGCGCCGGCCGCGGAGGTTGGTCGCAGGAGTACTCGTTCTCGCCTGCCTGGGGGGGGCGTTCTGGTGGGAGTTCATCCGGCCGCGGAGGCTGCCCGGCCGGCACATGTGTTCGTCAGACGTGTGAGTCGCAGGGGAATCCGCCCCGGGGGAAGAGTATTGCTCGTGGCCTGGCTGGTGAACGGTAGCGGCCGAGCCGTTGCGGACCTGGTTTGTCGTTGACCTCGATCGCTACTACACAAAGCCAGGGCAGCGATACTGGGCGCAGCCACGCGTGCACGTGGGCTGGGGGTCCGGGAGCGGCGCGCGGCCGCCCGGAGTGGATGCAAACTGGCTGGTGCGCGCCGACCGTGTACGAGTGAGCCCATAGTCGCCGCAACGGGAGTGAGGCGTTGCGGCTGGGTGCTACCGAGCGCAGCTCCCGCAGCGGCGATGTGCCCTCGTTCCCGTGTGCCTAGATGGCGGCGGCGCACAGTCTGGGACCCAACAGGGCGTGCGGCGGGCTAGGGCGTTGCGGCGGTGTTGTAGACGGCGAGTTTGCGGATGATGGGCTCGCCCTCGCACTCCAAGCAGCGCAGGCGGATGGCTGAGACTTCCACCGGCGTCACGCGCATGATCCTGTTGTGGCCGATGACGCGGCCGCGACAGATTTCTTTCCATTCGCCGCCGGCGAGACCCTCCACGGCCCAGGCGCGCACCCGCTCGCCGTGGCGGATGGCTTCCATCACAATGACGTGGTCAATCACGCTTGGTTGCCCCAAGGCGAGTTCCACCACGCGGCCCCGGCCCCGAGTTTCCGCCAGGCTCTTGCCGAAACGCCGCTCGATCTCGGCGCCGAATTCGGCGAGACGCTGAACGTCGTTCTCGTGGATGAGGCCGCGCGGGTCGGGAGGCACATTGAGCAGCAGGACGGAGTTGCGGCCCACGGACTGATAGAAGATGTCGAGCAACTGCTCTAGGGTCTTGACCTGCGCATCTTCCGCGGCGTGATAGAACCAGCCCGGCCGAATCGAGACATCGCATTCCGCCGGATACCACCGCCAGCCGCCGTCTCCCGCGGGCTGGACGCTCGATTCGTCCTCGCGCGCGACGCCGGATTCGTTGCCCACCCAGCGAATGTCGGGTCCGCAGATGGCAATCAGCGCCTGCGGCTGCAACTCGCGGACGAGCCGGTAGTAGGCGTCCCAGTCGTACTCCTGCCTCTTGCCGTTGGGGCCCTCGCCGCAGGCGCCATCGAACCAGACCTCGGCGGTGGGGCCGTAGCCGGTCAGCAACTCGCGCAGTTGATTCAGGAAGTGCTGGTTGTAGGCGGGCGAGCCATAGGTTGGCTCGTGGCGGTCCCAGGGGGAGAGGTAGACGCCGAACTTGATGCCGCCTTGGCGGCAGGCGTCCGCGACCTCGCGCACCACGTCACCCTTGCCCCCCCGCCAAGGGCTGCTCTTCACCGAGTGCTCCGTGTACCGGCTGGGCCAGAGGCAGAAGCCGTCGTGGTGCTTCGCGGTGAGGATGAGCAGTTTGATGCCCGCCGCTTTGAGGGCGCGCACCCACTGCCCGGCGTCGAGTTCGGTGGGGTTGAACAGGCTGGGGTCCTCGTTCCCTTCGCCCCACTCGCGGTCGGTGAAGGTGTTGATGCCGAAATGGGCGAAGCCGATGAACTCCAGGTCCTGCCACGCAGCCTGTTCCGGTGTCGGTTTGACTTGCATAGGTCCTTCTTCTCCCGCCGCCGCGCACGCGCAGGCGGCCGGCACAATCAGTAACGCAGCGAAAGCAATCCTGAAGCGCAGCCCCTGAGTTCCCATATCGCTACCGCTCCGGCGCGTATCCTATGGGAATGCGGCCTGCCACCGCAAACGGCGTGGGCCCGCGGCCAGCCTCAGCATAGTGGTCCGGCCGTGGCTGCGCGTTGCCGGCTAGGGCGCGGGAGGGACCAGGACGCTGAGGAGCCTCTGGACCTCTGGCGACTGCTCGGTGAAGAGCGAAATGACCTCTCGAGACAGTGGCGCTCGGTCTGGCTTGCGCGACCATTCTCGGTACATCCCTGAGAGCCAGAGGTATCGGTCCAGCTCACGTATTGAGCAGGACAGGCCTGCGAGAGAGCGCAGCACACTCACCTTCTGCACGAACTGACGGTAGGGGTTGCTCGAGCCCAGTCGGATAGGGCCGAGGTGGTAATTGAGCGACTGCGCGGCCCAAGCGTCGTAGAGCGGGACCCGGTCTGGGTCCAGGAAGAAGTGAACGAACTTGGAGGCGAAGCTCCAGTAGGTCTTGGCCCAGGCGGGAGGAGGCGGAGCTTCGGCGGCGGTTCTTCCCTTTTGGGGAGGAGGCCGCAAGACCGCGATCGCCTCGACGAGGGCAATCGGATCCTCAGGGCGCGCCGCGAGGACAGTCACGATGTGCTGCGCCATGGGGACTATGGCGTACATGTTGGTGCCGTAGAGGCGGTCGAGTGCCGCCACTTTCAGCAGCACTACGCCGAGGCCAGCGTCGTCGGACAGACTTCTCAGCAGGTCCAGGGCTGCATCGGCGGCCACCCAGGCCGGCATCCAAGTACGAAGTGCGGACGCCGCTTCGACCTGGGAAGGTGACAAGGGAACGGCGAGCGCATACGGTTGAAGCGAATCGTCTCTCAACTCTGTCTCTCCTCATACCTGACCCGTTCAGGGTCATTGCTCAGTAGGGCTATGAACCCCGCGAGGCGGGCACGTCCCGCCCGGGCAGGCCGGCCGCAGGAGCCCCACGAGGGCGCCCGGCGTATCAGCGCCGCCTCAGTTCTCGGCCTGCGCGTCGCCGCATATCTGCTCGAGCAGGATGTCAGCGGCGCGGAAGCCCAGGTAGAAGGCGCCCTGGTTGAACCTTATGCCGTCGGTGTTCATGTCGCTGCATGCTGCCACAATGGCTCGCTTTACCTCGTCATCGGTGGCGCTGTCGTCGGCCAGGCCTACTCGCTTTACGATCCGTCTGACCCAGACGTCCACCGGCTGAAGAAGGCGGGCATCCTCCAGTGCGACGTGCCGACGGAGCTCAAAGAGATCAACGAGGTCGCGGAGGAAGAAACTGGCGATCTTGTCACCGACCGACGCGAGTTGATCGAGACGGCAGTGTACGCGAGTGAGGTTCCCCTTCTCGATCTCCTCGACGGCCCACCTGACGATGCTCAGGTGACCCGTTTCCACCGCGAACGCGAGGCTGGACAGCACCAGCAGCCGGTCGTAGCGCTTGTTGACCTTCTGCTCCCGCAGGGCTTGCTGCACTGGATTGGCCTCGTCCTCCCATTTCTCACGAGAGAGCCATCCGTCCATGTCGAGGTTCCGCAGTGCGCTATCCCATTCCCAAGGGTCTGTGCGTAGGCGAGACTCGAGAGCCTTCAGCGCACGCCCCTCAATGATCCCCGAAACCGCGTCTGTCCGTCCCTGGTAGAAGGCGTGATCAAACCAGAACCTGAGGCTCGCCCACGAGTCGCTTTTCAACTCCTCTCGGCGGTGGGCTGGCTCGGACAACACCCAGACGTAGTATCTGTCGCCGTAGCCCGCGATCTCGCGAAGGACTTCGGCTGTGGATCTCACGGCACTACCCTCCTTCCCACGACGGGGCGCTTGCGTGCCAACATAGGTCCTCGGGATCGTTGGAGGCGCCTGCGAATGGCCGCATTGGGCTGGCGCCGGGTCTCGACCGGGCATGTCACCGCCAACACGATGGGGTTGCGCAAGCCGTCCGCGCCGTCGGTGCTCGGCACAAGCAGGCGTCCCTACAGCCTGAAGCCTCTGCGGCGGCGGTAACCCGTCATCGGGCCGACCTTCTCGCTCTCCTCAGTGCGGAATAGGGCCAGGTGTATGACCACGGTCCGATAGACAAGGGCCGAGCCCACTATCTTGCCGCCCTCCAACCGGTGGTCCCATCCGTGCCCGAGCGACTTGTACTTAGTCGCCTCGCACGCGGCCGCCTCCTTGAAGAACGCCTCCGCTTCGCTCTTGTCCGGCTTGCCGGGCTTGCCATTCCCTTCGAGCAGGGCGTCGAGCGCGTAACTCTTGACCAACTTCGGATGCAGCGAAGCGTAGGCCGACTCACGCGAGATGATCTCCAGCCCGGCGATGTCGCCGTTGACGAAGGCAAGCAAGCCGCGCTGATGCGGCAGGCAGTCGAGCGCTTTCAGGTAATCCTCGAGCGGCTTCGTCTGCGACTCAAATGCGGCCCGCAGCGCGCGCGTCGGCGACGCCCCCCGTGAGCGCACCAGGTAGTCCTCGATGTCGTGCCACACCCTCGTCTGATCCGCCTGGAAGCGGCGCTCGGTGCGCAAGGATTCGGAGACCGAACCGACCTTTCGGGCCCTCTGCCTAGTGGGCATGACAACGCCGGACTCTTGGAACACGGGTGAGACGTAGGCCCAGCGCCCCTGCTCGGTGCAAGTCACCGGGATAACGGTCTCGGACTTCGCCTTGAGCAGGATGGTGGTGTTGAGGACGCGGTTCTGCTTGGCGCCGGCAAGTTCCTCGCCGTCGAGCAGGAGAACGGGCAAGTCGCCGTTGTTGACTGCCTTCAACTCGGGCACGGAGCCGCCCCCGTCCACTTCGGTAACGGTGAGCAGCCTCTGCTCCGAGGCTTCCTTGAGAGTGAGGTAAGATGGGCCTTCGCTGACGGGCGCGAAGAGCGGAATGACGGCCAGGTTCTCGAACGACTGCACGTCACCCAAAGCGAGTTTCGACAGGAAGGCGGTGATAACAGTGTCCAAGTTGCTACCCCCTTGAAATGTACTGGGCACGGGCAGGTCGCTGGGGGAGGGCAGGAACGGGCCAGGGCATGCGGTGAACCAAGTGCCGCGCGGTGAAGAGGGAGACTCCCGTGCGCCCCCCGCCGTTTGCGACAACCACCCAACCGGTGAGCAAGTGTGCGCGCACGGCTGGGGAGGTGTCAACTCCAGTCCTGCGGGCCGGCCTTCACTGTCCGTCGTCGGTTGCGTTAGGGATGGGCGCCCAATAGACTGTGCCGCCCGGTTGCCGATGGCGCCGCACAGACTGCACAAAGGAGTTGCGCAATGGCTCAGTCTCTCCGCGAGAAGGCGATGCTCTGTGAGGAGATCATGGAGGCCCGCCACAACTACGAGGGCCAGGTCAGGAGGCACGTTATTCTACCGCCGGTGGGGCTGCCTGATTGCTCGACGGGCAACCACGAGAGCGATGCCCTGTGGTCGGGCGATTACGTGGCCATAGAATCATTCCGCTGGGCCGCTACCGGCGATCCCACCGCTAAGCGGCGTGCGAAGCAGGGCGCCCGCGCGCTGCGGAAGTTGCAGCGGATTACCAGAAGCAAGGGTTGCTTCGCGCGTGGCTTCAAGCGCGCCAGCGGGCCCACTTGGGACGAGCAATGCTTCTTCTTCCCGCGCGAGTGGCACCAGTCGGGCGAGTACCGTTGGGTGGGCGATCCCAGCACCGACTCCCTGGTAGGCCTCATGTTCGGCTACGAGGTCTACTACGATCTGGTGGCCGACGCGAGGGAGAAGCAAGAGGTAGCCAAAGACGTTGACATCATCATGGGCCAGATCGTGGATGCCGACATGCGCATCCTGGATGTGGACGGCAGGATGACGCTGTGGGGCAACATGTGCCCCTACATCTTGGATCAGGACCTCAAGGCCCTCAACGCGCTCAGCCATTTGCGCGGCGCCTACCACATCACCAAGAAGCGCCGTTACCTGGATGAGTACCATCGGTTGATAGAGCAGTGGGACTACCATAAGAAGGCGGCCAAAGCGAACGCTCAGGCCGACCCCGTCCCGTCTCCGTGGGACTGGAATCTGGCGCTTGAGCCGCTCTACACGCTGCTGCGGTACGAGAAGGACGAGCGGCTGCTGCGCTATTACTACGCGGCTCTCGAGATGCAGTGGAGGCGCATCCCCGAGTTCGCGGGCATGGACCCCTACTACAATTGGGTATACAAGGCGTTCAAGCCGCGGGCGCCGATCCTGAAGCGGACTTGGCAATGGATGGAGACATTCGAGGTAGGGCTGCCGCGGGAGCGCGGCCTGCCTTCCCCCTTCGTGCCCAGCCTGTACAGCGGCCCTCATGAACTACATGCGGTTGTTGATGGCAAGCCGCGAGTGTTCCACGCGACGTCGGAACAGGCTCCCCGGGATTTTCTCAAAGCCTACTGGCTCGGCCGCTATCACGGCTTCATACCCGAAGGTGCCTAGGTCCCGGCCTGCCGACTCGCATCTCTTGCGGCGCCGGCCCAGCGCAACCTTCATGGGCGTCCACCGCGGCGCATTTACACTTCGGCGTCGCTCGGGCACAATTGGCCCCACTCGTTTCTGTAGGGAGGATGACCGGTGATGCGCACGTTTGGTCTGGTGCTGTTGGCAGCGCTGCTTCTGGCTCTGGTCGCGGCCACGCCCGCTCGCGCTGGAGAGCAGGTGACCCTCTACCGCGACGTTTGGGGTGTCCCGCACATCTACGCCGAGACGGAACTCGGCGCCTTCTACGGCCAGGGCTATGCTCAGGCCGAGTACCGCCTCGAGGCATTGCTCCGCAACTACCGGGTGGCGGCCGGCACGATGGCGGAGGCCTTCGGGCCGGAGTTTGTGGAGCAAGACTACATCCAGCGTCTGGTCGGCCACGAGAAGTACTCGCGGGAACGCTACTCGACGATCAGGCCGGAGGTGCGCGCGGCCATCGAAGCCTATCAGGCAGGCGTGCGTCGCTATATGGAAGAGCATCCGGAGAAGGTGCCCGATTGGGCGCCGAAGGTGGAGCCCTGGCAAGTCATTGCAGTCGGTCGCCTGATCATTTTCAACTGGCCGCTTGGCGAAGCGGAGGAGAAACTGAGCCGGCGTGAGCGGGCCACCACGCAAGCCGCCTCCGGGTCCTCCGGCGAGCGCCTGGCGTATCAACCTGTTGAGCCCAATATCCCCTTCGGCTCTAACCAGTGGTCGGTCGGCCCGGCACGCACTGCCGACGGCTGCGCGATACTCCTGATTGACCCGCACGTGGACTGGACCGGGCCGATCCGCTTCGACGAGGTCCGCCTCCACGGCGGGGACGTGAATGCCTCCGGCGTCAGCATCACCGGCGCGCCCTTCCTTGGCCTAGGCCACAATCAGTACCTCGGCTGGGCCGCCACCACAGGAGGCCCCAGCACCACCGACATCTACGCTCTCGACATCGATGCGCAGAATCCGCTGCGTTACCGCTACGACGAGGGCTGGAGGGACATCACCAGCGAGGAAGTGGTGATCAACGTCAAAGGCGGCGAGCCCGTCAAGCGCACCATCGAGTACAGCCACTACGGGCCCATCCTGCTGCGCGAGGGCAACAAGGCCTACGCCCTCGCCTGTCCCTACCTCGACCAGGTTGACTTCATAACCAACATGTACCTTCAGATGAAGGCGCGGAACTTGGACGAGTTCAAGGCGGCGATGGCCCTCAACCAGTGGATGTATCAGAACATCATGTACGCGGACGTCGAGGGCAACATCTACTACCTGCGCACCGGGCGCGTGCCCATACGCCCCAAGGGCTACGACTTCATGCGTCCCGTGCCGGGCAATACCAGCGCTACCGCATGGCTGGGCATTCATCCCATGGGCAATCTGGTGCAGATACTCAACCCCGCGGACGGGTACATGCAGAACTGCAACTGCGACCCGGCGGTGATGACGATGCACCCCGCGATCAATCCACAGGACTATCCCTACTACATCTACAACAGCACTCCGGGCTCCTACCACGAGCGCGGCTGGCGCGCGCGTCATCTGCTCGACTCGACCGCCGGCATGACCCTGGACCAGGCGGTCGCGGTCGCCTGCGACACCTACGTTGACTGGTCGGACGAGTATCTGCGCGCACTCTCGGAGGCAGCGAAGGCTTGGGCGAGCGACCCCCGCATTAGCTACATCCGGGAGCCGCTCAAACTGCTTGGGGCCTGGAACGGCCGGCTGGAGATCGAGTCCGTGGGCGCCACCCTCTTTGACCGCTGGGCCCAGAAGCCGCAGGTCGAGGCGCTCCGAGATGCCATGCTGAAGGGCCAAGATCTCACGCGTGACCAGCAGGTCCAGGTTCTCATGGCCCTGTACGAGGCGGCGGAGAGCCTGCGGGAACAGTACGGGCGTCTTGACGTGCAGTGGGGCGACATTCACCGCGTGCGCCGCGGCGAAGAGTCGTGGGCGGGTGCCGGCGGCGACTACGTTCTCCGCTCATTTGGCTGGGGCGAGCCGGACGCCAAAGGCATCGTGTACGGCACGCATGGCCAGTCGGCGACCACGGTGGTGCTTTTCAAGCCGGGCCACGTCGAGTCCTACAGCCTGAACCCCTTGGGGCAATCCGACGACCCCAACTCCCCCCACTACGACGATCAAGCCAAGTACCTGTACGCCCGCAAGCAGTTGAAGCCGACGCTGTTCTACCGCGAGGATCTGATGCCGAGCGTCACCTCCACGACGACCCTGAGCATGCCCTGAGCGGTTCATTTCATCATCACGCATAGCAGCACAGGCCGGGCGTCAGGCGTCCGCCTGACGCCCGGCCCTTTGTGGCATGGTGTTGCGCGGCGCCACGATGAGCCTTAGCTCCGATTGGCACATTCACTCCGCCGCGTCGTGCGATGAGGCCTGCATGAGCATGGCCGATCTGACGGGCTTCGCTGAGGCGCGGGGGATCTGTGATTTCGGCGTCACCGATCATGTGCACACGCCGTACAACCTGCCGGATTTGGCCGCCTCGCGCGAGGCCTTTGTGGCGGTGAATCCCTCGCCACGATTTCATTTCGGCGTCGAGGTCAGTTGCGTCTCACGGTGGGAACTTGAGGAGATCGCGGTCGGCAGGCACGACAATCCGGTCTATGGCCTGCGGCAGGGCGGGCCTGCCGGCGGGGCGTTGGCGATCGGGGTGACTGAACGAGATCTGCGGACTTACGGCGTGGAATACGTGATCGGGGGCGCGCACTGGCCGATGTACGTTCCCCTCGAGCGCGAGGCGATCATCCGCGACTACCATCGGCAGAACATGTTCCTGGCGACTCATCCTTTGGTGACCATCGTGGCGCACCCCTGGTGGTGGATGGGGCACTGGCAAGGCGCGGACGGAATGTACACGACCGAGCCGTGGTTTGATCGCTTCAGCGCGATTCCCGATTCCATGCATGAGGAATTCGCGGCCGCTGTGATCGAGAAGGGCAAGGTCGTGGAGATCAACATCGGCGCGATGTTGCTGAACCCGGGGTATCCCGAGCACTTCAAACGGGCGTACCTGGAGTACTTGGGCGCGCTGCGCTCTCGCGGGGTAATGCTAGCGGTTGGCTCCGACTGCCACGACGCGCGTTACGCCATAGACTTCGAGCGCGCCGCCGAGATGCTCGACAGCGTAGGGATTCGTGACGAAGACCTCTGGCAGCGGCGCCCGCGTTCCCCATTCGACGCCGGCGCACGGGACGCGTAAGCGAGACGCGTTCTCGTTCCTCCGTGCCTGACGTCGGCGACCTCACCCACAACGAGGGACTACCGGCAGCCGGTGCCGAGGGCGGCGAACGTAGGGAGCAAGTGCCGGTTCAGCGCGCGAGGGTCATCGCAAAGACGTGCAGGTCGTCGTTGTCGGGCAACGTGAGGTAAGCGGGCTGCTTGCTCGGGTCGAGGGGCAATTGCTGAACGTACAGGGACATGGCGTTGGCCTTGTCACCCCAGGGCGTGTGAGAATGCGCGGTGTGCACGGCGACGGTCTCCCCGAAGGCTGGCGAGCCGTACACATCGCTGAGCCGCAGCAGGCACGCCTCGAGAGAGCCGTCGGCGTAGACTATCTCCACATTGCCTTCCTCGTTGTGCTGCGCGGCGCCCAGCAGTAGCAGCCGGCTCCACGGCCCTTGCGCAGCGGCCCCACGCGCTTGAAGTGGAATCGCCTGTTTCTCACAAGCCACGTTGTTGGGGGCGCCGTCCGCTTTGGACGGGAAGAGGAAAGGCTGGCCTTCTGCCAGGAGGATCTGTTCGGAGGGCGGCAGTTCTTCCGCGGGGAGCGACTCCCAACTGCCGGAGAAGGCGCCGTCCCACAGGTTGGAGTGAGCGCCAATCCCGTCGTTGTTGAAGAAGGGGCGCAGGTCGAGGCAACCTACTTCGCCTCCCGAGAAGGACAGTTCCGGAGGCGTGGAGGTGCTCGCGAGGCGGTAGTCCACATGGTCGTTGTAGCCGAGGCGCGCGACCAGCCAGAAGGAGTCGCGGACTTGAGGGGAGGGATCAATCGTGGGACGCAATGCGAACCGGGCCAACGCCTCGCCGCCCGGCTCTAGCAGAACGGCCTGCATCCGGGGCGAAGCGGACAAGAGTGCCTGCACGCCTGATTCCAGGGGCGTCCAGGTCTCGGGCGGCCCGATGATGGTGAGTTCGGCCTCTACCGGCTCGATCCGAGGGTTGTGGAGCCGAACCAGCACCTCGTCCTCACTGCGCGACACGTTCCACGTCAGTGGGAGAGGGCCACCGAGTTCCAGCGTGTCCTCCATGGCCTGGCTCCCGAACTGCGTGGAGGCTCTGAGGGTGCCTCCGGGCAACCCGGCGGGGTAGGAGACTTGAACCTCGCGAATCACCTGCCCTCGGGCAGGCACGGTGGCTGCGAAACCGGTGGGCACGAGCGTCCAGCCCTCGGGAGCCCGGAACTGGGCCATCAGCGCCTGCGGACGGTCGAGGTCGTTGATGAGACCGGCCTCGACGGAGCACTGCACTGTGCCGTTGGAAAGGGCGCGCGTCTGCGGGAGTTCCCGGAGAAAGACCGCGACCGGCTGGTTGCCGAGCGGGCCGGCGTGGTGGTTGCGCAGCCAGTAGCGCGCTGGGGACGCAGTCAATGGTTCTGAGGTCCTGCCGATATCCTCGCTCGCTATCGCCGGACCGGCCCCCCCCGCGGGTCGAAAGCCCACGGAGCATACCGAGAACGGCGAGAGGTCGAACTGTAGACCATCGGGGCCGAGGTCAAGATCAGACAGCCGCCGCTCGACCAGGTCCGTCTGCCACGCCTCACGGACGCCGCGGAAGAAGGACACCTTCGCGGACGCAGGCTCTCCGCACATCTCGGACAGCCTGAGCAAGACCCCCTCAGACATTGGCTCGGCCGCGCGCAGTTGCCCGGCGGGGCTGCCAAGCGGCTTAAGGGCCGAGAGGACAACGTTGGCCGGCTCCACCCGGAGGAAGGCCAGGTCTCTGGGAAGGATACCCCCATGGGTCGTCGCAACCTGAGCGACCAGCGGGTAGTTGAACTCCTGGGCGGACCGGTAGACCTGGGCGTCGCGCCAGTCGCCCTGATGTGCCCTCAGGGCGTAGCGGAAGAGATGAGTGCGTTCGTCGAGGGGCAGATGGAACGGCAAGCCGCGCTGTGCGGGGAGGCTCGAATGCATCAGGAAAAGACAGAGGGTACCGTCTTGCTGCTCGGAGGCCGCCAGGGTGCCAGTATTGAGCAACGCGAGGCCAGCGCGCTCGGTGGAGCCAAGCGCCCCGTGCGCGGAGCCGGCGGGCAGCGCGATGCGATGGTCGCGGAGATCATCCGTCAGCGCCTGAGCCGCCTGCATAAGGTTCCCGCCGATGAGCAGCATTGGCCGCGCGAGCCCTGGCAGGCTGCCGAGGCCGAGCAGGTACAGAGCGTAGCCGCTCTCGGCGGTCTGCCGGTCCAACGTTGCCTCCACGCTCTCGGGCAGCCCGGCGGGGAAGGCGCTGCGGCCCAGTCGCACTTCGAACGTGGGCACGGGGGGGGCGAGCGATGGTTCCTTGAGGGAGGGAGTGCATGTGATCCCCTGATTCGCAAGGGCCTGCTCCAGCAAAGGTGCGGCCGCGGCAGCATCGCTCTCCTCGCCGAGCACGAGCGCGGTGTAGCCTGGCGCGAGCAGTGGGCGGCCGTCGGCCGACTCGAGCATGAGCGTGGGGCTGGAGTCAATCCAGTTGGCCGCGGGGAACAGGGCTACTTCGCCGTAGAAGTCCGTGCCGGCGCCTGGCTGCAGCAGGCCGGAGCCCCTGCGGCGCGCGACCACGCCGAAGGGCACCTCGAACGCGGGCGCCCCCCCAGCGAGGGCGTTAGGGAAGGCGGCGAAGATGATCTGATCGGCGCCGGTGGGAATGCGAAGGTTCTCGAGATAGGTGGAGAACTCGATGCGGTCCAGGCCTGCGTGCAGGGCAATCTCTTGGCGGAACGAACAGAGCGAACCGAGCGCGCCTTTCACAATGAGTTTGGAGGTCAAAGGCCCACGCTCAACGTTGACCTCGGCCCGCTGGGCGGATGAGAGGATCTTCCTGCCGTTGGCGGCGAACTCCCAGGCCGCCCACCCGCGCGCCTGGTTCTCCTCCATGGCCACCAGCGCGTTCCCCGGCACACCGGCCGCGGGGGCGATGAGTTCGCGCCCTAACGACTTGCTGAAGACAGATGAGAGGCCCCCGCCCCGCCAGGGGTCGGCGGTGATGCGGTAGAACTCGTTCTCAATAGTGTTCGGCTCAGGTGGCTTTTGCTGTGGCAGGGGCGCGGAGGGGGAGCCGAAGTAAGTGCCGTAGCCGAAAGAGGGCGTCTTGGCGAGGAAGGTCACGCGCACGCGTCCGGTGGCCGATGGCTTACTCTCGCAAGCCACACTACTACCCGTGGAATCGAACACCCTCCACTCCGACGTTCCCGCGGGCGGCAGCGGAAGTTCCACGCAGGCGACGTCCTGCCGATCCCAGGCCAACGGATTGAAGACAACCAGCGGGAGCGCGCCCCCGAGGCCTGGCGGAGCCTCGGTGTTGACGCGCGCGCTCACGAACGCGAGCGCGCGCGAGGTCACCTCGGCCGCGAGTTCCGCCGCCTCGCGCAGACCCGCGAGCAGGTCGAGGTCCGGGGTATCGGCGCTCGTCCCGGCGATGGCGTCGTGGTGCTGGACGAACAGCACCTGACGCCAGGCCTTGTCGAGAGCAGAATCGGGATAGCGCGCGCCCAGCAGAGCGGCGATGGTGGCGATGCGCTCGGCGGTGAGGAGTTGGGTCTCGGCGAGGCGATTGCCGATCTTGATGTCGTCGCGGGACACCCACGCGGCGGGGTTCATGAGCACCGGATCGCGAGAGAAGAGAGGCGCGTGCGCCGACCCGAAATCGAACGCCTCCGGCAGGCCACCAAACGCGAGCGTGAAGCGGTCGCTTGCTTGCGCGAGCGCCGCGGACGACAGGTACTCCGGGGCCTCCTCCCAGTCGCCGCCGACGAGCGACAGGCCACTCGGCAGGCCGCACGAGGCGTCCGTCTCGATGATCGGGGTGACGCGCTGGAGTAGATCGCGCAACGAACCGGCGTTCACGCCGTAAGGGATGCCCTTGACCGGCAGGCGGCGGCCATCGAGGCCCATGAGCCAGAAGTTCTGCGGGAAACCGGGCGCCTGTTTGGAGGAAATGATCCCGCTGAAGCCCGCACCGGCGCAAAGGGAAGGCAGTTGGACATTGTGCCCGAAGACGTCGAAGGCGAGATAGACGGTGGGCCGTGCGCCCAGCAGGTCCTCGTGCAGATAGCGACCGTAAAGCAGGTTGCGGAGGAAGGCCTCGCCGCCGATCTGGGAATCGTTAGGCTGGTTGTAAGAGAACCCGGGCAGGATGCGACCGGAGGCGAAGAGTTGGGGTAGGGCTTCGCGCTTGTCGAAAGCCGTGTCGTACAGGGGCCGCAGGTAGTCCCACTCGGAGAGGATGCAGCGGAATCCAGAGTCGCGCAGGCACTTATCCACATAGGTTTGCGCGATCTCCAACGCCCACTCGCAGTAACCTCGTTGGGGCTGGTTCCACACCGGGTCGAAGTGGAAGTGGGGGAGAAGGTACACGGGGAACGGCACCGCCGGCGGCCCCGCCGTTGTGGTGGCTGGCGCTTGCTCCGCGCTCGTCACGGCCGCGACCGGCAGACACAGCACCACCAGCAACGCGAAGGCTAAGCCGGGACGCATAGGGCCACTATAGGTCGGGCTCCGGCGCCCGGCAACGTTGTCGCGTTGTGGCTGCGTTGACCCGGCCGGCGTCCGGCGGCACGCGCGCCAGCCGTGCCGACGCACGCCCCGCCACAGGCTCCCGGCACGTTCGGGCTAGAGCATCCACTTGCTGCTCGCGTCCAGCGCGCCGGCGATGACCCGTTCCTGGAACTCCCGGGTGATGGGCGCGAGGTAGATTTGTGGAATGCCGGTGCGGTCGGACCGAAAGACGCAAAGGCCGCCGTCCTGCGAGAGGCAGGGGTGGGGGTGGCCGAACTCGTAGTGTTCTTGGCTGGCGCCCGGATGGCACAAGGTGGCGAAGTGGCCCGTGGGCACGTGGATGAGTTGGAGGCCCCGATCAGGCCAATTGGTGTCGGCGGCTATCCACTCGCCATTCCAGGAGGCGCCCGAATGCCAGAAGTAGGGGCCTTGCGCCAGCCTGCGCGGCTCCCCCCCCTTCTCCGCGAGCCAGATGCATCTCTCAGGCGGCTTGCCGCATCCCTGCAGTTTCAGGTGCCTTCCTAGGAGGCTGGCGTGCGCGTACCTCTCCGGGCAGAAGTACTCGATATCGTTCCCGTCTTCGTCCGTGATCCACTTGGCGCGCAGGTCGCCCACGTTGGTGATGACGCGGGAGCCATCTTGGCGCGCAGCCGTACCCCATTCGACCGTGCCTTTGGTGACGACTAGCCGCGGGCCCGTGGGGTCGCAGGCGAAGAGGTGCCCGTCAATCTGAACCTCCCGCGTCTCACCGCTGTCGAGGTCGAGGCGAACTAGGCCGTGAGGCCGGCGCCCGCTGTGAGTGACGAACAGCCGACAACCATCGGCGGAGAGGTAGAGATTGTGGAGGACGGTGCCCTCGGGGCAATGCTTGTCGAGAGAGCACAGGTCCTCCGTGCGGCCGGTCTCGACATCTACCGTGCATAGCGTGTGACCCCACGCGCAGTGGACCGTCTTACCGTCGAGCGTCAGGCGCGCGGCCGGGCGACCGTAGTAGCCGCCCTCTTCCGCGCGGTCGCCGCGCTCGCTCAACTGGAACAGGTTGAGGCCGTCGGCATCAACGCGGAACAGGTCCCAGGGGGCGTTGCGGGTGGCGGCACGCTGACAGAAGAGCACGACCCGCTGGTTGTCGGGTGTGACGCAGGGCCAGTCGTAGAGGAAGTGCGCGCTGGGCGCCGGGTAGGCGGCTAGTTGGATTACTTTGACACCGGTCTTGGGATCCACCCGTTGAATGCGTTCACTGGCGAATGGCGTACGCAGCATAGGTTGCGTTCTCCTTTGCGCGGCCGGGCGCGCTTGTCGCGCCAGCTAGATGTTGATGCCCGGCGACTGACCCTCAGCCCGATCCCTGCTTCAAATGCCTATCGAGGAACTCAAGGGCGCGGGCGAAGATGTCCTCGCTATATCGCTCCAGGTCGTGGCCTGCGCCGGCTACGGGTAGGAACTCGACGGGTGCTCCGGCCTTGCGCAGGGCCTCGACGAACCGCTCCGATTGATCAATGGGCACAAAGTCGTCCTGCGCGCCGTGGCACACGAAGAAGGCGGCGGCGCTGCCCGCAGCATACGTAATGGGGCTGGCCTGGTCTCGCATGCCTGCGCGGTCAGGCCCGGTTATGCCCAGGAAGTGGTCCACGGAGGCGCGCAGGGCTTCTCCCAGCGCGGGGAAGTCGAGCGGCGCGGAATAGCAGAGCGCACACTGCACACGGCTTGAGGCTTCTGCGCATCCCCCTGCGCCCTCGAACCGGCCCGGCGCTAGGGCCACCATCGCCGCCAGATGCCCGCCGGCCGAATGGCCCCACGCTGCGAACCGAGCGGCGTCGGCGCCGAGCGCTTCTGCGCTGGCTCGCAGCGAGCGGACGGCGCACTTGCAGTCCTCGAGCGCTGCTGGGAAGGGCGTGTCACCGGAGAGGCGATAGTTGACCGAGGCGCACAGATAGCCATTGGAGGCCACCCGCGCTGCCAGATCACGATAACTCTCTTTGTCTCCACCATGCCAGCCGCCGCCGTGGATGAAGACCACGACCGGCAGGGGCGAGTCCGCGTGGCCGGCCGGCCGGTAGAGGTCAAGCATCAGGGTGTCCTGTCCGCCGCGGCCGAAGACCACGTCGGTTGCCACGACGACCGGGCCTTCGAGCCCGGGGGCTTCGAGTGGCTGGAATCCGCACTGGTCGAACGTCATTGCCTCAACCCGCTTCCGAGCCCCGCATTCCGGCGGCCGCCATTGTATGGGCCGCGGCGTCCCAGGGCTAGTGAGCACACGACCGGCCAGAGAACGGTTGCTGTCCCTATGCTCCGGGGGACGAGCGGAAACTGTAGAGGTCGTAGTTGTCGAGGTAGAACTTGAGACGGATGGTTTGGCCCTTGAGGCGGCTGATGCAGGTGGGGTCGTTCTTCCAAGTCTGGACCATTAGTTCCCCATCGTTGCCTACACGATCCGCGTCGTCTCGAGTGAGCCCGGGTATCGGTTGCAGGTTCTCGGCCAGCACCTCGGTCCGCAGCGAGCCCTCGTGACTGCCCCCAAGGCAAGAGGCATTGACCAGGAGTGCGCCCCCGGGCCAAACGAAGGGCTTGGTGACGAGGGTGGCGGGATAGCGGTTGGCGCGGAGGGAGCAGAAGCCGTCCTGTCTGAGTTGCGCGAGGCCGATGCCCCGGCCGTAGGTCAGGTGACGGTTGCCGTGCATGGCCTGGCCGCCCCAGTAGTAGAACCAGAGGGTGTAGGCCTCGCCCTCAGGGGTTACTGCCTTGCGGGTACGCACCGGAGGCGAGAGTGCGGTGTCGGTGATCTGGCAATCGAAGGCGCCGAGCGCGGCGCCTCCGGGCGACCGCGGAAGGAAAGCCCGCCGGGGGCGGAGGCGATGCCAGGTCACCGCGTCCCGGCTGACCAGGAGTTCCATCTCGCCGAATGGGTCGTTGGTCTCCCGGAACCACTGGAACATGCCCACATAGATGCCTTCGTAGGCGAAGCCGTAGGCGTGGTAAATCTGCCCCGCGGGGTCGTCTTCGAGGTCAGGCACTACTACGCGCGTAGGTTCCCCCTCTTGTGCGCGGTCGGTGTTGACGGCGAGGCGATGCGCGACGCGCTTGAGGCCCCAGCGAGCGGTGTCTTTGTTCCCGCGGCCCATGAGCACGTACGGGAACTCCGGGTCGGGGCCTTTCATCGCGGTCATGCGATCGCTGCAGCCGTGGATGATGCCGTTGGGGCGGTCGCGGAGCCAGCGCCAGTGAGCGCCGTCAGCGGAGCGGAGGAAGTAGCCCTGGTACTGGTGGCTGTCGGCAGGCCAGCAGGTGCTAAGGTACATCGTCCATGGTTCGGGGGCGTTCTCGGGCTCGTAGAGGATGGAGGGCGCGCCCGTGCCGCCACATTGGCCGAGATCGAGCACGATGTTCGTCTTCTCGCCATTGTGCCCGCGGTAGACGTCGAGTTGGGGCCGGCGCCAGTGGAAGCCGTCCTCGGAGATTATCAGGCAGACCGCGTAGGTGATCTCGGGGTACTCGGGCGGGTAGAGGGTTACATACCACGCCTTCCAGAGCCCATCCTTGGGGTCTATGTAGACGCCGCCCAGATAGACGACCCCTCTGCCTTCCCAGGGCTCTCCCACGGTGTAGACGGGATTGCCGAAGTACTTCATCGGCTGGTGTATGACCCTCTGCAGGCGCACCTGCTGCTCGATGATCTCGTCGTCGAGGAATAGCTGCGCGCGGCGCACGTCTATGGGCGGTTGCATGGACCATCTCTCCTTTGCGCGAGACACATCCGGCCGAGCGTCCCTGACGCCTCGGGCCGGTAGCGCTAATGCTACTCGAGCCGGAACGTCGCGATCTGTCACGGGCGTGCGGGCCCGCAGTAGCAGAGGAGATATTGCTCCGCATCAGGGGCAGCCGCAAGCGGCGCCCGGCGCTAGCGGTAGGTCTTTGCTTTCTCGCGCATCGCTTCCAGGATGTCGTCCGGCACGGTGATGGCGCCGAAGGGGTGCAGTGTGTGGCCGGGACGTGGGCCGTGGTAGTCCGAACCTCCCGAGGGGAGGATGTTGAGTCGCTGGGCCCAGTGGAGCAGGTAGTCGGTCTGCTCGGGGGTGTAGTCGCCCCGCCAGCACTCCCAGCCGTCTATGCCCATTTCGAGTATGGGCTGGAACTCGGACGCCTCGCTCAAGGTGCCGGGGGCGAACTCGCGCCAGGGGTGGCCCAGGATGGCGATGCCGCCCGCGCGGTGAACCATATCGCAGACGTAATCGGCCGAGAGGGGCAGGGGCACGAAGCGCGCGCCGGGAGGGCCATAGGGGGACCCACCCATGCGGACGATGGGACCCTCGTAGCCCTGGGCGCGCAACGCATCGTGCACGTCGCCGCGGGTGGGCACGTCGCCCCAGTAGTAGAGGTCGTCCCATTCCAGGGTGACGCCTGCGGCCTTGCCGATCTCGACCATGGTCTCACGGATCCATTCGCGCCAGGCGTCCTGAGCCCCGAACATGTCCCTCTGGAAGTCGGGCCGCTCGAGGTCGAGGAAAAGGCCGACGATGTGGGCGCAGACGTTGTGCCAGTTCGAGTCCAACTCGGCCCCGGCGATGATCTCGACGCCCCAGCGTCCTGCTACGAACCGGGCGCTCGGTATGGCGGAGACGGCGTTGTGGTCCGTGATGGCGATGGCGGTGAGGCCGACGGAGGCGGCCTGTTCCACGCGGCGGGGGCCGGACATGCGGCCATCGGAAGAGGTGGTGTGAAGATGCAGGTCAGCAGGCAAGGCGGTCTCCTTTGGCGCAAAGGCTCACGGGGGCGGTCGTTGCGCCGGGCAGCGGCGGAGGCCGCCAGGCGCTCCAGGCCCCCTTTCCTGGGCGCATTATCTGCGAAGCGGCGCGGCGGCTCAAGAGAGCGGCGGCTGCGGTCTGCGGGGGGCCACGACGGGGGCAACCGCTTGGTGGCTCCAGCACCTGGCGCGGCCGTGGCGGGATTACCAATGGCCGGTCATCGGTGCACTGTGGCTTGGCGTTCTGGGACTGGCCTACGGCTTCCAGATGGTCGCGGCGAGGTAGCGCTCGGTGTCGGCGTGGTCGTTGAAGTAGTAGACGGTCACCAGTTGGCCGTCGGGCCTTTGCACGGTGCGAGGGTAGCCGACATCGTGGTTGCCGCCGTCGTCGCGCAGGTGCATCTCTTCTCCCCAGGTGACGCCCTCGTCCTCGCTTAGCCGGGCGCGCATGCCGTAGGGCGCGTCGCGATAGCCGTAGGTAAGGCACAAGCGCCCATCGCGCAACTTGGTCAGCGTGGGCGGGTTGCCCCCCGTGCCCGTGTTGGCCGCGGGCCGGTTGATGCACTCCCAAGTCGCTCCGTTATCGTTCGACTGGTACAGGTCTATCCAATTCCGGTCGCCCTCGCGACAGCGAATGGCCACCAAGATGCGCGAGTCGGACACCCGGACGCTCGCGGGCATGATGGCGAAGCCCTCCGGCTCGGGGCCTATCCAGGACACAAACTCGAACGTCTTGCCGGCGTCTTTGGTGCGGGCACAGAAGACGCGGCCCTCGGCGCCGTTGGGTTTGGACGCGGTGAGGAAGAGCGTGCACTCGTCGCGACTAGAGATGAGGTAGTCGGTGCGCGCGGCGATGCCCGTCTGGCCAAACATGGGCAGCGCGTAGGGGCCCTGCCACGATTTGCAGCGGTCATAGGAGAGGTAGAACCAGGACTTGGCGCCCCCGGTCAGGCCCGAGCGGGCGCACATGAGGGCGAAGTCGGGATGGGTGAAGTCAACACCGCCCGGGCAAGGCGGCAGCGCGTCGTCCTTCGCCACGGCTGCTCCGACGCCTAGGTCGCGGCGCATGTGCTCGTCCGCGGACAGGCCCCTGTTGCCGGGCCTACGGCAGGGGGTTTCTTGCACCTGCCAGGTCTCGCCTCCGTCTAGGCTGCGCGCCTGCATCGGCACGAAAGGCTTCTGGGTGTCGCGCGCGTGGAAGCCGCCGGCGGGGTTGTGGTAGCCGACCGTGAAGCCGACGACGATTTCGTTGCCCCAGGACCAGATACCGTAGTTGGCGGGCCAGCCGCCGTAGCGGCCCTCTTCTCGGTACACAGTGACGTGTCGCATGTTCGAGTGCCTCCAGTGGGTGGAGTTATCCTGCTTGCGGAGGCCTAAGTCAACGACGCCGCGCGCGTGTAGAGTTGCGCCCTGAGAATCCTGAGGTGCGGTAGTTCCTTGGGAATCCGGGTCACTCCTTGAGGCATGCTGGGCGAGGCCTGGGGGCGTCGCGGGCCGAGTCAAGTCTCGGCCCCTACGTCGCCCCGCTCGGAGCGGGGCTCTTACAGCCGCCTCCGCACCGCCGCCTTTGGGTGGCTAACTCCGGCTCAGGCGCGCGTGGCTTGCTTGAGTGCGCGGACCTTGTCGGCGACGACCTGAGCGCACGCGCCGTCGTCAAGGTGGGCCTCAATCAGCCTCTCAAAGGCGCTGCCGACGACGACGCCGTCAGCGATCCGCCTTACGGCGCGCACCTGCTCCGGCTCCGAAATCCCGAAGCCGACACAGACCGGCAAGGAGGTGACCTCGCGCAAGCGGTTCCTGATGGCGGCGATCTCGTCGAGGTCGAAGCCACCAGTCCCGGTTACGCCTGTGATGGAGACGAGGTAAAGGAAGCCTGAGCCGGTGCGGGCGATGTGCGCAAGCCGCTCCGGCGGCGTAGTCGGGGCGATGAGCCGGATGAAGGCCAGCGCCTCAGCCGGCCACTTGCGGGTCACTTCCTCCGACTCCTCGGGAGGCAAGTCGAGGACGAGGACGCCGTCCGCGCCGGCCGCCACCGCGTCCGCGCCAAAGCGCTCGACGCCGTAGGCAAGCACGGGGTTCAGGTAGGTGAACAGCACAACGGGAATCTCGCTGTCCTGGCGGAGTTCCTTGACCATATCAAGTGCCGCGCCCACGTTGATCCCCGCGCGGAGCGCTCGTTGCGAGGAGCGCTGGATGGCGGGGCCGTCGGCGGTCGGGTCGGAGAAGGGAATGCCGAGTTCCAGAATGTCGAGCCCGGCCGAGGCCATCGCTCTGATGATCTCCAAGGACTGTGGCACCGATGGGTCACCGGCGGTGACGAAGCCGACCAGCGCCGTCTCTGCTCTGCTGCGAAGCGACTCGAAGACTTCGGCAATGCGGTTCATCGCGCCTGCTCACCTCCCGTGATCTCTTCCACGATCCCGAGGTCTTTGTCGCCTCGGCCTGAGAGGTTCACGACTATGAGATCAGTGTTCGGGCGACGAGGCGCCTCCTCCATGGTCCAGGCGAGCGCATGGGCGCTTTCGAGCGCGGGAATGATGCCCTCCAGCGCGCTCAATTCCTGGAAGGCTCGCAGGGCCTGCGCGTCGTCCGCGGTCACATACTTGGCGCGGCCGGAATCTCTGAGGTGAGCGTGCTCCGGGCCGACGCCTGGGTAGTCGAGGCCAGGAGCGATGGAATGAGCGTCGTGCACCTGCCCGTCGTCGTTCTGCAGCAGATAGGACTTGGCGCCGTGAAGCACGCCGACGGAGCCGGCGCAGAGGGAGGCGGAGTGGCGGCCACTGCTGAGGCCCGTTCCCGCGGCCTCGACGCCGACGAGTTCGACTGGGTCATCGAGGAAGGCGGCGAAAAGGCCCATGGCGTTGCTGCCGCCGCCGACGCAAGCCACTAGGAGATTGGGCAATCGCTCCTCCGCAGCCAGCATCTGCTGCCGGGTCTCATCGCCGATGACGCGCTGGAAGTCGCGCACCATCATCGGGTAGGGGTGGGGGCCTGCAACGGAGCCGATGACGTAGAAGGTGTCGCGGACGGTGGCCACCCAGCAGCGCATGGCCTCGTTCATGGCATCCTTGAGTGTGCCGGTGCCCGAGTCCACCGGCACGACCTCCGCACCGAGCAGCCGCATCCGCTGCACATTGGCGGCTTGGCGGCGGATATCGGTGACGCCCATGAAGACGCGGCACTCCATGCCCAGCAGAGCGGCGGCGGTGGCGGTGGCCACGCCGTGCTGGCCCGCTCCGGTCTCGGCGATGACCTTTCTCTTGCCCATGCGCAGGGCCAGGAGGGCCTGGGCGAGGGTGTTGTTGATCTTGTGGGCGCCGGTGTGCGCCAGGTCTTCGCGCTTGAGGAGAATCCTGGCGCCGCCCAACTTGGCGCCGAGGCGTTTGGCCTCGAACAGCGGCGTCGGACGGCCTACGTAGTCGCGCAGCAACTGGTGGTAGGCCCGCTGGAACTCGGGGTCGCTTTGGGCTGCGCGATATGCCTCCTCCAGTTCCAGCAGGGCAGGCATCAATGTCTCCGGGACGTAACGGCCGCCGTACGGGCCGAAATGCCCTTTCTGGTCGGGCAGCGCTCGCTGCGATTCAGCAAGTCTCATTCGTGATTCCTCCTACCTTTGGTGGAGCGGCCTAGCCGCCGTCGTCCGGGCAGCCCAAGAGATGCCGAAGGAGCACCTCGGGCTCGGGCGCGCGCACCAGGCTCTCGCCCACTAGGAAGTTCCGTATGCCGGCCTCGAGCAAGGCTTCCACATCCGCCCGAGTGCGAATTCCGCTCTCGGCCACGGCTATCTGGTCAGGCGCGAGGCTTTGCGCCATCTGGGCCGCGAGCGAGAGGTCGGTCTCGAAGGAACTCAGGTCTCGGTTGTTGATGCCTATCAGAGTCGCCCCGGCTGCGGTGGCCCTGTCTAGATCCTCGGGCGAGTGGACTTCCACCAACGAAGCCAGTCGCAGTTCGCGGGACAGACCCAGACACTCTCTCAGCAAGTCGGGGGACAGCGCGCGGGCGATGAGGAGCACTGCGTCCGCGCCCATGGCAGCCGACTCGTACACCTGATAGGTCGAGATGATGAAGTCCTTGCGCAGCACCGGCAGGCTCGTCGCCGCGCGCGCCTGAAGCAGGTCCTCCGGGCTGCCGCAGAAGTAGTGGCGGTCGGTCAGCACTGAGAGGGCGGCTGCCCCACCTCGTTCGTAGGCCTTGGCGTACTCGATGGGATCGAGATCAGGGCGGATGGCGCCTCTCGAGGGCGACGCGCGTTTGATCTCGGCCACGATGTTGACGCCGTGGGCGCCCGGTCTGGCGAGCGCATCGCGGAAGGGGCGGCGGTCAACCCGCGCCTCGGCGCGCTCGCGAAGAAGGCGCTCGGGTACGGTTGCGACGACCTCCGCTAGCTCGCGCCGCTTACGCTCGAGAATGTCGTTCAGTATGTCTCTAGGCATCTTTGGCGTCACTTTTGGCTCGCCGTCATCCGCGCCAGAGCGCAAGACTCAGCCGTTCTTTTGCGTGAACTCGATGAGAGCATCCAACTTGGTTTGCGCCGCGCCGCCGTCAATGCTCTGTGCCGCGAGTGCGATGCCTGCCTCGAAGCCGGCGGCGGCCCCGGCGGCGATGAGCGCGGCGGCGGTGTTGACCAGCACGACGTCACGCTGAGGCCCCTTTTCGCCGCGAAGGACCGCTCGCGTTATCTCGGCGTTGGTTGCGGGGTCGCCGCCCTTGAGAGCGGCTGGGTCTGCGCGCCTGCCGAGCAGTTGCTCCGGCGCCACGTCGTAGGTGCGCAGCCGGCCGTCGTCGAGTTCGCAGACACGGGTGGGCGCACACACGGACACCTCGTCCAAACCCTCCTGCCCGTGGACTACGAGCGCTCGCCGGGCCCCGAGAACGCGGAGCGCCTGTCCGAACATCTCGGTCAGTTGCGGCGCGAAAACGCCAAGGAGTTGGCAGCGCGCTCCAGCCGGATTCGTCAGCGGCCCCAGCATGTTGAAGATCGAGCGCACCCCGATCTCCTTTCTGGCGTTGGCCGCGTAGCGGAGCGCGCCGTGGTAGAGCGGCGCGAAGAGGAACCCGATGCCGATCTCGTTTATGCCTTGCTCCACAACCTCGGGCGCCAGGTCAATCTTCACTCCCAGCGTCTCCAACACATCCGCGCTGCCGCACTGGCTTGAGACTGAGCGGTTGCCGTGCTTGGCCACGGTCACGCCGCAGCCCGCGACGACGAAGGCGGCGGTGGTTGAGATGTTGAAGGTGCCGGCGCCATCCCCCCCCGTGCCGCAGGTGTCCACGACCACAGGATTGGTGACGTTGACCCTGAGGGCCTTGCGCCGCATGGCGCGCGCGGCGCCGGCCAACTCGGCGAAGGTCTCGCCCTTGGACGCCAGGGCGGCCAGGAACGCGCCCATTTGGGCCTCAGTCGCCTGCCCGGACATTATCTCGCCGACCACTTCAGCGATCTCCGCCTCGTCCAGATCTTCGCGGCGCACGAGTTTCGCAAGACTCTCCCTGATCACTTCTCACCTTCTCCTTTCGCGCGGGGCGACCCGCCGTACGGCGGGCGGGCGCCTGCGCGCTCATTCGGCGGCGACTTTGCCAACGGCCTGGCGCAGGAAGTTGCGCAGGATGCGCTTGCCCACTGGGGTCATGATTGACTCCGGGTGGAACTGAATGCCTTCGGTGAAATGCTCGCGGTGGCGGATGCCCATGACCTCTCCGTCCTCCGCTTCCGCGGTGACCTGGAGGCACTCGGGCAGGCTCGCGCGCGCCACGGCCAGCGAGTGGTAGCGCATCGCCTGGAAGGGCTGCGGAATGGCGTCGTAGATAGTCTTGCCGTCGGCGGTGACCGTTGAGACCTTGCCGTGCATCAGGCGCTTGGCTCCCACGACCTGCGCGCCGAAGGCGACTCCGATGGCCTGATGTCCGAGGCAGACTCCCAGGATGGGGATCTTCCCCGAGGCGGCGAGGATGATGGGCACGCAGTTGCCGGCGTCCTCCGGCCGGCCCGGGCCGGGCGAGATCACGATGGCTTGGGCGCCCGAGGCGAGCACCTCTTCGGGCGAGAGGACGTCGTTGCGCACCACGCGCACCTCCTCGCCGAGCACCTGGAGGTACTGCACCAGGTTGTAGGTGAACGAGTCGTAGTTATCTATCATTAGGATCATTGCTTACTCCTTCTCGCACGCGCGCCACCGTAAGCGAGGCCAGGTCAAGGCTGAAGCGTTGAGTTACGGGGGCACGGTGGCGTTCACTCCTGGTTGAGCATTCGTATTCCCTCTTGCAGCGCCATCGCCTTGTTGACGGTCTCTTGGCGCTCGCGCTCAGGGTCGGAGTCGGCGACTATCCCCGCGCCCGCCTGCACCTTCACTTTGCCGTCCTGGATGAGCGCGGTGCGGATAGTGATGGCGAGGTCCAGGTTGCCCGTGAAGGATACATAGCCCACGGCGCCGCCGTATGGGCCGCGCGGCTCCTTCTCGAGTTCGGCGATGATCTCCATGGCGCGCACCTTGGGCGCACCGGTGAGCGTGCCTGCGGGGAAGGTGGCGCGCAGCAGGTCCCAGGCGTCACAGTCGCGCCGCAGGTCGCAGGTGATGTTGGAGACCAGGTGCATTACGTGTGAGTAGCGCTCGACGACCATAAGGTCGGTGACTTGGACGGTGCCCACCTCGGCGACGCGGCCGAGGTCGTTGCGGCCGAGATCCACGAGCATCACGTGCTCCGCTCGCTCCTTGGTGTCCTGCAGCAGGTCGTCCGCCAACCGCCGGTCTTCCTGTTCCGTGGCGCCTCGGGGACGAGTGCCTGCGATGGGCCGGAGCGTGGCGATGCCGCTTTCAAGGCGGACCAGCGTCTCGGGCGAGGAGCCGACCAGCACGGTGTCGCCCAAGTGGAGGAAGAAGAGATACGGCGAGGGGTTTATGTAGCGCTGCACGCGGTAGAGTAGCCAGGGGTCTGGCGCAGGTGAGCCTATGAACGGCTGCGAGATGACCGTCTGGATGACGTCGCCCGCTCGGATGTACTCCTTTGCGCGACTGACGTTTGCCCGGAAGGCGTCGTCGGCAACCGCGCCCCGGAGCGCGAGGTCCACGCCGGGGCGCTCGGTCGCGCTGGGCGGCAGGGGCTGCCCCAGGCGATGCTCCATTGCCTGTAGACGGGCCAGCGCACTGTCGTAGGCCTCGTCGGGGCTCTGCTTGTCGTCCAGATAGGCGTGCGCGACCAAGGTGAGCGTGTGGCGCACGTTGTCGAAGATCAGCAGACCGTCGGTCAGCATGAAGTGCGCGAGCGGCGCTTCCTCAGGCAAGCGGTTGGGAATGGCCTCGAAGAAGGACACCATTTCGTAGGTGAGGTAGCCGACCAGCCCACCCCAGAAGCGCGGCAGGTCGGGCAGGCGAGCGGGCCGGTGTTGCGCCAGGAGTTGCCGGAGGACCTGGAGGGGATCGCCGCCATGCGGTATGCGGCTGCGGGCGCCCCCTTGGTCTACCTCCACAGCGTCGCGATATACCCGCACCTGAGCGCGGGCCGAGGCGCCGAGAATGCTGTACCGGCCCCAGCGCTCGCCGCCTTCCACGCTTTCGAAAAGGAACACCGGCCCCGTGCTCTGATAGAACTTAGCCAGTGCGGAGACGGAGGTTTCCGTGTCCGCTAGGAGCTCGAGACATACCGGGATGAGGTTCGCCTCGCGGGCGAGACTGCGGAACGCGTTTCGGTCCGGGTACAGGCGCAGCCTCATGCTTGGCGCCCCCCGTCGGCCGCCTGGCCGCCGCGGACTGGCGCGGTCCACAGGCTTTCTCTGTCGCTCATCTGCTCACACGCTCCTTAGATATCGAGCAAAGAAAGGGGACCGCGGGCTTCTCCCACGGTCCCCAGAAAAGGCCGTGGGCCACTGGGGTGGCCCACGGTGGTTGACTGTTAGGCTGGCGCGAGCGGCTCAGTCCCGTGTCCCGTGGGGACACCCGGTTGTGCGGGACCACCGCCAGCACCAGTGACGCTCGTGAATGTCGGCTCTTGCGCTCATCAGTCTCTAGGATTGCTCTCGCTGCCCAATAGTTTCAGCGGCTCCGCCTTTCTTTTTCGCTAGCCGGCCCGGAGGCGCCGCAGCAACTCCAGCATCTTGACGACCAGGAAGTCGTCCACCTTCTCGTGGAGCGCGTAGGCACCGAAGACCGTCTCCGCCACCATGACCTCAAAGCCGCGGCGAGCGCGCGCCTCCCGCGTTACCAGATAGCCCAAAGAGCCATTGGAGGTGCTGACCACCAGGGTATGGCGGAACGGAGAGGCATGCTTGAGGCGGAGGCCGATCTCCGCGAACAACTCGCCGGGGAAGGGCACGATAACGGCATCGCCCAGCCGCAAGAGGACCTGCAGGAACGGCCGGTGGGTCTTGGGCTGGCCGGCGTTCCATTCGGCGAGCACCGCCTCGTAGTGTCGGCGACTGGCGTCCTGGAACCAGTCTTTTGGCTGCTGGGGCAACTCGCGCAGCCTTTGCTCCGCGACTTCGCGCGGCTCGAGCGGAGCCCAGGGGAAGGCGATCTCCTCGGCCAGCACGGACATCTCGACGTCGGCGCGGCAGTCAATGGTGTCGAACACGCGCGCCGCCTCCCGGCCCACAACCGTTCCCACCTCGACCGATCCCGCCGGCCCGGACCGAGTGCAGCGCGGCGCCACGTCGCCGACCACGCCGTTGAGGAACATCGCCGTGCCGCCGGTGTGGGCTTCCACGAAGTCAACCATCACGCCGGGCCAGTCGCGCGAGACGGCGAGGATGTCTCCGCTGCGGGTGGTCGGATGGGCGCCGTAGTTGACGAGCGTGGCAAGGCGCCCCTGGTCGGTGTCGAATCGCAGCACGGTGACCTCGGGATCGTAGGCGCCGAACGGATTCACTCCCAGGACGACCTCGCCGTCCTCACGAATCTGGCGCCGGTTGACGCCTGCGTCAGAGCGGCCTACGCCCACCCCAACGCGGACGGGCCTCCGGCGCTCCCAGGCGTCGCGCACGCATTGGACGATGGGTGGCAGGACTGAGGCAATGTAGGCGGAGTTCTGGGCGCGAAAGCCGAAAACGATCTGGGTCTGCGGTGCGGAGTGTGTCTGGATGGCGTGGACGATCAGGTGCGAGGCGGGGATGCCGGTGTCGCCTTCCACGGCCGTGGCTATGGCGAACCGTTGGTCCTCCTCGACTATGATCCAATCCAGCACGACCAGCGCGGCTCGCCGGTCCCCTTGCTCGAGCGTGAGCGCGGTGGCGTAGAGAGGATCGTCAACGCGCTGGGCCAGACGGTCCGGCTGCGGGTATCCCGCCAGCCAGGCGCCCAAGGGCGGCGTGACGTCCACCCGTGCCACGCCGGCAAGAAGAGGAGCAGCAGGGGCCGTCTTCTGACTCATCTGACACCTCCGGGGGTTGCCTGGCGCCCGCGAACACGCCGAGCGCCGGCCTGCGAGCAGTCTACCACCACACGAGGGCAGCTTCCCGCCGGCAAGGTCGGCGGGCGGCAGCAGGCGGACGCCGGCGGGCATTGGTTACCTACGGCGAAGCGTGAGATAATCGGCGGCACGGCGAAGTCCGTGGGAGAGCGCACCTTCGTATGAGGAGTGCTCTCGGGAGCACGACAGAAACATGCCTCTGGCCTTGGTAATCAGCCTGCCGTTGGTGCTGGCGGCGGCGCCGGAACCTGATTACCTGGCGCTGGTCAGGCGTTGCTGCGACGTCCTCGTCGAGAAGGGCCGCGACCGCTACGGGCCGGTTCAATCGCCGCTGTTCATGAGCATCCTCAACGTCGAGAGGCAGTCGGCGGAGGCGGAGCCGGCGCCGCTGGATGGCTGGGTGCGGACCGAGGGGCGCATGCACCGGCGCAACCCGGGGGGCTCTGACCTGTGGGAGGATCAGAGCCTCATCCGCGTCCTTAAGACGGTCTCTCAATGGACGGGCGATCCCAAGTACTCCAACGCGGCAGACGAGTACATCCGCTACTTCTTCGAGCACTGCCGCAAGCCGACTACCGGCCTCTTGACCTGGGGCTCGCACCTGTACTGGGATGCCTTCCGCGATGCTCCGGGCGGGGATCAGGAGGGCGCCGGGCCGCACGAGATACTGGTGCGCGAGCCGTTCTGGGACATGATGGGCGCGGTCGCGCCGGAGCGCGTCGAGCAGCAGATTGAGGGCATGTGGCGGTGGCATGTGGTGGATAAGGAGACGGGGTTGTTCAACCGGCACGATGACGCTTCACCCGGTTGCGACTTCGCGTTCCTGGGAAGCGAACTGGTCTATGCCTTCGCGTTTCTTCACCACAACAGCGGAGACCCCGTTTGGCAGGAACGCGCTCACCTGATCGCCAACTGGCACTGGGATGCGCGCAATAAGGACACGGGGCTAGCCCCGGACGCCCCGGGGCTTAGAGACCGTTACGACGGCACGCATTGTTTCACTACGCTTCCCGGGCCTCACGCGTCGCTGCTGCTGCGGGCCTTGGCGCTGACAGGCGACGAGTTCTACCGCGACCTCGCGCTCGGCCACCTGAGGGCGTACGACCGGTACGGGTGGGATGCCGCAGCGGAGTCTTACTGGGGCATGCTGCGCCTCGACGGCACCCCGGTTCCGGAGGAAGCGGCGGAGGCGCAGCGGCCGCGGCGAATGGAGGTGTACGACGATTTCAGACCGACCGGCTATGTGGACGTCTGGCAGACAACCATGTACTCGTACGAGTTCCCGGTGGTTGCCGCGCAGTCATACGCTTACGCGGCCCAACTGACCGGTGAGCGGGACATGCTGACCGCGACGGAGCGCTGGGCCAAAGTCATCAGAGCGAATCTGCCTGCGACGACCGGCCGGCGCTGGGCGCATTTGCTGCGGGAGGCGCTGCCCGACCTTGACCAGGCCGACGGCACGTATGCCGAGAACTACGGCCGCGCGATTGACTTCTTGCTGCGCGCCGCCGTGGTGCTGAACGACCCCAGCTACGCCCAAACCGCGCGCGCGATCGCCGCCGATGCCATCGCCAGACTGCACCACCCGGACAGCGGACTGTTCATGGGGCACGCCGCCAAACGCACATATGAAGCCACGGATGGAGTAGGCTATCTTCTCTACGCCTTGCTGGAACTCAACGCCTATCCCGAACTGCTGGAGCCGAACTTGTGAGCGCCGCGGCCCCGGCGCCAGGCTGGAAGAGACACGGGGCCGCCGATTGGGAGGAGTGCGATGCGTAGTGCAAGCGCAATCATGGCCGCGAGCTGCGCCATCGCGTTGCTTGCGTTCTGGGTCGTTGAGGACGTGGGCGCGGCCGCAGCGCCCCCGGAGTTCAGGGGCCTGGTTCTGGGGCAGGCCGGGCCCGACGAGGTGCTGCGGGTGCTAGGGCAGCCGAAGTACGGCGAGCCGGCGCGAGATGAGACCGTCATGTACGATTCGCTGCGCCCTGGCCACCTGGACGCGCTGACGTTCGACGGCGACCCGCGCAGGCTAGTCCTGGTTGAGGCGGCTACCATCCCGCCCGGTCTCGAAACCCGTGACGCCATCCTGAGCGCTCTCGGAGAGCCGGAGTATCAACTGGCGCTGGGACACCAGACTATGTACGAGTACACACAGAAGGGCCTGCGCTTGTGGGTTGGCAGCGGGAGCGGCGAGACAATTGGCGCGGTGCTCTTCGAGCCTCAGGCCCATCCGCGCGTGCCGCCGGCGGAGCAACGACGGGTGGCGGTGCCGCCTCTCGTGCCACCGACGCCTGGCGAGGCGGCACTGTTTCAGGTCGGGTTTGCCTCGCGGCTTATCACTCCGGCTCAGGACGCACTGGCCGCGCTTGGCTATGAGAAGATACACGACGATCTGGAGTTGCGGTGCGTGGTCATTGCTGCGGGCGGCAAGACGGTCGCGCTGATGGCGGGAGACATCTTCGTCTATGGTGCCCACGAAATCGCGCCCATTCAAGACCACGCTCGCGCCGCGGGGATTGACTATCTGCTCTTCGGCTCCATTCACACTCATAGCGCGCCCGATTGCATCGGCCTCGATCGCCCTCGCCCGTACGACTACAACGCCTTCATCGAAAGCCAGGCGGCCGCTTGCCTCGAAGAGGCGAAGGCTAGGCTTGCGCCGGCGACCATCGAGGTCGCGCAGGTGGAGTTGCCGCTCGAGGGAGGGCATATCTCGACTATCTCCCGCAACTGGCGCGACCCGGGCATCGTTTATCCCTATCTCACGGTGGTGCGCTTCATCGGTGCCGAGGGGAACCAGGAGCCTGTGGGCACGCTGGTGCAGTTCACGTGCCACCCGGAGCGCCTCATGGGCTACGAAGGCGCCATCAGCGCCGATTGGGTTGGGCCGTTGCGCGAGACGGTCGAGGCTGCGCTCGGCGGCAGGTGCATCTTCTTCAATGGGCCGCTCGGCGGAATGGTCAGCCCGGACGGTCTGCCAGGCACTGACCGGTTCGAGGACACGCGGCGCATCGGCGCATGGATCGGAGCGCGCGCCGTGGAGGCGGTGCGGGCGGGCTGCTCGCCGCTGTCCCGGGCCGAGATTCGGTACCGAACGCGCTCGGTCCTGATACCGGTAGTGAGCGAGAAGCTGCGGGAGCGCATCGGCCCGGGGCGCATCGAACTGGAGCTGATTCACGGCTCGCACGCCACCGAGGTCGGCCGCCTCGACGTGGGAGAGCTGCAGATGCTGGTCGTGCCTGGGGAGTTGCTGCCGGACCTGGGGTTTCGCGCGCAGGCGCTGATGACGGGCGGGCACAACATGATCGTCGGGCTGGCCAACGACGAGATCGGCTACATAGTGCCGGCGTGGGACTACCGCGTGGGCCGCTACGAGGAGAGCACGGGGCTCGGGCCGAGCGCGGCGCCGCAGATAATGGGCGCCATCGAAGAACTGCTCGCGCCTTCGACCCGTGCGCACCAGGTGACCCCCGCGTCCACGGCGCTCCGTCGCCGCATGGCCCGCTCTGCCGTCTGTGTGACTAAGGTGCTGTGCGCTAGAGTGTCCGCGTGAACGAAGGCCCGCCCGAGGACGCTCGCACTCCGGCTCAGCGGCGCTGGGAGTCTCTGCCTCCGGATGCGCCGCGCGACGAGTACTTCGAGGCGTCGCATGATGTCATGGCCGAGTACTACCTGTCCGACCCCACTAATCCCTACCGGATGTCCGGGCGGTCAAAGGGCGCGGAACGCTGGGAGGAGACGCGGCGCTGCATTGCCGACGCCGTTGACCGTGACGGCGACTTCATGGACATCGGCTGCGCCAACGGCCTCCTGCTCGAGACGCTGATGGTCTGGGCGGCTGAGAAAGGCCACAGCATTCGGCCTCACGGCATTGACTTCATCGCGGAACTGGTTGACTACGCGCGGGCGCGCCACCCCGGCCACGAACGCTTGTTGGAGGTGGCCAACGCCTTCTACTGGAAGCCGCGGCGGCAGTACGACTTTGTGCGAACCAATCTGGAGTACGTGCCCAAGGCCGACTGGCCTGAGTTCATTGGCCGACTGCTCGACCTGGCCGTGGCGCCGGGGGGGCGGCTAATCGTGTGCCACTATGCCGACCCGAACGAGCCGCTGGTGGACGTCTCCGCAGTACTCGAGCAACTGGGTTACACGGCAGCCGGGCGGTCCGCGGCGCCCGGCGTTTCCCTCGCCTGGGTAGACAAGCCGGCGGAAAGGTAAAGAAAAGGCGCGCCCGGTTCGTGCAACCGAGGCGCACCCAACGGATGGTCGCGCTTGAGCCGGCGAGCCGCGCTACCACTCGCTAAACGGGTTGCCGCTGTGGTCGGTGCCCGTCAACCCGCCAATGCGCACGGTGCCGAGGGGCTCCCCAGAGGGGTTGTAGAGCCAGTCGGCTCCCTCGGCCGAGCCGCCGGTGAGCCTGTTGAGGGGAAGTTGGCCGGCGGCCACCTGGTCCAGGTAGGGGCCCTTCCAGTCGGTGCTCTTGATGCTGCGCGTGGAGATGCCCGTGCCCGTCCAGATGATGCCGCTGCTGGGGGCGGCGCGCAGCGTCAGGTCGGTCAGATTGGACGGATAGGAGCCACAGTCTCCCTCGAACTCCTTGACCGCCTTGCGCATTTCCTGGAGCGTGCTGCTGGCATTCGACTCGTTCGCCCGCTGGCGCGCCCCCAAAACGCGGGGCAGCACGATGGCGGCGATGATCGCGATAATGACCATCACCAGCAGGATTTCGATCAAGGTGAACCCACGCCTGCTCACGGTAGTCCTCACCTTCTTTGGGACGCCCCCCCCCAGCTAGGCTCTGCCTACCGCCCCGTTGCCGTAGAGTATATTCCGTACCCCGACCCCGACGGGCCCGAAATCGGCGTGTTTCTGCCGAGGCGACCGGCCCCCGACGCCCTGGTCGGAAGCGCCGGCTTGCCGCTGCCACTCCGCCGGGCGTCTGCACGGTGCCCCCGGTAGGTCGGTTTCGGTCCGCTATCTGCCCCAGCGCAGAAGCGCCAGGCCGCCAACCACCAGCAGCGCGCCCAGCACCTTGGTGAGCACTACCCCTTCGCGGAAGATGACGACGGCGAGAACCACGGTGACGAGCGGGAACGCAGCGGTGAAGGGGACAATGCGCGATGCCTCCCCCGCCCGGAGCGCGGCGTAGTACGCAACTTGGCCGAGCAGCCCCGCCATCAGACCGCCCGCGCCCAGCAGCGCCAGGCTGCGCAGATCAACCGCGCGCACCTCGTCCCAACGGCGGGTCGCCGCCACAAAGAGCAGCAGCACTGCCGCTATCAGCCACGACCGGACCGCCAGGGCCGGCAGGGGGGGCACCCTGGTGAGGCCGGCCTTCTCAAACAGAGGGGCGCAGCCCCACAGAATCACAGCCACGCCCGCCCAAGTGAAAGCGGAAACCGATCTGAGTTCCTGCATGTCGCTAGCCTCCTTACGGCGCGGTGGTGCCCCTAAAGACTGCCCCAAGCGAGTCAAGAGCGCAAAAGCGGCGACTCGCCGGTTGACCGCGCCAGGCGACGGGACTACGGTGTGGCCCGGTGGTTCTGCTCTGAATACCGCTACTGCGTTGCGCGGCTGCACTCGAGGGTTGGTGTTGCTCATCGCGGTGTTGAACCCCGCGATGGCTGCAACGTGCGTGGCCGCGCTCAGTCAAGCGCCGCAACCGGAGGGTCCCATGGTCATCATCGCTGAGACCGAGTATGTCCGCTACGCGGTTGGCCCGGACGGGGCCAACCTGCACTTCACCGACAAGCGCACCGGCAAGGACTACTGCGCCTCCGCGCCCGCGTCGCCCTTGGCGCGCATCAAGAAGGAGGGTGACACCTCCGCCGCCACCGCCGTGTCCGCCGCGGACGGAGAGATCACGATCCGGTTCGGCGAGTCAGGCGCCAGCGTCGTGCTGCGCGCTACCGCGGCGCGCAGTTACTTCGCGCTCGAGGTCAAGTCGGTGAGCGACGAGACGATTGACGAGTTCGAGTTCGTGGACATTCCGCTGACGCTGAAGGGTTCGCTGGATGAACCGTTCGCGGGCTGCGCGCTGGCGCTGAACCTACGGACCAATGTCGCCGAACTTCCCGGCCCCAACAGCCGCTTGCGCGCGATCTGTTACCGGCGCTTCGGGTTTGCCGGCGCCAAGGTGGCCATCATTGGCTGCCCCACCGCCCAGCTGCGTCATGCGATGCAGGAGGCAGTGGGGGAGGCCGAGGACTTGCCGCGCTCTTCCATCGGCGGCCCTTGGGCCCTCGACGCGCCCGCCAACAGGGGCTCTTACCTGTTCAACTTCGGCAACGTGACCGAGGCGACGGTGGACAAGTGGATTGAGTTGTGCCAGGCGCTTGGCTTCACCCAACTGGATTTCCACATGGGCAGTTCGCTTCGCTTTGGCGACCTGGAGCCGAATCGAGAGATGTACCCGCGCGGGCTGGAAAGCCTGAAGGCGGTGATAGATAGGCTGCACGCCGCGGGCATTCAGGCGGGGCTGCACACCTACTCATTCTTCATGGCCAAGAACTCGCGCTGGGTCACGCCCGTGCCGGATGCGCGACTGGCGAAAGACGCGACTTTCGCGCTGGCGGGGCCGCTCGCTGAGGAAGCCACGACGGTGCCCGTGCTCGAGTCCACTCAAGGCATGTCCACCATCACCGGCTTCTTCGTGCGCAACAGCGTGACGCTTCAGATAGACGACGAGCTCATCACCTACAGCGGCGTGTCGAAGGAGCCGCCTTACGCGTTCACGGGCTGCCAACGCGGCGCCTGCGGCACGCGGGTGGCGCCTCATGCCAAGGGCGCCAACGTCCATCACCTGAAGGAATGCTTCGGTCTGTTCGTCCCGGACGGGGACTCCACCCTCTTTACCGAGGTGGCGGCTAGGACCGCCGAGGTCTTCAACGAGTGCGGCTTCGATATGATCTATCTGGACGCGCTCGACGGCGAGGATGTTATCGCCGGCGGGGAGAACGCCTGGCACTACGGCTCCAAGTTCACCTTCGAAATCTGCAAGCGCCTGAAGAGGCCGGCGCTGATGGAGATGAGCACCTTCCACCATCACCTGTGGTTCGTGCGCTCGCGCATGGGGGCTTGGGACCATCCCACGCGCAGCGCCAAGCGCTTCGTGGACCTCCACGTGAAGGCCAACGACGACACCAACCGGCGCATGTTTCTGCCGGGGCAATTGGGATGGTGGGCCATCAAGACTTGGTCCGGGGCACAGGGCGAGCCCACCTTTGCGGACGACCTGGAGTACTTGTGCTCCAAGTGCCTCGGCACCGACACCGGCTTTGCGCTCATGGGCATAGACCCGGACAGTTTCGCGGCCAGGCCCGCGATGCGGCGCTGGGCGGACATCATCCAGCGTTACGAACGCCTGCGCCTCTCGAACTCCGTCCCGCAGGCCATCAAGGAGCGGCTGAGGCGACCCGGAGAAGAGTTCACCTTGGAGCAGAGGCCTGAGGGCAAGTTGCGCTTTCGCCCCGTTCGCTACGCGAAGCACGAGGTCGAGGCAATAGACGGCGAGCGCAACGTCTGGCAGGTCAGAAACGAGTTCGGCGCGCAGCCGCTCCAACTGCGCATCGAGGCGCTCATGTCCGCCGCGCCCTATGACGATGCAGAGGGTGTTGTGGTCGCCGACTTCGACGACGCCGGGGCTTTCACGGAACGGAGTGCCGCCAGCGAGGTGACCGCAGATCTCCAGGCGTCGGCGGAGCGGGTCAGGATCGGCGGTCCCAGCGGCCGCTTCTCAGCCGGCAGCACGCGAGCGCAGGGGGAAGGCGCCTGGGCTCAGATAGGCAGAGTCTTCTCTCCGCCGCTGGACCTCGACGACACTCAGGCGCTCGGGCTGTGGGTGTATGGGGACGGCCGGGGGGAACTGCTCAACGTGCAGTTGCGGAGTCCTGAGCACATCAGCGGCGGCATCGGGGACCACTACATTCCCGTCAACTTCACCGGCTGGCGCTACTTCGGACTCATCGAGCCTGAGGGAGAACGTTACGCGGAGTATGAGTGGCCCTATGGCGGCATCTACTCCATCTACCGCGAGTCAGTGGACTTCGGCCACGTCGGCTCACTCAGCCTATGGTTCAACGACGTGCCTTCGGGGGAGGCAGTCGCCTGCTATCTGAGTCCCATCAAGGCGCTGCCGCTCGTGGAGGCCACGCTCATCAATCCCTCGGTGACTATCGGCGGCCGGACCATCACCTTCCCCGTGGAGATCGCGAGCGGCTGCTATCTCGAGTTCCGCTCCATGAGCGACTGCAAACTGTACAATCGCGAGGGCGAACTGGTGCGCGAAGTGCAGCCGCAGGGCGAGGCGCCCACCTTAGCGCCGGGCGAGAACGAGGTGCTGTTGGGCGCCGAGGTCGCGCCCGCGGGCGTCAACGCCCGGGCCTACGTCACCGTTATCAGCCAAGGCGAGCCGTTGGAGTAGCCGGATCACACTGCCCTGCTGTGCTTTGCTCCCATGCCGTATACTGATTACCTGTGCGCGAAGGCTGCGCCTGTGTCAGCGCGCGGAGAGAAGCGAAGGGAGATGCTGGAATGAAGCGGGAGAGCAAGGATCGCATGCGTCAAGCAGTGCGGCAGGCTTACGCTGGTATTGCGAAGCGGGATGCCGCTGGATGCTGCTGCGATGCGACACCTTGGTGCTGTGAGGCGCCGCCCGCCTCTGCGGAGGCGCTAGCAGGCCGGGTGGGGTACTCCCCCGATGAGATCGCTGCCGTTCCCGAGGGCGCCAATATGGGCCTCGGGTGCGGCAACCCCCAAGCGATAGCCTCCTTGCGGTCGGGCGAGGTGGTGCTGGACCTGGGCAGCGGAGGCGGCTTCGACTGTTTCCTAGCCGCGCGCCAGGTCGGCGAGGGCGGGCGCGTCATAGGCGTGGACATGACGCCGGAGATGGTGGCCGCCGCGCGCGAGAAGGCGCACGCGGGTGGGTACGCGAATGTCGAGTTCCGCCTGGGGGAGATCGAGGCGCTCCCGGTGGCGGACGCCAGCGTGGACGTTGTCATGTCCAACTGCGTCATCAATCTCTCTCCGGAGAAGGGGCGCGTGCTCCGGGAGGCCTACCGCGTGCTGAAGCCCGGAGGACGGCTGGCGGTCACCGACATCGTCGCGACGGCTCCCATGCCGGATAAGATGCGGAACGACCTTGCGCTCTTGGCGGCGTGCGTGGCGGGTGCGGCGACCGTTGAGGAAGTGACGACGATGCTGCGGGACGCCGGCTTCGCGCGGGTGCGGGTGGAGCCGGTGGAGGAAAGCCGCGAATTCATCCGCGAATGGATGCCGGGGCTGCGCCTCGAGGAGTACATTGTCTCGGCGACCATCGAGGGCGTGAAGGGAATGCCGGAGTAGGCGCGGCCCGCCGTACGGCGGGTGAGTACGAGCGCTGGTCGGAGGAATCGGGCGCGGGCGGTCAAGAGATGATCCGCGAGGCGACGCGGAGCGACGTCCCGGTCGTGGAATCGGTGCTGCGCGAGGCGGGCCTGCCGACCGCGGGCCTGGTCGGGGATTCGTGCCGGCTCTAGGTGTTGGAGCAGGGCAGCCGCGTCTGTCGTCTGCGGCTTTGACGGGCGGGGTGTTATCCTGTAAGGGGGATCGGTGCGGCGCGGAGGCAGTGAAGAGCCCCGAGTGATCGGGGCCAGGCACGCACCGCCGGATCGAGTCCGGCGACTCCGCGGCGCCTGCCTCCATGGCGGCCAAACCGGACGACGTCGGGCACCCTCCCGTAGCTCAAGCCTTTAGGCTTGAGGTGGTGGGGAAGCCCGGCCACTGCGATAAGTGCGACGCGGGCCGTGGTGCTGTTATACTCGTAAAGAGGTGCTGGCGTGTCAACGAAATTCGTAGTCCGCCCCCGAATTACGGTGGCGATGTTGTGCGCGATGCTGCTCGCGCCGTGCGTGCCGGCGGCGGGGGGGGCACCTGCCCACCTGGCGAGACCGCTGGAAGTTGAGATCTCGCCGGCGCATCCGCTGATCATCCTGTACGGGCCGAGCATCACGCCCGATGTGCTGCAAGCGTGGAACGCTTTCCCGCCGGCGATACGCGACTGCGCCGTGGTGATGCTGGAATCGCCGAGCACCGACCGCGCAGTGCAGGTGGAAGGCCTGTCCCGAGAGTGCGAACGAGCGCGCGACTGCGGCATCCCGGTTGTAATCCAGATCGCGGGTCCCGACATTGAGTACACCATGCATCTCGAGGACGTCGAGGGGGTTCTGCGGCGCTTCGACAACATCAAGGGCGTGCAGATTTGCGAGACCACCTACGGGGCGTTCTCGCGCTTCGGCGGCGACGAGCAGTACGCGGTGCCCACGCACACGCGCTACGCCATTGACACCATCAAACTGTGCGCCAAGTACGGCAAGTTTCTCTCTTGGCAGTTGCAGGCCTGCGAGTACGCTTACATCGGCTCCTGCGAACTCAATCGCGAACTCTACGACACCATCGTGCAGTACCAGGACTACGTGCTGCCGCAGCACGAGATGAACCAGCCGCAGGCGTGGCTGCTGGATCATGACTCGGCGATGGGCCTGTGGGTCGCGGGCGCGGTGAGCAACTGGGGCATCGAGGCGCAGTCGTGGTTCTGGAATGATTGTCACTATGAGGAACCCGGCGGGCACCGAGGGCCGGGCGACCTGAGGCTAATGCCAGGTGAGATGTACGGTCTGATGCTGCTGACGGGCATCACCGCCGGCGCCACGGTGTACGCGTTCGAGCCGCCGCAGGACATCTGGAACAGCGAGAAGCACTGGAAGCGCGTCATCGAGCCGCTGCTGCTGAGGGTCATCCGCGAGGGTCTCATTCCCTCGCGCGAGGAAGCAATGGCCAAGATGAAGGTGGCGTACCAACTGAAGCCGCTGCGCTGGTACAACGATTTCTTGCCCGTGGTGCGCGACCTGGATGAGTTCCACGGCGCGGGCAACTTGATCCGCGGCACCTACGGCGTTTATCGCCGCGCGTGGGAGATCGAGGCCATTCCCAACACCGGCCGTTACTACTGGATTCCGGTGCTGCCGGCCTGGACCTCCGGTGAGGTGCTCGGCCACTTCCGGAGAGTCCTCGGGCCGGGAGAACTGGCATCGCCCGAGGAGTTTCGCGCTGTCCTTGACCAGTACTACGAGCCGGAACCACAGGGCAACGCCTGGGTTGTCAGATTGCGCAAGGCAACCTACGTGGCCAACGCGCACGAGAATACGCGCGCAGATCAGACCTATCGCGTTCTCTTGCCCGCCGCGCCCAAGCAGGTCGCGGTTACTCTCACTGGGGAGGGAGCGCGAGTGGAATGGCGGGGAAACGGCTCGGCCGACCGCGGCTACTTCGTCTATAGGCGAAGGGCAGGGGAGCCAGATTTCCAGCGCCTGAACGCCGAGCCGGTTGCAGAGACCGTCTACGTTGACCGTGAGGCGAGTGCGAGCGAGGCGGCGGAGTATGCGGTGACGGCCCTCACCGCGGCGACCGAATGGCAGAGCGGCACCGTGCAGATGCACGAGTATCACGTCTTCTCCAATGAAGAGAGTCCGCTGTCCGAGGGCGCGGTTCTGGGCAGCCTTCCGCCGCGAGAGGAGCAGAGACCTTCACCGCCGCCTGAGTCACAGCCGCGCCATCCGGTGATCACGGCGATCCTGCGGAGCCTGGGAGACTTCCAGCGCGCCATCGAAGCCAAAGACCTCGAGGGCGTCATGGACGCCTACGCGCCGGACTATCGCGATTCCCTCGGCCGTGGCCGCTCCTATGTCCGCCTCTGCTACCAGTGGTTCTTCCGCCGCTACGACAGCCCAGCCGCGGTGATCGACGTTCACGATTGGGACCTGTCGCAACTCGGCTCGACCGGAATCGCCAAGTGCCATGCCTGGATGTTCATCCCCGCGACCTCCACGGTTGAGGAGAACTTCCTGGACGTGGTCTTCATACCTCGCGATCAGCCTGTTATCGAACTGACCTGGCGCAACGTGCATGGCAAATGGCGCATCGTGCACACGGACCCGCCCCTGCCTGACCTGGACCAACTCCTGATCTACTCCACGTAAGGGAGTGAACCAATGACGACGCCTGCGGGCATCTCGAACACGGCAGTGTCAGGCGCGCTATGCCTGTTGGGTTCTGTCTTGCTGGCGCTGGCCTGCGGGGCCAATCCTGCCACCAGCGAGGGAGCCGCCGTGAGCGGAGACGGCCGCCGCGCCTTCTACGTCGAGTTGGCCGAGCAGGACAAGTGGTCGCTGGAGGCTCAGGGCGACTATCACTGCCGCTTCGACCGCCGCAACCTCTACTGCATGTACCACCTGTGGACCACGGCCGCCTCCGGCGACCATGCGACCCTGACTACCAGGGTCACCATTCCGCGCGACTGGCAACCGCCTTTCGGCCTCGAGTTCTACTGCTCCGACGACTACGCGGTGCAGTCCTCCGATTTCAGAAGCGAGGGCTGGCTCGCCATCCACGCGTATCCCGGGCATCGCTTCAAGCAGGTTCTCGTGAACGGAGAGGTGGTGTGGGAGGCGGACGTCGGGGATGCTGTTAGGGAGCAGACCTACGGCGTTGACCTGACGGGGCGCGTGCGGCCGGGCGTGCCGTTTCAACTGGGCCTGCGCGTCGTGGACAGAGTCGGCACGGAGGTCAAACTCGAGGGCGAGTGGTTCTACCCCGGCGACTTCAAGCCGAAGGAGGATCCACGGGCCTTCACGACTCACGTCTACTGGGGCGACCTGCTGCTGAGCGAGCGCTTCGATGCCGATAGGCTTCGGCCCTCGCGCGAGTCGCCGAGCCTGGCGAAGTTGCGCGAGCGCATCGCGAGCGGCCTCGTCCCTCGCGGACCGGCAGTCACCGCCAAGCCGCCGGCCACTCTGACCCTGGAGGCGCCGCGTGGCGTGGCCCCCGGCTACCCGTTGAGTTGTGGGGTGCCGCTGCCGCAAGGCGCAGTGCAGCACGGCTACGAGTTGCGGCTGCGTGACGCCCGCGGGACGAACCTGGCTCCGCAGGTGGGCGAGTTGTCTCGCTGGCGGGATGGCTCTCTACGGTGGGCCTTGGTGACGCTGCCTCTGCCTGCGGATGCGCGGCCGGGAGAGCGCTGGGCGGTCTCGTGGGAGCAATCGGCCGAGAGGCCCCCGGTCGGGGTGCGGGCGACGCGGGTGGGCGACGACTTGATTGCCGAGAACGGGCTCATCTCGATCCGGGTGCCTGCCGCGGGGCCGTACGCGGTAAGTGAGGTCAGGTCAGTTGAGGGCCAGCGGCTGGCGGGGGCCCTGTCCGCGTACGTGGACGTGGAGGGCGATGCCGGCAAGACGCGCTACGAAGCGCGGTGGGAACGGAGGAGCATAGTCAACGAGGGCACCCGCCAGGTCACGGTGGAAGTGCAGGGCACGCTCACCGGCTCTGATGACGCGCTGGGCCGGTGCGTCTTCAGGTTCTCGCTAACTGAGGGCTCGCCGGCGGTCCGCGTCTGGTATCGCATCTTCAACGACACCGAGCGGCATGTGAAGATAACCGAACTCGCCCTAACGCAGGAGGTTCCGCCGGGGCTGACGCGCGGCCGCCTGGCGACCATCGAGGAGCCAGCCGGGTGGCTGGCGGTGGAGGGCGAGAGCAGTTCCGTGTTCGCCGCGGTGCGCTGGGCGGCGGAGATGCCAACCAAGAGCATGGGACTGGAAGGGGACCGCCTGGCGATACGGCTGTTCAAGAGCACGGAGGAGGTGCCCTACTTCCGCCCGCGCTCGGGCGAGGCCCGGCGTCACGAGCTGATTCTCGCCTACTACGCCAGGGTGCCCGAGGATGAGGAACTTGCCGCTCTGGCTGGCTGCTGCCAGCGCCCCCCCCGGCTGTGGGACCGGAGTTATGCCTGCGAAACCGGGGCGCTCGGCTACGGTTACATTCACGACGATCGCGAGTTCGCCGGGCTTAGCGCCAATCGCCTCAACGCCTACGGCGACTTGGAGCGCGACCGGGTGGGCCACGACATCTACGACATGCGGCATTTCGGCGACCGCCGCTACGGGACGGACAAGTGGTGCAACAACTACTATGACGCCAGTCGCGGCTTTCTCGCCGAGTACCTGATGACGGGCAATGCCAACGCCTGGGACCGCGCGGAGGAGGAGGTGCTGCACCAGATTGACCTGGACGCGTGCCACTGGTCCCCGGACCTAGATATGGTGGGCGGCCTGTGGAGTTACGCCGGCGACGACCACAGCAACTCGGGTTATGTTTGGGCAGCCTTGCTCCGCTGCGCCGGGGGCTGGGACTACTACTACCGCATGACCGGCGACAAGGACGCGCGGCGGGCGCTGCGCGACCTGGCCGAGTACCTGCTGCGCGATGGTCACCACACCGGCTTGGTCTCCGTGCGCGACCACGGCGGCGCCCTGACCGCGCTCGTCTGGGCATACGACGAGTTCGGTGACGAGCGCTACCTGCGCGCCGCGCTGGAGACCGCGGCGGAGATCCGCACGCGGATCGCTCGGCGGCGCGGGGCGTATGTGGAGGTGCACGGCAACGCAGCCTACTGGGTCATGGTGCCCTGGATGGCTTGCGAGGCGACCGACGCCCTCTATCGTCTATGGCAACTCACGGGCAACGAAGATGCCGCCGCAACGGCGCTCGGCATCGTCGAGGCAATGATGACGGAGAACGCGACCTGGGGCGTGCCGGGGGATATGGGCGGCTACTCGGGCAACCCCTGGTTCAACCTCACCAGCAACTACAACATTATCATCGCGCCGGTGTTCGGCTATGCCTATGAGATGACCGGCGACCCGGAGTTCCTGCTGTGGGCACGCGCCTGCTTCGAGCGCACGCTGGAGGACAACAGCGTTGACGCGATAACCAACAACTACTGGCTGGCGCCGAGCCTGCTTTACATGCTGAATCGCTACCGCGAGGCGCCGGCCACGATGCCCGAGGCGCCTGCGGTGCGCGTCTCGCCCAACGCCCCCCCGCAGCCGTGATCGGGGCGTAGCGCCGCAGCGAGTTCCGGGCTGGCCGACTAGGCCCAGGAGAAGCCGGGGCCCTGGGGCACGAGCGCGCAGCCGTCCACTAACTTGAGCGGCGAGGCCGGGCCGATCAGGCCGGTCTCCAGGTAGAGCGCATTCGGCAGGCACGCCATCACGTTCAGTTGCACGGGGCCGCCTCCGTGCGAGGCGTAGGGGCGCCGGAACGCGGAGGCCAAAGCCCCGACCTCCAGCAACCCGGTCGGGCCGCCCGCGCGGCGGAGGTCTGGCTGCACGATGTCAACAGCGTCGCGCTTGAGGAACCGGGCGAAGTCCTGCTTGGTGTAGAGGTTTTCGCCGGTTGCCACGGGGATGTCCAAAGCGGCCGCGAGTTCGGCATAACCATCCACATCGTCCGCCGGGATAGGCTCCTCCCACCAGTAGCAGCCCAGGTCCTGGAAGGCCCGGCCGCGGCGGATGGCCTCAGCCGTCGAAAGCGCCTGGTTCGCGTCAACCATCAACTGAACGTCGTCGCCGACGGCCTGCCGGACCACGCTGATGCGGTTGATGTCCTCGGCCAGCGTGGGATAGCCGACCTTGATCTTCACTGCGCGGAAGCCCTGCTCCACGGCCTGCGCGCAGATGCGCTGCACCTCGTTGTCGTCGTAGTTCATCCAGCCGACCATGGCGTAGGCGGGCACTCGGTCACTCACAGCGCCCCACAGGCGCCAGCAGGGCGCCCCATGCGCCTTACCGACGCAATCCCAGAGAGCCGTGTCAACGGCCGCGATGCCGAACATGGCCAGGCCGGAGGAGCCGTGATACTCAGTCTCGCGCAGCATCGCCTCGCGGGTGGCGCGGAGGAACGCGGGATCGGTGTCCAGCACCAGCGGCTTCAACTCGTGCTCGATGAGCGCCCCCAGCGTATCCGGCGCTCCCGCGATGCGACCGAAGCCGACCTCGCCCGTGCCGGAGATGCCCTCGTCGGTGTGAACGGTCACCGTCACCGAGCCGGCGCCAGGAAGGGCCTGCAAGGCATCGCGAATGGGATTCGGGTTCGGCTCGCGACGACGCACAGTGACTTCGACCGCAGTGACTTTCATGGCGTACTTCCTTTCGAATCGGCGAGGTCTCGCGAGTGGCGCAACGTTCCGGCCTACTGCTCGCGTGGCGACCCGTGCATCTCGTCGTCGGTGCTGTAGATGGTCGCAGTCATGCGCGGCAGGTCGGCCATGTCGAAGGTGGGCTGGAAAAACTCTACCAGCGCGACGTTCCGCGCCACCTCCTCCGGCCAGCGCATGCCAACATTCGCCACATGTACGCGGCTGTCCGACAAGACGTACTTCAGGGCGACCTCGTAAACATCGCGCGCTTGCTGCCATTCGGGCGCGAGGTACTCTAGCAGGCGCTGCAAGATGCCCGAGGTCATCGGCCGCATCACCGCGACGCCCATGTCGGCCTGGCGCGCCTCGTTGAGCGCGTGCAGCGCGGCCGACTGGTAGATAAGGTTGTAGCGGACCTGCATAACGTCGAAGCGGCCGGTCGCGATGAACGGGCGCGCGGTCCAAGGCTCCTCGGCCGTGAAACCCAGGAAGCGCACCAGGCCGCGGCCACGCAGGCCTTCGAGCGCATCGAGCGGGCCATCGTTCACGATGTGCTCGAAGTCTTCCTGGGTGTACATGCCGCCGTGAAACTGAATGACGTCAATCACCTCGGTGCGCAGCCGCCGCAGGGAAGCCTCGACGCTGGCGACGACGCCCTCGGGCGTGAGATCCTCCCAGCCGACTTTGGTGGCGAGCACGAACTGGTCCCGGCGCCCTTGGGTCGCCTCACCGATGATGGATTCGCTATTGCCCTTGCCGTAACTGGGGGCGGTGTCAATGTAGTTGATGCCGGCGTCCAGAGCGGCGCGCACCGTGGCGATTGCGGTGGCGCAGCCCTCCGGCGTGAACGGGTCCCAGCCGCGCGCCCGGTTGACGCCGCCGAAGGGGTAACCGCCGAGCGCGAGCCGCGTTACCTGCAAACTGGTCCTGCCGAATCTCACCCGAGGCAGCATGCTCGCACTCCTTTCTCTTTGCCGCAGGCACGCGCTCCGCTCATGGCCTGCGCACGAGGAAGTAGTTGTCGTGGCCAGGGACAAGGAGGTCCGCGACGCTCGCCAGTTGCTCGATGGTGCGGGCCGCCAGGTCGAAGTCCTGCGAATTGAAGAAGCCTCGCCGGTCGGCAAAGTAGTCCCGGGTCATCACCGCGTCACCGGCCACCACCACCGACAGCCCGTCGCAGGTGAAGCGTAGGCTATGATGGCCCAAGGTGTGTCCGGGCGTGGGGACGACCTCGATGGCCTCGAACAACTTGCGGGGCGCGTGCTCGATCTGCTTGCCGTAATCCCCGGAGTCGTTGACGAGCGCCGCCACTTCGGGGGCGGCCAACCAGGTCGCGTGCGGGAAATGCGCGAGCCCGGCGTGATGATCTCCGTGCTGGTGGGTGAGAAACACGGCGTCCACGTCCTCGAGCGCGAGCCCCGTGCGGCGGCTGAGTTCGGCGGCCATGACCTCGCGCTCCTCGCAGGAGGGGTCGACAAGTAAGCGGAAGTCCGCGCCGGTCACCAGGGCGCAAGTGCATAGCGCCGGCCGGAGCGCCTGCTCCTCGCTCTCGCCCCAGTAGCGATTGCGCGACAGATTGCCGATCGTCACGACATCCCAGCGCAGGACCATGGCGCGCCTCCGTTCAGGCGACGTAGGCCGGGTCGCCCATCATGTGGAGATAGTCCGCCAAACGACGCTGGCGGGCTTGGAAGGCGGCCAGGAGACCGTCGGCCGTCTCCTCCATGGAGCGATGGTTGTTGGTGTAGGGGTCTTGCTTGGTGGCCTCGTTCACCTGAGCGATCCATTCCGCGGGAATGGCTTGAATCCCCGAGAGCGCGCCGGACAGCCCCCCCGCGATCGCCGCCAGGCAGTCGGTGTCGCGGCCAAAGTTCACCGCCACTGGTATCGCCTCGCGGGGATTGCCCTTGGTGATCGCAAAGACCGCCAGCCCCTTGCTGACCACCTCGTTCGCCTGCGAACTGCCGTAGGTGAAGTAGTTGCCGCCGAAGTAGAACTCATAGAACTCGTCGCGCATGGCCATGGGGTCCGTGTGCTTGGCCGCGATCTCCAGAGCACGGTTCACTTCGCGCTCGATGTTGTCGTAACGCGCGTAGAGGCTGCCCGACTCCGCCCGATAGGTGGCGAAGCGTTTCGCGGTGTCGAGCACCGACTCGACAGTGGCGTCCGGCTTGCACGCCGCCGCCAGCGCCGCGTTGTAGAGCGCCGCCCAGCGCAGGGCGAAGGCCGTCTGACGCGCAAACACCTTGCCTACCTCAAAGGTGTCGTCGGCTGCACCCTGCGGGTCGCCCGCGTTGATAAGCCCAATGGGGTGAGAGGAGCGCGACATCGAAACCACGTTCGGCAAAATGGACAACTCTCCCAGCATTAGCGGCGGCAGCCCCGCCCGCGCCAACTCCAGCAGCGACTTCTCAAACGGCTCCTGCTTGTAGATGATCTGCTCGGAGTCTAGGTCCCGAATCCAGACCGCCACCAGGTCCTGCGCCAGGATGCGGTCCTGCTTCTCGATGATGGCGGTGGAGAAGAGTTTCTGCCGGTCAATGCCGTCTTCGGTGGTGCCGGGGGGGCGCTTCCAGTCGGTATAGCCCGAGTAGTGCTGGTAGGGCTCCAGCCTATCGAGGTAGCCGTAGGTCTCCTTGATGCGCTCGCGCGACCAGCCCTCGACAACGGCGCCCATCGCCGAGCCCACCCAGGTAGCGCCGATGCAGCCTCTGAACTTGTCCCGCAACGTGACCATGTTCCGTCCTCCTGCATCCGGTCTCAACGACCGCGGCTTGGTCAGCGGGCCCGCTGGGCGGCCCGCAAAACGTCTCTCTCGAAGGGCGGATAGTAGGGCTTCGGAGCCGCGGAGTCCACTGCCGCGCTGCCTAGTCCGGCGGCTCTTCGAGCACCCACTGCGCGCCCTCGATCATGGGCGTCTGGTAGCGCGGGATGCGGCCGATGCTTTCCAGATGGCCAAGGCACGCCCGAATGCAGCCGCGGCCGCCGCAGATGCTGCGGTGGCGGAAGCGGTGATCGAGGAACTTGTAGTACTGGGGCGGATTCTCCCGGGTCGAATCCTTCTTCATGAAGGGCGAATAGCGCGCGTCCCAGCCTTGGTGGACGGTTATGCACTTCGCCCGGTCAAGCAACCCGTGGCGGAAGACACGCTCGCCGATTCCCACCTCGACGTCGCGCTCCGTGGGGATGGCGCCCGCCGGGCAACCAGTCACGCACGAGCCGCACTCGTCGCAGATGCTTCCGGTGAAGAGCGGGTCGGGCTCCAGTAGGGCATCGGTGAGCACGCCGAATATGCGCTGGCGGGGCCCGAACTGCGGCGTGAGCACGAGTTTGCTCAGCCCCAACTCTCCGAGGCCGGCGGCGCAGGCCATGACGCGCAGGCTCACGTAGCCGTCGGCCCGAATGCCGCCCGGCCGCACGGGCCGCCCCTCGTTCTCGGCGAAGGGATTGTGCACCGGCACCGAAGTGAACCCGCGATTCTCGAGGAAGAGCACGATCTTGCGCAGCATATGCGGCGCCAGAACCTCGTTGAGATACTGGTAGGAGTCGCAGTTGTAGGCCTGCCAGTAGGTGCCGTCCTCAATGGTCTTGAGCGATCCGCGCAACATGCGGCAGCCCAGGGCGATGACGGTCTCGGTTTGGCGGAAGATGGTGCGCGGATGGAGTTCCGGCGGCGCGTTGTCGAAGCGGTCAATCGAAGCGATGCCTACCAGGTCAGCCCCGGCCTCGAGGGCGACCCTCTTGACCTCAGCGGTGAGGTGCTCGTCACGTGCCATTGTGGAGTCCTTTCCGGTCGGGGCTAGGCCCGCTTCAGGTCAACGCCGTCTGCGGCCAGCGCGTGTTGGAGGTCGCGGACGTTCAACTCGCGGGGGGGGCAGCCCCTCGCCACCGACATGGCCGCCGCCAGGCCCGCCGCATGTCCGGTTGCCAGACAGTTGCCCATGCTTTTGCCCGCGGAGGCGGCCACGTGAGTGGCCGAGAGGCAGCGACCGGCGGCGAGCAGGCCGTCCATCTTCTCCGGCAATAGCGCGCGGTAGGGCACGTCGTGCAGCTGCATCTTCTGGTAGCGCACGAAGCCGATGTCGAGCATGCCGCTACGCCAGGCGACGGCATCGTCGAAGCGCCGGCCGGAAAGCGCATCCTCTTCGGTCAAGAGGTAGCAGCCCTTGAGGCGCCGGGTTTCGCGGACGCCGACTTGCGGCCCGGTCGCCGCCAACTGCACCCGCTCGAACGGGGCCCCCCCGAATGCGCGCAAGGCTTGGACTATCTGCAGCGCCTGCCGCCGGCTGTAGCGCTCCGCTTCGGTCATGTCCTGAGGGCGCGTGCCGTCGAGAACGCCGTGGAGTTTCGTGCCCGCGTGGTTTATCACCAGGCAGTTGTTCAGGGGCAACGGCCCCAACTCAAAACCCATGCTTTCGGGCAGCAGGGGGTACTTGGCCCGCCCCTGCTCGAGCAAGCGCGTGAGTCCGCCCTCGCGGGCGAAGGCGCGCGCGCCCTCAACGTCCACGTTCGCGATGAGCAGCAGCAGCGTCATGGGCGAGAGGAAGCCGTCCTGCTCGCGTCCCTTCAAGGTCTCGGCTCCGGCGAGATAGGCCACGTCGGCGTCACCGGTGCCGTCAACAACAACCCGCGCGCGAATGGCTGCGAGCCCCTCTTTGGTGCCGGCAATCACGCCTGCGACGCGGCCATCCTCAACGATGGCGTCCACCACCGGGCAGTGCAGCAGGTACTCGCCTCCGACGGCCTCGAGCGCGTCCATTACTGCAACCTTGAGATACTCCACGTTGCAGACCAGCGCGTGGCCGACGACGCGCACCGCCTCCTCGCCATAGTCCTGCAGGCGCTCCAACAGCAACTCGTGCACTGCGCTGCGAGCGCGCCCCTCAGGCCGGACCTGGTTGATGGGCATGCCCACCCCGTACGCCGCCACTCCGCCGAGGAAGCCGTATCTCTCGACGAGCAGCGTCTTGGCGCCTGCTCGCGCCGAGGCCAGGGCCGCGCCTATTCCTGCCGGGCCGCCGCCAACCACCAGCACCTCGGTATCGCGCAGGGAGTTCATCGCGACTTCTTGACCCGGTCCGGCTTGGGCTCCAGCAGCGCACCGTCGGCCCGCAATCTCTCACGCAGTGAATCGGCCGCGATCTCCCTCGGCGCCTTGCCGGACTTGGCCGCCATCGCGGCCGCCGTCCCCGCCGCCTGCCCGCAGGCCAGGCAGCAGGCGGTGTTGCGCGTGCTATTGTGAGCCACCAGATCAACGGTCATCATCCGTCCGGCAATGAGCACATTGTCCAAGGCCACCGGTATGAGCGCCCGGTAGGGAATGCCGTAGGCCCCCGCCTCGCGGACGGAGTACTCGCTGTTGTCAATGAAGCCAAAGCAGGCAATCTGGTCGTCGAACCGGCGCGCCTCGGTGCAGTCCTGCTGCGTGAGTTCGTAGTCGCAGTGGATAGCCCGTCCTCGGCGCTGGCCGGCCGACGGCGCCGGCCCGGCGACGTAGCACTGCTCGCACCCAGCAAGATGCTGCCGGAACATCTCCGCGACCTGTAGCATCTTGGCGCGCAGGTCCACCTCGGCCTCCGTCAAGGCCTCGGCGTCCAGGCCGTCGTTGGGGCCGCAGTTGATGCAGTTGCAGTAGGTGATCTCGCGCGGCCGGAGCGAAGAGGAAAGGAAGTAACGCGGCGCACCCTCGCAGCCGCACTCGCGCAGTTTGGTGGTGTTGATGCCCAGCCGCACTAGGTCGGGGGCCGAGGCGCCGGGCTTGACGGCGTGCGCCAACTGGGTGATGGCGCCTCGGCGCTCCAGGTCGGCCTCCAGCGCCGCCAAGTCCACGTTGCACAGGCGGAAGGTGAAGCCGGCGGAGTACGCGCCCCGATCGCCCGGCTTGAACGTCTCGATGGCGGCGCCGGCGTAGGCCGCCAAGTCCCCGTCACCGGTGCAATCCACGAACTGCTTGGCGCGCACCAGGCTCCGTCCGGCCTTGTTCCACAACACCACCGCGTCCACATGGCCTCCGGTGGAGCGCACTTCGTCGAGCACCGTGTGAAGCAGCAACTTGACGCCCGCTTCCCGGCACATCTGGGCGGCGGCCAGCTTGAACGTCTCGGGCTCCACCGGCGTGACCATGCTCACGAAGTCGCCGCCGCGCTCCATGCGAACGTGGCCGACCCCGCCTCCCGCCTGCTGCACGCGGTCAACGAGTTCCTGCGCGATGCCGGCGATCACGCGCGTCCGCTTCGCCCCGGGGTGGGCATCGAACACGTTGAAGAAGGTATGAATGGCGGTGGCACCGGTGATGCCCATGCCGCCGAGCCAGCCCGCCCTTTCGATGAGCATCGTGCCGGCGCCGCCACGCGCCGCTGCCATGGCGGCGGCAATCCCTGCCATCCCGCCGCCGGCTACGACAACGTCACAGGGGTGGTAGCGTGCTTCGTCAACAACCGGTAGCAGCATGTCTCGCCTCCGTTGTCCTTGCAGCAACGATGAGCGATTGCCTGCCTGAGAGAGCCCCCTGAGCGCAGGGGCTCCTGTGGCCGGGGCTCAGTTCCCTATCTCGCAGGCGCCTTGCTCGTGCCCTCCCTGGCCCTACGCCAAGGAGTCAGCCAGTCTCCATGACCCCCTGACTTCAAAACGCGGGTATCTTACACCTTTCTCCGCAGACGGTAACAGGCCTCTGCCGCTTCGCGGCCGTGCGAGGAGGCCTGAAGGCGGAGACTAGCGCGGTGGGAAGGTCACCTTGGGCCGCCGCACCGGCGCGGCGAGCGCCGCGCACGAGCGCGAGGTGCCGAGATGGGCATTCCCCGCTATAGTATGCGTGCGCATGAAAGCGAGACGGGGCTTGGCAGCCAAGGTGGGCCTGCTAGTGGAGCGCTGATGAGCGGCACCCGGAACGGCCGAATCAAAGTCTCTGAGTTGTTCGCGACGATCGCGGTGCTCATCGGCGCGCTGGCCGTGGCCTGGGTTATCTTGGAGCCCCCTTGGCGTCGGCCGCAGGCGCCCCGGCTGGTTGGCAGGGCTCGCGCTCCGTCCTGGCGCGAGGGCCCGGCTGTCGCCCCCCCCCAGCCGCCGCCCGCCGACCTTACGATGTTCCGCGGCAATCCGGAGCGCAATCTCTCGGCCGTCGGTTCAGTGCCTCGACGCCCCAAACTGCTCTGGCGCTTCCAGACCAAGACCAAGGCCGAGGGCCCCTACGAGCAGCGCGGCGACAAGACACTCACCCCCGCCACCCCCTGGCGCGGCATGGGCTGGACCGGCCAGCCTGTCCGTCTCCGCGACCGCGTCTATCTCGGCTCCAGCGACTCCAACGTCTACTGCCTCGATGCCAGCACCGGCCAGGCCCTCTGGTTCTACGAGACCCACCACGTGGTCAAAGGCAGCATCTCCATCTTCGGCGACTGCATCTATCATGGCGGGCGCGACAACAAGATCCACTGCTACGACGTCAATGGCCGCATGGTGTGGGAGACTCGCACCGGCAATGACATGGACTCCAACCCGGTCGTGGTCGGCGAGCGCGGCTACATCGGCGGCGAGGACAACCATATCTATTGCTTCAATCCCGTGACGGGGCAGATTGTCTGGCGTTCGGAGACTACCGAGGGCAGCGTGGAGTCGTCTCCGTGCGTATTCGGCGACCGGGTCGTCGCCGGCAGCGATCGCGGTGTCCTCTACGGCTGCGACCTCAAGACCGGAAAGACCGTCTGGAAGTTCGACACTCAAGGCGACACGGATTCCACCGCGGTCCACTGGAAGGGCCGGCTCTATGTCGGCAGCAAGACCGGCAAAACCGCGGAGAAGGGACATCTGTGGTGCCTCGAGGCCGGCACGGGCAAACCGGTGTGGCACGTCCCCATGGCGCGCGGCATTTGGGCCACCGTGGCCCTCAACCCAACCAAAGATCGGCTCTACGTGGGCTGCAACAACGGCGTCTTCTACGCGCTGCGCATGTCCGACGGCGGGCTGGTCTGGAAGCGCAACCTGGGCAGCCGCATCTGGAGTTCCGCCGCGGTCACCGACGGCTGCGTGGTCCTGGGCGTGCGCGACGGCCGCCTATGGTGCCTAGATGAAGACACGGGCGCGCCTGTCTGGATGTTCGACGACGGCTTTGACATTGACGCGACTCCCTGCGTCGCCGGCGGCACGATCGTCATCGGCTCGCAGAACGGCTGGGTCTATGCCATCGGCGAGGCTGCGCCCGAGGAGGCGATCAACCCGCACTGGTTCGTGACGCGTTTCCCCCCCCGCGGGCGGACAGACCACAACCCGTATGGGATTGTGACCGTGCAGAGCCCCGCCCCCCCGCCGGGAACCTACGACGACACCAGCGCCCACTGCACGGCGAATCTCTTCAAGCCGGTCTACGGCCCCGGCTTCGCGCCGCACAGGATCGGCGGTGCCCCGGCGGGCCCAGGGCCGAACTGACCTATGGCGGCCAGCCTCGCGCACAGGTCAGAATCGCCCGAATCCGGTATAAATGCCGGAACCCAGCGCCCGGAGGCATTGCGTGACCCGAACCTACCAGAGCGACGACTGGAACGAGTACCGAATGGAGTACGGCGACCCGCACCGCGAGTTGGAGCCGCTCGAGAGGGAGATCGCCGTTGTGGGCCAAGCGCTCGCGGTGCTCCACGAGGCCGGCGTTCTGCCGCACACGCGCTACGATCACCGGAAGATGCTGGCGCATCGCAAGGCGGTGCGCGAACTCTTCGAGATTCCCTGGACCGCCATCACTCCGCGTATGCAGCGCCTGCTTTACGCGATCAACGCGATAACGCAACCCGCCAACATGATCGCGGCGGGCGTCTTCTGCGGGAACACCTTTGTCTGCAACGCGGGGGCCGCCGTCGGGCCGGGGGCCTGCTATCGCGCCGAGAACCTGATTGGTGTGGAGATCAAGCCGCAGGAGGCGGAGCGCGCCGAGCGCAACGTGCGGCGCGTTGACGCTACCGGCGTGGCGCGCGTGGTCGCGGGCGATGCCGTTGACGTGGTGCGCGAGTTCAAGGAGCCGCTTCATCTCCTTTACCTTGACGCGGACGGCACCGACAGCCGCGGCAAGGGAATCTACTTAGACATTCTCGAGCAAGGCTACGAGCGCATGCCCGCGGGCGCGGTGGTGCTCGCGCACAACAGTCAGAACTCCGCCGAGCGCCTCAAGCACTACCTGTCGTTCGTCCGCGACCCCGCGAACTTCTCCGCCAGCGTCAACGTCATCTTCGATATCGAAGGACTCGAGGTGTCCGTCCGGTAGGGGCGGCCCCCCGTGGCCGCCCGCTCTTGTAGCAGCAGGCTCCTGCCTGCGACAGAGAAAGGGCACGGCGTGCCGTGCCCCTACACCGCCCCCGCCAACGTCATCTTCGACATCGAAGGGCTCGAGGTATCCGTCCGGTAGGGGCGGCCCCCGTGGCCGCCCGCTCTTGTAGCAGCAGGCTCCTGCCTGCGACAGAGAAAGGGCACGGCGTGCCGTGCCCCTACACCGCCCCCGCCAACCTCATCCTCGACATCGAAGGGCTCGAGGTCTCCGTGAGGTAGTCTGTCCCGGAATTACGCGGCCCCGGCATCGGCGGGGTCGAGAACGTAGCAGCCCCGCCTCGGCGGGGCGGGGGGCGTTCCGCCTTCGCCCGCCCAAGCCGGGCTTCGGCGGACAAGCGAGTCTCGGCCGCTACGTCCGAGGTCGTACCGCTTTGCGCTTGCCGAAGAGGTGGTGAGGTGCCAGAGTGGGCGCCGGCATCATCAATGGCGATAGGAGAACGCGATGAGATTGACTGAGGTGTTTCCGGCGATGCCGAGGGTGAAGCGGCTACTCGTGGCGCGCCTTGGTCCGGAGGGGCAGGGCGTTGACTTCTGGATCTGGGTGCGGGCGCTACAGGGGCTTGTGAATAGGGACGAGCCGCACCTCTACATCATCCGCGGCACGCTCCCGCAGCGCCCCCGCAAGCCCTCCGGGCTCTATGAGGATCATTGGCTCGAGTACTACGTCCAGCGCTTCGGGCTGCCAACCGAGAACCTCGACGACCCGGACGAGTTGCTGGAGCGCTACAAGCATCTGGTGGCCGGCTACGTTCTCTATGACAACGGGAGCATCGTGCAAACGCAGAACCTGGCGATCACGCGCGCCGGGCTCGAGGGCGTACTGCCGGTCGCGCCGGACCAGGAAGAGTGGATGACGCGGCACGGCATTCCGAAGGCGGATGACCTGCGCGGCAGGTTCGCCTCCGACGCGGAGGCGGCAGAATGGGCGGTCGAGAATCTCTGGCCGCACTGCCACAAGCGCCTTTACGCCAACCTCTGCATCCACCGGCCCGCGTGGTACGCCGGTACGCACGAACTCGTGGACTTCGTCGTCTATCACAAGGGCTTCGCGCTCGACCTGCCGCTGAGCCGCCAAACGCGCCGCACGCTCTATCTCTATCGGCGCATGCTCGATTCCGCCGAGGCGCCCGGAGTGCAGATGAACTGGCACTGCGTGCTCGATCAGGAGAAGGAGTACGTGGCCGAGGCGGCGCAGCGCGGCTTCTTCACCCTGTGCAGCGTGGCGACGCCCAATCTGACCATCCACGGCGGCGTCGGCGACCCCGACAAGTCCTACACTCAGCCTCTGCCCGAGCCCGCGTCCTGCAAGGCGGAGCCGAGCAAGGTCTATGTCTGCTTCTACAACAGCGACGGCGACGCGACCTGGGCGATGAACAACCTGCACTCGGGCAACTGGCTGGCGCCGCAGCGGGGGAAGTTCAAGTTCGGCTGGGGCTTTCTGCCGCTGATGGTCAAACTGATGCCGGGGATGCTCCAGTACTATCAGGAGACGCGCGCGCCGAACGATTGTTTCTGGGGGCCGTCGTCGGGCGCGGCCTACACCTACACGCACCTGTGGCCCAAGGACCTCGTTGGGCTGTACCTCGCGGAAACGCGCCGGCTACTCGACCAGACCGGCCAGCGCGGGTGCAACATGGTCAACTGGTTCCTACAGGACTGGTGGCGCGAGGTGGAGGACGACGAGGCGGTGCGTCGCGAGCAGGAGGCGCTGAAGTCGGGGCCCGGGCTCGTGTGCGGCCTGGGCGGCTCGCCTTATGCGAAGAGTTACGTGGACGGCCCCATACCGAAACTGCACTCCGTCCACATCGCCAACGTGGGCCGCGACAACGTCGGCGACATCGTAAAGTTCAGCAAGGAGTGCCCCACGCGACCGCTCTTCATGTTCCTCTTCGCGCAGATATCGGTCGGCATCTGGGAGCAACTGGAGTCGGAGATGGAGGAGTTCGCGCGCCATCCCGAGATCGCAATCCTGAGCATGGACGAGTTCTTCCTGACGCTGCAGGATGCGATCAGGCGCGGGCTGGTGAAGGGCGAACTGTACCAGAAGACGGAGGCGCTGGCGGAGACCTGGCTCAAGGCGCCCGGGCGGCACCGTCTTCCCCTCTGCGAGCGGCTGACCGCCGAACTCGCCCGCGTAGCGCACGCAACGCCGGAGGAGAGGCGGCGCAACCTGGGCGGGGGGGCGTGGACGGAGTTGGTGTCGCGCGAGATTGAACAGGTGGCGCGTGACCGCGACAAGTTCCTCGCGTACTTTCCGGGCCGCCCGGGCCCGTCGTCTGAGGAAGAGGCCGATTGGATGCTCTACACGGCGTTCACGGTTGCCTGGACGGTGGTGCGAGCGGCGATAGAGGCGCAGGGCATCTACGCCAACCATCGCACGCAGTGCCTGAGCGACTTCAAGCGGACCTGCGGCGAGTGGGCGGACGTGACGCCGTTCGAGCGCCTGTTCGAGGCGTGGGAGAAGTGGGAGCAAGGATCGCCGAGCGTGGAGCAGGTCGCCTCATGGTGCGATGGAGTGGCCGAAGCGGCGTGCGTCCTGCGCGATCACCTCGGCCCGCAGGAGCAAGAGGACTTCACCGGCTGGCCACCACGGACGATCTGAGGCCCTATGGTGCCGAGGCGCGACCACTCAAGCGCGGAGTTGGGCCGGAAGGCCCGGAGCCTGATAAGATAGCGGCCGCGTGCTGGTTTCCGAGGTGGCTGGAGAGCACAATCCAAGATTCGAGGTGATCGTCTTGCGCCACAGACGAGCGTCCGCTGTCCTTCTGGCAGTCCTGGTCGTTGGGCTGGTTGCCTCCGCGGCGGCGTCGCGCGCGCAGTCGGCGGCGGAGTTCCTCGTCAAGCCGGTCCTCCAGAACGCGAGGCCGGACGGGGTCACCATCGTGTGGGAGACCACGGCGCCCACGGCCGGCCGAGTCGAATACTCTCCGGCGGCAATGGCGCGCACCGCGCTCTCCGGGCCCCTCGCGGTGACCGAAGACACGCCGGTCACGATTCACAAGGTCCGGCTTACCGGGCTGCAACCCGACACCGGGTACTGGTATCGGGTTCTCTGCCCAGGCGGGACAGCGGAAGGCGTCTTCCGCACCGCGCCTGCATCAATGCGTGCCGTGCGCTTCGCGGCGCTGGGCGACACTCGATTCTGGGAGACGCACTGGCAGGACAACGGCTTCCCAGAGCACATGCTGGCGCGCGCGCCCGAGTTCATCCTGCACACCGGGGACATCGTTCGCAGCGGCCACGACAAGTCGCTCTGGCCCGGTCACTTCGCGCGCTTCGCGGCCTCGAGCGGCAGCATTGCTATGTTCCCCGCGCGCGGCAATCACGAGGGCGGCCCCTCACCGGCGGAGACCGACTGGTTCAGCCAGTACTTCGATCTGCCGAGCCCTGAGCCCTTCTATTCGTTCGACTGGGGCAACGTGCACATCGCGGTCGTTTCCATCTACGCCATGGACCGGTGCGCGCAGTGGCTGGACCAGGACCTGGCAGCCACCGACCGGCCGTGGAAGTTCTTCGCCACGCACGTGCCCGTGTACTGCGTCGGCTACAAGTCGGGCTCCGACTCGCGCAAGGCGCTGGGGATGCCTGAGATCGAGGCCGTGCTCGATAAGCACAACGTAGACATGGCCATCTTCGGCCACACCCACGTGTTCGAGCGCTGCTGGGGCATCCGCGGCGGAAAGCGCGACGACCGCAACGGCACCGTCTACTACATCACCGCCGGCGGCATGGGCGACAACCACTGGCCCGAGTGGTTCACCGCGGCGCAGGTCATTGATCACGACTATCCGCACTACGCCGTGATAGACGCGCAGGACAACTACCTCGATGTCCGCTCCTACGCTTTGCGCTTGGGCACGATTGACACCGGGAACCCGGTCATCGAAGAGATTGACCATTACATACGCTGGCGCGACGAGGGGCTGCCGAAGGCAGCGATGGCGAAACTCGAGTCGAGCGATAGGTCGGAGCGGCTCGCGGCCATCGAAGCGCTCGGAGCCATGATCTATCAGCCGGCGGCGCGGAGGCTTTTGCCTTTCCTCGATTCGCAGGGCCAGGAGGAGCGGCTCGCCGCCGCGCTGGCGCTGGAGCGCATCGCGGACGAGGGCGTGGCGAGCGAACTGCTCGCGCAACTGACGGCACAAGGCGTGGAAGTTCAGAGGCATCTGGCGCGTTCCTTGGAAGCGGCGATGCCCGATGCGCTCGCGCCCGCGCTCGTCCCCTGCGTGATGGACCCGAATCTCGATGCGCTGGTGCGGGTGCGTTTGCTCGGCGGCCTGCTGATGCGCGCTCCCGAGATGGCGCGCACGGCCAGCCTGAAACTGCTGGCCTCGCCGGACACACTAGTGCTCGAGCGTGCGGCCGACGCCGTCAAGCGCGCCGCGCTGCCTGAGGACGTGCCCGCGCTGCTGGACGCCTACCGAAAGAACGTGGACAGCGAGTACATCTCCGTCAGCCTGGCGTGGGGTCTGAACCGGCTCACCGGCGCCACTGTTGACCTCGGCGCGCTCGAGGACGCGACACCGGAGCAGCGGCTGGAAGCCGTGAGCGAGTGGCAATAGGGTACCGTGGACGGTGCGCGTCTGGGCAGGCCGTCTCCGCGGAGCCGGGCGGCCGCCTCGCCGACTATCTGCAAGTGGTGCACGACCCATGTCTGGATGAGCTCGTCACGTTCAAAGGCCGCGCACCCTCTCTGGGTGTAGCGCTCCACTCGCTCTACGGCCTCAAGCATGTCCAGCAGCCGCTCGCGGTCATCTTTCATAGAGGCACCGCCTCGCGCAAGACGCGGTCCCTGATGCGCGCCTTGATCCCCCGGTCGCTAACCACGTCCACCTTACGCCCGAGCAGCGCCTGGAGGTCCAGCCAGAGCGCGGCATGATCCAGCAGGCTCCGGCCGGGCTCCATCTCGACCAGCAGGTCTATGTCGCTGGTCTCGTCGGCCTCACCACGAGCAACGGAGCCGAACACACGCACATTGCGCGCGCCGTGCCGGGCGGCGATCCGCAGTATCTCCTCTCGTTTCTCTTTCAGGATCTCTTCGGTGCCCATGGCCCAACTCCGTCCGGCTGCACCAGCCGCGATCTCAGCCGTTTTCAGAGGTTAGCCCGGGCTGCCGAATCGGTCAACGGAACAGTCCCGACCTATCGGCCGAGAAGGCGATCAACCTCCGTCATCTGCTCCGGCGAGAGTGGGCCGCAGTGGAGCGCGCCGGCGTTCTCCTCCACTTGCTTGACGGTCTTGAAGCCGGGGATGGGTATGGTCTTCTCACTGCGGGCCCAGAGCCAGCCCAGCGCCGCCTGCGCGAGCGTGCGGCCGTCGCGCGTGAGCACCGCGCGTAGGGCCTGCAGGCGCTTGAGCCGCTCGGCCATCTCGCCCTCCTTGAGGTTCCAGTCGTAGCGTACGTCGTCAGAGGGCAGGCTCGACTCGCTGGTGAACTTGCCGGTCAGCAAGCCCATCGCCAGCGGGCCGCGGTTGATGCTGGCCAGGTTGAACTGCTCGCAAACGGCGAGCGTCTCGGGGTTGCCGTCAAAGATGTTGAACCTCTGCTGGATGGCGGTGCAGTGCTCGCCTTGCGCGAAGATGCGGGCGCGCTGCGGGTCGTCCGTGCTCCAGCCGTACCAGCGAATCTTGCCCGTGGCCGCCAGTTCCTCCAGCGTCGCCATCACCGCCGGAGCGAGTGCCGGGTCGTAACCACCGGCATGGAACTGGTAGAGGTCTATGACCTCCGTGTTGAGGCGCTTGAGGCTGGCCTCGCACGCGCTGCGGAGGTACTCGGGCGAGGCGTCGTCGTGGCTCCAACTGCGGGCCTGCTCATCGAAGACGTGCGCGAACTTGGTGGCGATGACCACCTCGTCCCGGTGCCCGGCGAGCGCCTCGCCCAGTATACGCTCGCTGTGGCCGCAGCCGTACACGTCGGCGGTGTCGAAGAAGTTCACGCCGAGGTCGAGCGCCTTCTGGATTGCCCGCAGCGACTCCGCGTCGTCCACCTGGCCCCAACCGACCGGCTCGCCGTTGTGCCAGAACGGCCCGCCTATCGCCCAGCACCCCATGCCCAAAGCCGAGACTCTGATCCCGCTTCTTCCCAGCACGCGCGTCATCATCTCTTGCCCGCCTCGCTTCTCAATGATGGTGAGCCAATTGCCGGCGGGTTCGCTAACGCGACCCTGGCCGCCGGCGATCCCGCCGGGCGCGCAGGTGCTACCGGCCGCTCGGCGGCGCCGTGTAACACCATTCGAAGAACTCCTTCAGCGTGCCCGGGAACACGGCCCGCTTGATCTTCGCGTAGGTTCGTTGATCACCGATGCAGTAGTAGAGATAGACCTTGCCCAGAAACTCCGCCAGATCGGGATCGGAGGTGTTGATGTCCTCGCCTTCCTCGGGCGCGAGGATCGGATTGCGCGGCGAGGGCTCCCAGTTGCGCAGGTCGGTGGAGCGCGTCATGAAGGTCTCGAACCACCAAGCGGGCGTGCGATGCTCAAGATAGAGCACGTAGTAAGCGCCCTCCAGGTAGCGGAGGCACGGACACGCGGCGTAACGGTCCGGTCCCAGAATGGCGCCGGGAATCTTGGTCCAGTTGATCAGGTCGGGCGACCTGGCGAACTTGATGGTAAAGGGAACGTACTGCGGGTCGTCCGACTCGTAGGCCATCACGAAGCCGTCATCGGCGGCGCACACCGAGGTATTGAACAGGTGCTCGGTCGGCTCCTGGGTGAGCACCACCTGCTGCTCCCAATGCTGCCAGTCGCGCGAGCGGAAGAGAGTCACGTCGTTCCAAGTATTGTCTGCCCAACGCGAGGTGAAGACATAGACCTCGCCGTTGTGCACGATGGCGGACGCTAGGCTATGCCCTTCGCCGAAGCGCGCCACTATCTCGCCGCGCTCCACGTCGCGGATGATGACGTAGTAGTCCTGAGGCGTGCCGCCGGAAGCTGGGCGCATGCACTCCATCAGGAGCAGACGGCGGTTGCATACCAGCGGGCCGACCTCGCACACGTCAGAGAGGTAAGCCGGCTCCTTGACCAGCCGCTTCTCTTCCCCGGCTGTTCCCGCCATCGTCCTGACAGCCTCGAGCATGAGCAATCCGATTGCCACTGCCGTCTTCATCTCCTTGTCCGCAGACTCACCTGCCGGACCCCGGTGGCGGCCTCCGTTTACAGGGCGGGGAAGATCTCGTGCCCCGTTTTGCCAATGAGGGCGTCAAAGGCGGTGAAGGCTCCCGAGATCATGTACTCTCCGAGAATCAAGCCTAGGGCTGCGGGAACGAGGCGGCGATAGGCCGCATAGCCACCGTAGCGCCGCACTATGGCTTTGATCAACCACCCCAGGAGAAAGGAGAACCAGATCGCGTGCGCGGTGCCGGTCCCGGCCATGACGAAGCCGAGGGGATGCACCGGCCACCACAGGAAGCGGCGCTGCAATAGTATCACGAGCGCCATGAACGCGCCGCCGATGAAGGTGAAGAAGATGTCCGGCAGTTTGGGTGGCATGGGGGTGTTGAGGTTGCTTGCCAAGCGCTCAAACGGCCAACTCGGGCCAGTGGTGAAGTACTCTGACCGCAGCGCGAGGCCACCGTGCTGGTAGGCGAGTTTCAGGACCATGTAGTTGGCGCAGAGGATGGTCACCAGCATAGCGCCGGAGACGCCGACCGCCAGCCGCGGTCCCCTTATGTGCGAGGTGTGCGCTATCTTGAGGCTGTCCATGAGATAGGGCATCAGGATCGTCTGCTGGTCGAACATGTAGTCGCGCTCGGGCAAAGCCAGGATGGTCAGCGACCTGGCGCCCACCGCCTTGGTGCCCAGGAAGTTCAGCGCCACGTCCTGCGGCATCCAGGAGCACTCCACGAAGATGGCGCCGCCGGCGTTGACCAGGCGCGCAAGCGTCGTGGCCACCACCACGAAGATGAGCAGGAAAAGGGCCGCGATCTGCGGCTTGGCGCCGGCGGCCGTGAGCCATGCCACCATCCCGGCGAAGAAGGTGACGAAGCCTATGACCGCCACTGCGAACGGCAGCGGCTCCGCGTCATCCGCTCGGCGCCACCAACCGCGCTTGATGGCCGCCCGCCAGGTGGCGGCGAACTCCCTGCGCGCCGTCCACAGCAGAAAGAACACGAGCACGAAGAAGGCGCCCTGCTCCTGCACGTCCCCGATGTCGGCGGTCGCCCACCAGGTTTTCCCTTGGTCGTAGCCGAACGCGGTCAGGACGACTTCCTCAATCTCGTGCACCCAGTAGAAGAGCCACATGGACATGGAGATCTCGGAGGTGAGCAGGTAGGCGACGCCGATGATGGAGAACACGATGAAGATGCGCAGGTCTTGCAGGGCGTTCCAGGGCCGCGCCGTAAGACCTGACCCGATGTCAATGTCGCTCAGTTTCAGGGCGGGGAAGCCTTGGAGGTAGACCCCGAGGCTGTTGAAGCCGTGAAAGGCGGCCGGCACGGCAAACCCGAGCCAGAATAGGCGGTTACGCAGGATGCTGTCCCTCCTCGGGGCCTGCGCTTCCCCGCCGACGAGCGCAAGCGGCACCTGCGTGAGCGGGAACACCAACTTCTCGCTCTCGATCCAGCGCCGCCGCATTATCAACGCCCAGCACCCGAAGGCGCCGAAGAATAGGACCGTGAAGAGCGTCCAGGCTCCCAAGGGCACCAGCCAGGCGTGCCAAGGGATTGCCTGACCGCGTTGCAGACCCTCAAAGAGCCCGGTGATGACGTCGCCCTGGTTGGGCGGGTGCATCCAGCCGGGCAGGTACTGCATGAAGAGTTCCTGCCACTTGTTGCTCGGGTTTGCGAAGTAGAACGGCGCGGTCGCCACCTGCGCCACCCAAGCCCCGTAGCCCGTGGACGCCAGCGCGACCGTTGCGAGCAACATGCAGTAGATGAGCAGAAGTTCCGTCCGCCGCCACGCCAGGCGAGGAAAGAAGCGCCGGGCCAGCGTGTTGTAGCCGACCGCCAGTATAAAGAGCAGCGTGAGCGGGCCCAACGGCAGGTGGGAGTACCCGAGCCGGCTGTCGCCCAGGAACATGTCGGAGTAAGGCGTCGCCAAGCCCAGGAAGGCTGCGAGCAGCAAGCCGACCAGGAGCGCGCGCGCTCGTGGCTGCTCGCTGGTACGCGCCTCCGCGCCTATCTCCGTCAGGTCTCCCATTCCGGTCCCGTCAGTGGGCGCCTAGTGTGCCGCTAGAGGCGCGTTTTGTCGAACTCCGCGCGCCGCCCCCTCTCGTGCCACTCAAATCAAAAGGCCGCTCCGGTGGGGGCGGCCTTTGCATCTCCGACAGCAGGGCAGGCGATCACATAGGCCGCCACACCGGGGGGTATGAGCCGGTAGTGGTAATGGTCGGCCCGCCGTTCGCCGCGCGCAGGCTCACAGTCCTAACTTCGCGTTCCTGGTTCTTGCACATTGCTTTCGCGTCCCTACCGCACGTTGGGCGCAGTATAGCAGCCGGTGGCGGATAGGCCCACCGCCGCCGGTGCTCGAGCGCGGGGTCAATGCAGAGCCGGGTGCGCTGCGTCGAGCCGGGGTGCGCCAGCGGGCTGGGAGAGAGACAGCGGACAAGTGGGCGGGGTTATCGCTGCCGGCGTTTGCGGTCGAGGAGGCGGCTGAGGGTCCGCTCGGCGGAGGGGGGCTGGGGGGGTGCGGCCGGCGTTCTTTGTACCGAGCGCTCCTCTGGTGTCGCTACCTCTGCCGTGACTGGCTGGGGCGGGCGTTCGGTAGGCGAAGCCGCTGCGCGCTGCTCCGGGATCTCCACTGGCGGGGATGTCGGGGGCGCCTCCGCCGAAGCCTGGTGGACGCTCTTCCGGGCGAGCAGTCGCGCCATGGTAGCGGGCCTTGGCGCCTCTCTCCTGGCGGCAACGCGCCCAACCGCGGCGGAAACGAGTTGCGCGAACACCGCCAGGTCCTCCCGCCGGATCAACAATCGCCGCACGGCAACATCCAGCGGCAGCAGCAGCGCGGCCAGCCACAACAGACTTCGCCACAAGTCCGTCCGCACCGCGGGCATCACCTTAGGCGGCTGGAAAGCCTCCTCCGGGCCGGTCAGCGTTTTGCCGCCGGTCTGCTCCGCCATGTTGGTGAGGAAAGGCAGGTTTGGGCTCGTGTCCGCGAAGTCCGGCGGATATGCCACCGCGAACCCCACGGTCTGCTGCGCCTGAAACCCTCCCGGCCCCGAGGCAGTGAGACCCACGACATAGGCTCCGCTCCCGGCCGCCGGGAACCTGCCCTCGTAGCGCCCCGGCGCCGTCTGGCCGAGCACCACCTCCGCCCTCCCGCCGTCCGGCGTGTTGACGGTCGCGCGCATCTCCAGGCCGTTGATGAGGGATCCGTTCTCCGCTACCGCCTCCACAACCACTCTCGCCTTGTCCCCCTCGGGTTCCACACGCGGATAGAGCACTCCGCTGGAGGGTTCGCGCAGGCTCCAGCGCACCGCCTGCCCCCAGAACTTAGGGAAGCCCTGCCAGCCGAGCCAGTAAGCCGCCCAATGGGCCTTCGCGTCCGAGGTGAAGGCGACGCTCTTGCCCAGTCCGTACTGCCAGTGCGCGAAGACGGGGTCATCCTTGTGCGAAAGGAGCGGCACCTTGGCCAGCCCTTTCGGCGAGGTGGCGACGTAGCCCAGTAGGGGGGGCGCGGCTCCCCAATCCACACCTTGCACGACCGGGCTGGCGTCGCCGAGCCGCGCGCGGAACTGCTCCTCCACCAGCACCGACCGCGCTATGGTCAGCGTCTCCCGGGTGAAGATTTTCTTGAGATCGCCGGCCTTCTCCGTCAGGTAGAGGTGCCCGCGCCCCTCCTTTGCCACCTGCTGGAGGAACGGCACGTGCGGGCCCTCCCCGAAGGCGACCGTGGTGACGGTCATCTTCTGGGAAGCCATTTGCGCCGCCAGCGGCACCGTGCCCTCTTGCTCGTCGCAGTCGCTCCCGTCGGCCAGCATAATCACGTGCCGCACCGCGGCCTTGTCCTTGCGCAGCAGGCTGTAGGCGGCGCTTAGCGAGGGATAGCAGGCTATGCCCCCCCCGCCGGCGCGCACCGAACGGATGTCGTTCTTCACCGCGCTCTTGTTCGCTGCCTTGCGCAAGGCGCAGACGAGCGTGGGCGAGGGGTCGCTGGCGATGAAGCCGATGGCATCGTAAGGTTGCAGCAGATCCACGACCGCGCACGCGGCCTCGGCCGCCAACTGGATCTTCTCCACCCCGTCCTCGATCATCCCCATGCTGCCGGAAGTATCCATCACGATCAGCACCGCCGAGGCCGGGAAGACGCGATGCTTGCTCACGTCCATGCTCACGGGCAACGCTTCCTCGACGGGCGTCTGGTAATACCCCCCCGCCCCGAAGGAGAACTCGCCGCCGATCATGCCGAGGCCGATGCCGAGGTCGCGCGTCGCGTCTCGCAGCATCGTCATCTGGTGGTTGCTCATCTTGTAGGCCGGATAGTTGGAGAGGAAGAGGCTATCGTATCTCTCCAGGTCCGCGGCGTTGGTCGGCAGGGCGGCAGGGCCACCAATATCCACGATGATGTCCTGCAACTGGAGCGCCTTGCGCAGCGCCGCCGCGTCCGGCGCGTTCTGGTCCACTACCAGCACCCGCGGCTTACCCTTCACACGCACGAAGCCCGTACCCCGGTCGTTCTCCCGACACTGCTCGTCCGCGCTCTCCACCAGGACCTCGACCTTGTGAAAGCCGGCGTCAGGCAGGGACACGGGTATGCGCAGGGCCGTCGTGCCCGCCGCCAGCGTCGCTGGGCGCCGCTCGATGGGCTTGTCGTCAACCAACACCGTGACCGTCGCCTGCGAGGGCTCGGTGGCCTCAACGGTCGCCCGAACCGGGAACGGCTCTCCCAGCCGCGCCTCCGCGGGAACTCCCACTTCCCGCACCAGCACGTCCCGCGCCTTGCGCGCCTTGAGCGGCACAACATCCACGGCGACGCCGTTCGCCCTGGCCAGCAGCACCTCCTCCGACGCGGATCCTACGTTCTCATTGCCGTCGGAGAAGACCACGAGTTTCCCCGCGGCCTCGGGAGGCAGTATGCCCATGGCGAGGCGCAGGCCCGCCGCGATGTCGGTGTGTGTCGGTGAGGGCTTCGAGGCCACCTGCACGTCGTCCGGCTGGCGCAGCGACTCCGACTCGACCGCCGCCTCGCGCCCGAAGACCACCAGCGCCCCGCGGTCCTGCGGCCGGCGATGCTTGAGCGCCTGCTTGATGAACTCCAGGGCTTTGGCGCGTTCTTCAGCAGGCACGCTGTAGGAGGCGTCCAGCGCGAACGCCACCACCATGCTGTTGCTGCGCTTCACCAACTGCGCCCCGGCGAGCGCGAGAATCAGCGCCAGCACGATCAGGGCGCGCGCCACCCAGGCCACCCAACGGCGCGCCCCGCTCAGGTCAGCGTAACTCACCCGCGCCGAGTACCACAGCAGCGCCGCCGCCACCGGGAGCAGAAGCAGAAACTCAGGCCGCGAGAAAGAAAGCCACATGGCTCAATACCGCCGGTGATACAGGTGCCATTCGCCCAGAAGCACGGCCAGAGCGAAGAGCGCCAAGTAGGGCCAAAGGTGCTGCTCCACTTTCGGCGGGCCCGTTCCGGCCGCTACCTTACGCTCGCCCAGTTTCAGTTCTCCCTTGGGCGACAGGTCGGACTCCTCGGGGTTGCGCAAGTCCACCGCCCAGCGCCATTCCCGGTCGCCCGCCCGCATGTGGTAGAGCCCAACTCGATTCGTATCGGTGAAGGCCACTTGGCCGCCGGTCGCGGTCACCGTGCGCCGCCGGCCGTCGGGCAGCGTTACTTCGGCCTCGTT
>CAZGSV010000007.1:0-68783 GCA_964528605.1 uncultured Armatimonadia bacterium
ACCGCATAGGGTCTCGGTTGGTTCCCCGCAGCAGGTCTCGAATGAACAACGAGTTGTGCATTGCCGGCCTCCTCATGCGCCGCGGTCGTAGGTATCAGGGGAACATCTCCGCGCGCGAAATCCACGCTGGAGTTCGTAGCGCCGAGCGCAGCATCGCGTCCCGCCCTGCTTACCGTACTCCCCCAACTTCCTCAACCCCCCTCCCGCGCGGTGCCTTTACCCGTGTAGGCACCGCAGGTTCACCTCGGCCCGCGACGCCGTCAGGCGTCGAATGGTAGGGGCGACCGGGCGGGTCGCCTGCGGCTCGGGCGGCTCCCGAATCCCGGGCTTGCCGAACACCGCCTGCGCCCGATAACGTCAACCTGCCAGGAATAATGGAGGCCTGTCCCATGCACGGATTCGAAACGCCGCTGTTTCTATGCCTGTGCTCCTGCATGCTGATCGCGTCGGCCACTTTCTGCGCCGCCGGCACGCCCGAGCCCGCCCCCTTCATAAACACCTGGCTGCTCGCCGGCACCTTCGACAATGACGCGCAGAACTCAGGCTATGAGCGCGACTGGATTGACGAGGCCAATGTGGCGCCGCGCTTGGGGATGGTATCCGCCGGCAAGGCGTGGCGCTACTTCGACGACCGCCTCTTCTCGCGCAACTACGACGACTACCAAGACCTCTTCAGCTACTTTCGAGTCAAACGGGGAGAGTCCGTGGCGGCCAAGGTCGCCTACGCCCACATCTACGTTCACAGCGCCCGCGCACAGTCGGCCCAACTCCGCGTTGGAGCCGACAACGAGTTCAAAGCCTGGCTCAACGGCTCGTTGGTGGCCTCAAGTGTGGAAGGCGCCCCTTACCGGGACACGATCAAGGCTCCCGTGGTCCTGCAAGCCGGCTGGAACCGCCTGCTGCTCGAGGTCGCCAATCAAGAGAACGGCCGCTTCGGTTTCTACGCGCGCCTTTGCGACGAGCACGGAGGTCGCCTTGCAGGTGTTACGCTGTCCCTCAACGGCGGCAACGGGCTGCTGAAGATCGCCACGGCAGACATGCCCGACGCGCCTAGCGGGAACATGCCGGTGGGTTACCGCGAGTGGCCCTACGTCGGCGCGAGCGCAGCCGAGAGCGCGAACCGGCACGAACACCAGGGCCTCTACCTGCGCAAGCCGGAACTCGCCTTGCAGTCCTCCGACTTCGCCCTTCTCGCCGACGGCGGCGCGCCTCCTTATCGCTGGACGCTGGCCGAGGGCAACCTCCCTCAGGGGCTCAGGCTCGACGAGGACGGCACGATCAGAGGCACCATCGCCGGCGAAGCCGACCTGGGTGACTACGCACTGCGCGGGAAGGTGACCGACAGCGCCGGCGCCTCCGCCACCAAGCGCCTCACGCTCACTGTCAACGAGAGGCCCAACAAGTGGTACGAAGAGGCGCGCCTGACCGCCCTCATTCACTCGCCCGAGAGCATGCCCGACGGCGAGTTCTCCCGCTTCGCCACACTGATGAAACGCCAAGGCTACGGCATCGGCATGGTCATCTCCTACAACAACGGCGACTACCGCTACCGCTGGCCCTCTGTATACGAATCCGACAACCCGCTCGGCGACCTGCTCGGAAAGTACAAGGCCGCCCTGGAGGCCGAAGGCATCAAGTTCGGCATGTACATCGGCAGCCTGAACGGCCCTAACCACGGTGGCGAGAACGGCACGATCCTGATGCTCGAGGACGCCATGCGCAGATACCGCCCGGCCGCCCTGTGGTTCGACTGGGCCGGGTGGGACGGCTTCTCCCTCGATGCCCTCTACAGCATGATCAGGTCCTACAGCCCCGAGACGGTGATCGTGCTCAATGGCCTGCCCACCATCAGCAACGGCGACTGGGACGTCATCGTCCTGGAAGGGTGGGGCGCTTGGGGCGACCGCCGCTGGGACCTCTGGCCCTTCCCGGTCGCTTGGCCCAAGAGGCAGTCCGTGGAAACGTGGCGACTCGTGGCCGACCCCGATTTCGAGTACTCCAAGGACGTCTGGCCAGACTGGCAGGAATACCTGCGCATCCAGATCTCGCTCATCGGCGAAGGCTATGTCGCCAACATTGACCACAGCCCCACCATCCGCCACCCCATCTCCACCCTGAGCGATTCCTACACGCTTCAGTGCCACGAGAAGATGGCCGACTGGGCCAATCCGCCTGGGGCGCCGCCACTGCACGAATCCTACACCAAGGTGGACCCCGGCCCGCTCCCGGAAGCCGATTGGGGCTACAACACCATCAACCTCAGCCGCGACGTCATCTACTTGCACATGCTGGAGAATCCCCACGGGAAGACGGGCAAGCCTGCTGGCGAGGTGCTTTCCCTCGGGCCGATCAAGCAGGCGGTGAGACGCGTCGTCTGGATGAACTCAAGCAAGCCCCTTCCATTTCACCAGCGTGGCAGCGATCTCACCATCCGCCTGAACGGCGTCACCGCCGACCTGGTTGACACCATCATCAAGATCGAGTTGGCGGGCCCGCATCCCTTCGTTGAAACCGCGAGTGCGCCGCCCAGGCAAGTCCCGCCCGGCAATCTCGCCACTCACAAGCCCGCCCGCCTGCTCAGCTCGAGCGGCACCGCGCTGCTTCCTGCCGCCGGCTTCCAGTTCGCGCCCTACGGAGTTGACGGCGTCGCCTTCACCTACGCCGAGGCTGGCGACGAGTGGGCGTGGACCTACCAAGTGGACCTAGAGCAGGTCTATCCTCTCCATCGCGTCGTCATTCATTTCGGGCCGGGCTTCGCGACCGAGTACAAGTTGCACCTCTCCGCCGACGGCACCCACTGGACGACAGTTGACCATATGGTGGGGTGCACCGGCGGTACCCGGCAACACGTGTTCTCGCCAGTCGAAGCCCGCTACGTCGGCGTTCAGGCCATCAAGCCGGACGCGCCCGACCAGGAAGGCGTCCAGATGTCCATCGCAGAACTTGAGGTGTACGGGGCGGAATGAAGGCCGAGGCCGAGCCAATCTCGGCGATCAGCATGGCGAGGCCCAGGCGTGCCTGGCAGATGCCGACAGTCCTTGCGGTCTTGGCCGCGTTCTGTCCTGGCGCGCAGGGCATAGCCCACAGCGAGGTTGATTTCATGGATCGCTACAACGTTGTCTGGGACACGCCCAGCGCTGATTCCTCCGGCTCGATGCCGCTGGGGAATGGTGACATAGGGCTCAACGTCTGGGTTGAGGGAGGCGGCGACCTGCTCTGCTACCTGAGCAAGACCGACGCCTGGAGCGAGAACGTGCGGCCGCTCAAGTTGGGCCGCGTGCGGATTCGCCTCTCGCCAAACCCTTTTCTCGCGGGCGCGCCCTTCGCCCAGACGCTGCGGCTGAGACAGGGCGAGATCGAGATTAGGGCCGGCGCAGCCCCGGCGGAGGTCGTCGCGAGGATCTGGGTGGACGCTAACCAACCGGTCGTCCGGGTCGAGGTCGAAGGGAACGGCCCTGTGGGCCTCACGGTCACGCTGGAATCATGGCGCACGGAACCTCGCACCCTATCCGGTCGGGAACTCCACAGCGCCTACGGCGCTGAGGACGGCCCCAAGCCGGTCGTTGTCATGCCCGACACCATCCTGCCGGCCAGCGACAATCGCATCGTCTGGTTTCACCGAAACGCCGAATCCATCTGGCCCGACACCATGACCCTCCAAGGCATGCCTTCCTGGGCTGAGTGCGCGTCGGACCTTCTCCTTAACCGCACCTTCGGCGGCGTCATCAAAGGCGAGGGCCTCGTCAGCGACGGCCCGTCGGCGCTCAGGTCCTCTGAGAGCCGCTCGCACCACCTCGTGTCCATCTACGTGTTGACCGCACCAACGCCGACGCCCGAAGAGTGGCTACGCGCCATGGACTCCCTGATGGCGCGGGTCGAGAACACCGATATCCAGCAGGCCCGCACGCTCCACCACAAGTGGTGGAATGACTTCTGGAACCGCAGTTGGATACGTGTTACCGGCGCGGAAGATGCCGAAGTCGTCACCCGCGGCTACATCCTTCAACGCTTCATCACCGCCTGCGCCGGCCGCGGCGCCTATCCCGTCAAGTTCAACGGTTCCATCTTCACCGTGGACGCGCGCGAGCCGGAGGAGAACTACGACGCCGACTATCGCCGCTGGGGCGGGCCGTATTGGCTCCAGAACACCCGCCTCATCTACTGGCCACTGCTCGCCTCGGGAGACTTCGACATGATGCAGCCGCTCTTCCGCATGTTCGTCGAGGCCATGCCGCTGGCCCGCGAGCGCACGTGCATCTACTTCGGCCACGAGGGCGTCTTCTTCCCCGAGACCATGTACTTCTGGGGCGCGTACGCTAACACCAACTACGGCTGGAACCGTGAAGGCAAACATGTCTCCGAAGTGGATAACACCTTCATCCGCTGCTATTGGTCGGGCGCGCTCGAACTCCTCGCCCTCGCCTTGGACTACTACGCCTACACCAGCGAGGAACACTTCGCGCGCGATACGCTGCTGCCGCTGGCCGATGGCATCATCCGTTTCTACGACCAGCATTATCCGCGCGACGAAGAGGGCAAGATCCTCTTCCAGCCCGCGCAGGCGCTCGAGACCTGGCACGAGGCGGTCAACCCTCTGCCGGAGATCGCCGGCCTGACGTTCGTGTTGCAGGGCCTGCTCTCGCTTCCGGACGCTCTCACCACCTCGGAGGAACGCGCCCTCTGGCAGCGCCTGCTCACCGAACTGCCGCCTACGCCCACGACGACACTGGACAGCCAGCCCATCCTCGCGGCCGCGCAGCAGTTGATCGGCCCCATCCGCAACTCGGAAAACCCCGAACTCTACGCGGTTTTCCCCTACAGGCTCTACGGCGTTCTCAGGCCTGACCTCGAGATGGCGCGCCGCACCTTCGCTGCCCGGCGCGTCAAGGGCCATGTCGGGTGGCAACAGGATGACACCCAGGCGGCGCTGCTCGGCCTCGCGCAGGAGGCGCGAGAAGGCATCGTCCAGCGCTTCTCAGCCAAGCATCCCGGCAGCCGGTTCCCCGCCTTCTGGGGGCCGAACTTCGATTGGATACCCGACCAAGACCATGGCTGTAACGGCGTCATGGCCCTCCAGACCATGCTGCTTCAGTCCGTGGGGAGCAAGATCGCGCTATTCCCCGCTTGGCCCAAGGACTGGGACGTGGAGTTCAAGTTGCACGCCCCCGCCAACACTGCCGTCGAAGGCGTGTACCGCGCCAGCGAACTCGAATCCCTGGAGGTCACGCCGGAGCACAGAGCGCGCGACCTCGTTGTGCTTGGGCCCCAGTGACATCCAGAGATGCTGCCCTAGGAGGTCCGCGATGGCCTACAAGATGATTCAGGTCGGCGCCGCTGGCTGGGGCGCGCGGCACGCGCCGCTCACTCGGACGCCGTTTCGGTATCCAGCGTGTGCGGGCTCACGATCGGCTCCTGCAAGTCGGCCGCTACTTGAGCCGGAACGGGTAGGGTGGGGCGACGCCTGACCACCGGCCGCTTCCAGCGCCCCGAGAAGTAGTACATCAGGCTGATGACCATCGAAGTGGCGAAACTCGCCGACATCGCGTACCACACGCCCACGACATTCTGCAGGCTTCTCGAAAGGTAGGTGGCCAGCGGCACCCGCACGATCCACAGGCTGAAAACCGTGATCACCGTCGTGATGAACGTGTGCCCTGCGCCGTTGATGACCCCGTTGCTGGCGAACATCACCGCGAACAGCACGTAGCAGGCGCCCACGATGTGCAGGTACCGGACGCCCAGGGCGATCACCTCGGGATCGTTGATGAACAGGTGAAGCAGCGCCCCCGGCAGGCTCACCACCAACGCGGAACAGGCCAGGGTTATCCCCGCGCTCATCAACACCGCCGACGCGAAGACTCTGCGCACCCGCGCGTAGCGGTTGGCACCAATGTTCTGCCCCGCCACCGTCGCCACTGCCATCCCAATCGTCATCGCCGGCAGAAAGGCGACCTGGTCAATCCGCATCGCCGCACCAAAGGCCGCCACCGCGGTCTCCCCGAAACCGTTCACCAGACCAATCACGAACAACTGCCCAAGCGAGACCACCGACTGCTGAATGGCAACGGGCAGGCCGATCTTGACGTTAAGCCAAACCGTCTCGGCATCCGCCCGTAGGTGCCTCCAGTCGGGCGCAACCGTGTGTTGCTTCCGCTGGATGTAGATCAGCAGCGCCGCCAGTGCCACCACTTGTGACACCACCGTGGCCACCGCGGTACCGTTCAGATCAAGCCTCGGCATCCCCAGCCATCCGAACATCAGGATGGGATCAAGCACCGCGTTGAGTCCCACGGATACCACCTGAAAGTACAGAGGCGTGGCCGAGTCGCCCACGCCGCGCAGCATCGCCGCGATAAGGAAGAACCCGAACGACGGCGGTATGCTGAAGAGGAAAATGCGCAGGTAGTGCGACGCCAGCGGCAGCACCTCGGCCGGCGTGTTCATCAGGCGCAGCAGCGACTCCGCGAACAGCAAGCCCATGCCCAGGATCACCAAGGCCAAGCCGCCGCTGAGCACCGTGGCCGACTGCACCACTCGCCGCATCCGCGCCCAATCGCGCGCGCCCGCCGCTTGCGAGATCAGTATGTTCGTGGCCATGGTGAGCCCGCCCGCTACCGCCACCAGCACGAACACCGTCGGAAAACTCACCGTCACCGCGGCCAGGGCCGTCGTGCCCAGAAACTTGCCCACCCAAACGGCGTTGATCAGGCTGTAGGCGGTCTGCAGCACGTTCCCAGCCAGCATGGGCAGCGAGAACGCCACCAGGTGCCTGGGTATGCTACCGGTCGTCAGGTCACGGCCGTTTCTGAACGCGCCCTGCTTGAGCGTCGTCGAGGATTTCTTGTTGTCTGGAGGGTCCGCCAATGCCTCTCGCCACCGACTGCGGAAAGGGTATCTTTAGCACCCGGACCGCCTAGGTGGCAAGCGCCCCGTTGTGCATCGTGGCCGCCCGGAAGCCTACTAACTGATGACAACGAACGGCCCCCCGCCCGTTCCCACCTTGCCGCGCAACCGCCGCCCCGCTCGGGCGCGCTGCCCCCTCCCCCCCTAGAGCATCTCCAAGAACGCCTCGATCCGCGTTCTCAGTTGCCCGGTATCCTCCTGGGAATAGTCCGTCTCAATCTTCAGACTCGGAATGCCCTTTTGTTTCAGGGCTGATGCCACGCGAATGGCCTCCAGATTGTAGCCGTGGCAATACTGCAGCACGTATTGCACCGCACCGGCCACACGGTACTCCTCAGCCAGCCTGAGCACGCTCTCGATGCGCTCGTCGTTCGGCGAGAAGCAGGCGCACTCGGTCTTGAGATACCGATCGGCGATGGCCCTGAGTTGCGCCTCCAGGTCTCCATCCGCCTCAGGCACCAGGTTCTCAAAGTACCGCGTCCCGGTGCACGTCTCATCGCACACCACGAGCGCGCCGCTCGACTCAAGAAGGTGGTGCAGTTTCCAGTTCCCCGCCACCGAAGGACAGCCGGTGATCATGATCCGCTTCGCGCCCTCGCGGCCCACGCTCAGGCCGCGCGCCACCCGCTCCTCCAGGTCCTGGTTCAGCCGCTCCAGGCTCACAGCGAAGCGCTCGGCATCGTCGGTGAAGGCCGCCTGCGTGACCACCAAAGTGTCCAGGCCGCTTAGTGGCGGCGCCGCCAGGTTGCGGAACGAGTGCAACCGCGCAAGCCCCCGTCGCCTGCGATTCAATAGCCTCACGGCCTCCGACAGGCTGTCGGCCTCCAGCCTCTTCCCGGTCAAGTCCTCGAGCCGCTCCTTGAAAGCAAGCACCTCCTCATACCAGAGCGCCGCGTCACGCGGCGACTTCTTCTGCGGCACCTCCATCACGTGGAAGTCGGCTCTCTCGGCCAAAACGTCCCACGTCTTCTTCTTCGCGTCGCACGTCGTCTCGCCTACGGACATGTCCTCGAGCGGCGCGTAAGGGCACGTCTTCGAAAACGCAAGCCCCAGCGTGGATTTGACCAGCGGGCACATGTCCCGCGGAAAGACCCTCTCCGCGTAGGGGACGGAGAACGCCGTGCCCCCGCACAAGGCCAGCGGCAGCACCCCAAGCGCCACGGCTATCTCCTCGGGCACATACACGCAGAAGGTGCCGATGAACTTGCCCCCCGCCTCCTTGTGGGCGATTATCTCGCGCACCCGCCCGCTGTGCGCCCGATGGATGACCTCGTCAAAGTACCCCATCGCTCGCGGCCGGTTCTCCTGCCACAGGACCTGCTCGCGGAACTGGGCAGCCGTGTGTTCCGCCAGAGCCCTGTGACGCTCGACGTCCAGCCCCAGCCCCCGCCACATCTCCTCGTATTCGGTCACGAGTCCCCCTCCTTGCCTCGCGCACTCTCGGCGGCAATCAACGCCGCCCCAATCGCGGGAACGATCTGCGGGTTCTCGGGCACGAACACAGGGATTCCGAGCCGCTCGCCCAGCAGACCAACGATGCATCCGTTCTTCGCTCCCCCGCCGACGAGGAGAATCTCGGCCCCAGGTTCGACTCTGGATATCAGGCTTTCCAGTCGCACGACTATCGCGTGATGCAGACCGAGAGCAATCCTTCTCCGATCGCCGCCCGAGGTAACCAGGGAGACGACCTCCGACTCGGCGAACACCGTGCACATGCTGCTGATCGGAACCGCCGCGTCGGCAGCCAGCGCCTCGCGCCAGAACTGCTCAATCTCCCAACCCAGCGCGCGCGCCATCAACTCCATGAACCGCCCGGTGCCGGCCGCGCAGCGATCGTTCATCTCAAAGTCATCGAAGTCCCCGTCCGGTGCCACGCGAATCGCCTTGCAGTCCTGGCCCCCGATGTCCACCACGGTCGTGCAGCCCGGCCGCACGAATGCCGCGCCCCGCGCGCACGCCTTGATCTCGCTCACCACGCCGTCGGCGAACTCCACTTTCAGCAGGTGTCGCCCGTAGCCGGTCGCGGTCACGGCCTCGAACTTCAGTCCCTCCATGGCCTGGCGCACCTTGCGCATCGGATCGTGGTCGGTGTCGAAGATGCGAAAACTCTCAACCCGCTCGCCGTCCAGCGTCACCATCTTGGTGGTGCGGGAGCCTAGATCAATCCCAAGCACGAGGCCGTTCATCACGGCCGCTTCCAGCGCGCCTCAAGCAGGAGGACCACCGCCCCGGCCAGCATTCCGGTCCCCAGGCCGCCGAGCACGTCGGTGGGCCAGTGCATGCCCAGGTAAGGGCGAGACACGCACGAGAGCAATCCGTAAAAGCCTGCCGCTATCGCCGCCCTCCGGCTCAGCCGCGCCAACACGGTCGTGGCCGCCGCCGCCGAACTCGCGTGTCCCGACGGGAAAGACCCGTTCTGCCACACGCGCCCGATGACGTTCAGATGCTCCAAGAGCATATAGGGTCGCGGCCTGAACCAGAGATCTTCGATGGCGCCATCGAACGCTACTGAAACTACTATCGCCGCCACCACCCAGAAGGCGATGCGACGCCCCTCCCGTCCCCCGACCAACACCAGCCCCACGCAGATCAGCCACCACACCAGGCTCCAATCGCCCGCAGTGCTCGAGGCGACCATCAGTGAGTCAATGCCCCGCCCCCACGAGCGGCTCAGCCACTGGACAATGTGGGCCTCCGTCCCGTACACCTTGCGACCCCCTGACCATTCCAATCTACCCGCTCCAAACGCTCCGCACAAGCCCCACAGCCATCCCGCAGACTCTCCCCTTGAGCGCCGCGTCGCCCGGTGCTAGCATGGTCCTTGGGCCACCCGGCCTCTGAACACCGAGCTCCTTCCACGCGCTGTGACACTGGAATGACCAGAAAGAACAGGCTACGGCTCCTGCTGCTCATCGCCGCCGTCCTTCTCTCCGGCGCGCTCATAGCGTTCTCCACGCTCAAGGTCAGATACCCTGTTCAGGACACCGTCAAAACGGAGCCGGACATTACCCGCCTCAGCCTCACCCACAGTGTGGAGCGCGGCCCCGACGGCCGTCTGACGATGCCTGCGGGAGCGCCCGCCGCTGGCGCCGGCGGGGCCGCCCAGCCGTGCCCTACCTGACTCTAGGGCGAACATGATTATGGGTTCCATAATCAAGGCAAAACGAACGATCAGGGCGCGGGTGGTAACTCAGTGGGCAGCGTTGGGCCTCTTCAACTTGCACTTCCTCTCTCTGCGTTCGGTGTGCGCCCCCGTCCTCAACTGTCATTCCTGCCCTCTCGCCGTCTTCGCCTGCCCCGTCGGCGTCCTGGTCAACTTCTCCGTGCTGCGCCTGGTCCCGTTCATCACGCTAGGCGTGCTCGGCTTAGCCGGCGCGCTCGGCGGCCGCTTCGTCTGCGGCTGGCTCTGCCCCTTCGGCCTCCTTCAGGACTGGGCCAAGAAGATCAGAAGCAGGAACGCCAGCCTGTCCCGCCGCTTCGTTTATCTGAAGTACGCCCTCCTTGCCGGCCTCGTCTTCGCCGTGCCGTTCTTCCTTCCTAAGTCAACCTACGCCTTCTGCAATCTGTGCCCGGCCGGAACCCTCGAGTCCGCCATACCCTGGGCCGTCATGGGCCTTTCGTCTCCGTGGCGCTGGAGTTTCGGCCTCAGGGCGGCCCTCCTCCTCGGCACGGTTGTCCTTGCCATCGCCGTCAGCAGGGGATTCTGTCGGACCCTCTGTCCCCTCGGCGCCATACTGGGCGTCTTCAACAAAGTCTCCTTGCTCAGGCTCAGGCTGACCAAGGAGGACTGCAACCACTGCGGCGCCTGCGCGCGCCGATGCCCTGTGGGCATTGACCCCGCCCGCCAGATCAACCACCCCGAGTGCATCCGCTGCCTTGAGTGCACCAGAACCGGCCACTTGCAGTTAGGGCCTAGATAGGTCTGTCATGTAGCTAGTGGCGAGGAGGGGAGCGCCAAATGTTGATCGTGACCATACTGGCCGCTATGCTCGCGGGGGTGTTGGGCCTGGGGTGGCTTGTCCCTTTGATCATGGGCATCGTCTACCTCAGGAGGAGGACGGGCGGAACGGTCCTCACTGTTCTGGGAGGAGTCTGGCTCCTCGGAGTCGTCGCCATTGTCGCGCTCGGGGCCCTGAGTGCCCGCGAGTGGCACCGTAGTTACGACTACTCGCCGAAGATCGAGCAATTCGACGCAGCGAAGTACACTGGACCGACAGGGACTATCGCCCTGACCTACAAGGGCCGTTCGAGACTTGAGGTCTACCAGCACGAGCAGCGCAAGCGGTTGCGCCTCTCAACGGACGACGGCACGATCAAGGCGCCCGTCGGTATCTACTCCGTCCTGAGTTACGAGGCCATCGCCAAGGACGCCAAGAGAGCCCAATGGGTCGCCACGTACCGCCCCGATTCTCTCAAAGCCGCCGTCAGCGCCGGCGCCACGACCAAACTCGACCTCGGCCCGCCACTCACCGCCTCAATCACCGTCAAGAAGGCGCCCAACGACAGCGTAACCATGGACTTCAGCCTTACCGGAGCCACCGCCGGGCAGTACACAATCACCAAGGCCCACGGTGTCCAGGTAGCCCCCTCTTTCGTGGCCCTCGACCAGTCGGGCCGCACCGTCTGGCGCGGCCGGTTCGAGTATGGCTGAGGGGGCACCTGTGGGTATTCCGGGCGAATACCAAAGGAAGTCAAGGGAAAGGTCACCATCCGTCCGGTCGTCGAGGCGGGGCCCTTTTCCATCAAGGCCAAAGACACGATCTGGTCAAGGTGATAGAATTGGGTGGTGATGGCTGGGTTATGCCTGGCCGATCAAGAGATGGGGGTGCGCCAACATGACGCGCAGTAGGACACTGAAGGCTGCCGCTTTGGCGCTTGTCTTCCTAACGGGACTGGCGTGTGTCGCGTTCCTGGGCTCCTGCCGGCAACCACCGACCACCAGCCCTCCTCCGCGTACGGTCGTTACGCCACCTAGCACGTTTCCCCTCGCTCGGCCGGCCGCGGTCCGCGACGACGGCAAGCCGCGCTACGGCAAGATCGTTCTCAACCAGGACGCCTCGAAGGTCCTGCTGGTCTCCTTCGAGCGCTCGCCTGAGGCCCGCGCGGGCTACGACCTCATCCGCGCAGACACCAAGTTCACAGGCTCCCTCAAGAACGCCGAGCAGATACCAGGTACTCTCACCGCATCGGGTACTGTCTTCTCGGCCCGCTTCCCCATTATCAACCTGCAGGTGCCCTTCAACCAGAAGGGCAGCGGCATCCCGAACCCTTCGTCCGTTCAGTTCAGGTACTACGGCTCCGGCTCGGACCCGCGGGTCAACGTATCCGTCAGAACTCGCCTCCGCGAGGGCGCTACCTACTGGGACTACTCCTTCCGGGGCATGCTCAAACCCTCGGCTAGCCCGCAGACCGCTCCCGTGCTCGACCTGAGCCGTGCGGCCAAACCAAACATCGAGATCACGACCCAGCCGGACCCCGCGAAGAAAGGGTACACAGGCATCGGCCTCCAGTTGGGCGTCGCGGACATGGAGGTGGATTTCTGGAAAGGAACGATGCCCTCCACCGCACCGTCCGCCACCATCGTGTTCACCGCTGAAGGCGGTCGCGTCGCGCACCGCAGTACCGCCTCACTCGACAAGTTTACCTTTGGCTGAAGCGGCTCATGTGGGTATTCCGTGCGAATACCAAAGGGCAAATACACCCTTACCGCCAGCGTGGACACGGGCCCGCTGGCCGGAGTGGTCAAGGGCACCAAGGCTGTTGTCCTCAACTAATCCCTAACTTCGCGGTCTCCGCTCGCCGGCCTTGGGCGGCGCCTCGCCACAGCCCAACCTGCTGCGCCCTGACCACCTCCGTTTGGGCCAGACCTTGGCTTGTCGCGTGGGAGGCAGCGTTTGGATAGCGAGATCCTGCGGCAGCTGCCCTCCGTTGACCAACTCCTGAACGCCGCCGAACGCGCCGGCCTCATCGGCGAGCACGGCCGTGAGATGGTGCTCAATGCGGCGCGCGCCGTGCTCGACCAGGCCCGGGCCCAGATCGCGCACGGCTCAGCCGCGCTGCCCGATTCCCGGGAGCATGCTACCGACCTTATCGTCGGCCAGATCGCGGGCTATCTGCAAGAAGCGGCCAGTCGCTCCCTCGGTCGTGCCGTGAACGCAACCGGCATCATCATCCACACCGGCCTAGGCCGAGCCCTGTTGCCCCGCACCGCCGCCGAGGCCGTAGCCGAGGTCCTGGGTGGCTACTGCAACCTCGCGGTTGACCCGGACACGGGCCAGCGCGGACACCGAGACTCGCACCTCGTCGGCCTCCTCTGTGAACTCACCGGCGCCGAGGCCGCCACCATGGTCAACAACAACGCCGCCGCCACCATGATCATCCTCAACACGCTGGCCAAGGGGAAAGAGGTCATCGTCTCCCGTGGCCAACTGGTCGAGATCGGCGGCTCCTTCCGCATGCCGGAGGTCATGGAGGCCAGTGGCGCCATCCTCCGGGAAGTGGGCACTACCAACAAGACCTACCTGAGCGACTACCTCAACGCTATCGGCGACAACACCGGAGCCATCCTGCGCGTCCACCAGAGCAACTACCGCATCATCGGTTTCACCGAACAGCCGGCCCTCGAAGGCCTCGTGCGCGTCGGCCACGAGCACAACCTGCCCGTCATTGACGACCTCGGCAGCGGCGCGCTCCTCGACATGAAGGACTTCGGCCTGGCGCACGAGCCCATGGTGCAAGAGAGCATTCGCGCGGGCGCGGACGTCGTCTGCTTCAGCGGCGACAAACTTATCGGCGGCCCACAGGCCGGCGTCATCGTTGGCCAGGCCGCTGTCATCGAGAAGATCAAGAAGAACCCGCTGGCCCGCGCCCTGCGAGTCGGCAAGATGACCATAAGCGCCCTGGAAGCGACGCTGCGCCTGTTCCTCAGCCGCGACAGACTCCTCAGCGAGAATCCGACCTATCGCATGTTGTCCCTCCCCCTCTCCGAACTCGACGAGCGGGCCAAGTCCGTCGCCGAGGCGCTGCGCGAAGTCCTCTCAGGCGTCGCCGAAATCGCCGTCATTGACGGCGCCTCCGAGGTCGGCAGCGGCTCCGTGCCCGCGGAGGCGATTCCCACGCGCCTCCTGAGCGTCAGGCCCACAGCGGTGTCCACTCAGACCCTGGCCCGATCACTCCGCCACTACGCCCCCCCCATTTTCGCCCGCGTCCACAAGGACGCGGTGCTCTTCGACTTCCGCACCCTGCAAGCCGAGGAAGATGCGATCGTCTGTGCCGCGCTGCGGGCGCTCCTGGCAAATGAGGCGACGTCCGAATGATAGACCCGGAGAAGAGACGGCGCGTGATGGAGCGGTCCATGAAGTTGGGCCACTGCATCTGCAACCCCAAGCAGGCCTGCCCGTGTGACCTTTTCAAGGAGCAAGACGTCTGCACCTGCGCCGGCGAGCGCCCTCACCATCTCTCCTCCGAGGTCCGACTCACCACCCTGGTCGAGAACCCCGGCTGCGCCTCGAAGATCAGCCAGCAGGACCTGAAGCAGATCCTCGTAGGCCTCCCGCACGAGACCGACCCGAACGTCCTCGTGAGCGCAAGCACCTGCGACGACGCCGGCATATACCAACTGGACGAGGACCGTGCGCTCGTCCAATCCGTGGACGTCTTCGCGCCCAGCGTGGACGACCCCTATACCTTCGGCCAGATAGCCGCCGCCAACTCGCTCAGCGACATCTACGCCATGGGCGGCCGGCCCCAAACGGCCCTCGCCATCATCGGCTTCCCCACCGACAGTCTGAGCGCCGACATCATGACCGAGATCGTCCGCGGCGGCATTGACAAGATGCGCGAGGCCGGCGTCCCCGTCATTGGCGGCCACAGCATCAACGACCGCGAGATCAAGTTTGGCTTCGCCGTCACCGGCGTCATCAACCCCTCCACAATCGTCACCAATGCCAATGCCCAGCCCGGCGACCTCCTGCTGCTAACCAAGCCCCTGGGTGTCGGCGCCATCGCCTTCGCCGCGCAACTGGGGAAGGCGTCGTCGCTCGCGCTCACGGCTTCGGCCCGCGCCATGAGCCAACTCAACAATACGGCCGCCGAAGTGATGCTCGAAATCGGTGTCAACTCCGCCACCGACGTCACCGGCTTCGGCCTCCTCGGCCACCTCACCGAGATGGCCGTCCAGAGCGGCGTCACAGTCGAGGTCTACCCGGAACAGATCCCGACGTTCCCGGAAGCCCTCGATTACCTCTCCCAGGGCATCATCTCTGGGGCGGCCGAGCGCAACAAAGAGTACGTCTCGCGCTACGTCACCTTCGCCCCGGGCGTGAGCGAAGCCATGCAGTATCTGCTCTGCGATCCTCAAACCTCGGGCGGCCTGCTCATGGCCGTCCCGGCCGAGAAGGCCCAGGCGCTGCTCGCCGCGCTTCGCAATCGCGGCGTGGAGGCTGCCTCGATCATCGGCGCAGTGAGCGCCAAGTCGGAGGCACATATCGTGATCAAGAACAACCAACCTTGCTGTGCGGAAGAAGCCTCGGCTGAGGAGGCAGCGGCCGCGCCGGAGGAATCCCCCGCCGCTTGCTGTGCCTCCGTCGCTCACGCGGAGTGCTGCGCCACTCCCGACGAGGCTCCCCCAGAGACCGCCGATACTCCCGCCAAGGAGAGCTTCATGGCCTTCATGGGTGAGGTCATGCGCGAGGGGGGCATCAGCCTCCACAACAAGGAACTCATGGCCATCGCGCTCTCCCTGCTCGCCAAGTGCGAGCCCTGCGCCAGAATCCACCTGAGCAAGGCCCGCGCCGCCGGCGCCCGCGAGGACGAGATCACCGAGGCCGTCTGGATGGCCGTCGCCTTCGGCGGCGCGCCCACGCTGATGTTCTATGAATCGCTCAAGGGAAGCGATTGAGAGCGCCGCCGCGGACGCCGAGCAGATAATCGTCGGCACCGCAGGCCACATTGACCACGGCAAGACCGCGCTCGTCAAGGCCCTAACCGGCGTAGACGCCGACACCCTAGCCGAGGAAAAGCGCCGCGGCATCACCATCGAACTCGGCTTCGTCTTCATGGAGACGCCCGACCCGCGCAAGCACCTGGTCTTCATTGACGTCCCGGGCCACGAGCGCCTTATCAAGACCATGGTGGCCGGCGCCAGCAGCATTGATGCCGCTCTGCTCGTGGTCGCCGCAGACGAAGGCGTCAGCGCCCAGACCCGAGAGCATCTCGACATCCTGCGTTTGCTCGAAGTGCCGGCAGGCGTCGTGGCGCTCACCAAGGCGGACCTGGTTGACGACGAGCGTCTCGCCTTCGTCGCGCAAGAGACCCGTGACTCCCTCGCCGACACCTTCCTCAGCGACGCGCCGATCATACCCGTATCCTCGGTCACGGGCTGCGGCGTCGAGGACATCAGGTCTGCCGTGCTGGCGTTGGCAGACCGCGTGCGCCCGCGGCCCGACAGTGGCATCTTCCGCATGCCCGTTGACCGCGTCTTCACCATGCACGGCTTCGGCACCGTCATCGCCGGCACCATCCTCTCAGGCTCAGTCGCGGTCGCTGACACCATCGAGTTGTTCCCCGACGGGATGCTCGCCCATGTGCGCGGCATACAGGTCCACCGCCAGAACACGAAGCGCTCCAACATCGGCAAGCGCACCGCAATCAACCTTCAGGACATTGAGAAGGAGAGACTGCGGCGTGGCCAGTGCGCCGCGGCACCCGGCTCGCTCACGCCGACGAACCGCCTCGACGTCCGGCTTCGGCTGATGGAGCATTGCCGTCAAAGCCTGAAGAACCGCGCCAGGCTCCGCCTCCACCTGGGCACGGACGAGGTCATCTGCCGTCTGGCGCTTCTCGACCGCGAAGACTTGGCGCCCGGTGCCGAAGCGCCGGTGCAACTCGTGCTCGAAAGCCCGACCGTGGCCGTCCGCAGCGAGCGTTTCCTCGTCCGCACCTTCTCGCCGCAAGTGACTATCGGTGGTGGCGCCGTGCTCGACCCATTGCCCCCGCGACACAAACGCTTCGACCCGGCAACGGTCGAGGACCTCGCCCGCCTCGACCGCGGCCTCGAAGAGGCAGTTGAGCAGGCCTTCCTCAAGTCGGGCTTCATCCCTCGGACGCCGCAGCAGGTCGCCCTCGCCCTTGCGGAGCGAGAGGAAGAGGTCACGCCAGCCGTGGAGGGCCTCTGCCAGGCGCGACGGCTCGTCAAGATCGCCGCAAGTGGCGAGCCAAGTCCGCCCTCGGCCTCACCGCAACAAACGTACCTGCACGCCGACGCCTTCGCGTCGCTCGGTCAGCGCCTGCTCACCCTCATCGAAGAGTACTACGCGCGGCACCCGTATCGGCTCTTGATGCCGCTCGCGGACCTCCAGTCGCGCTTCCTCAGATGGGCCGAGCGGCCCCTGTTGGACGCGGCGCTCGCCGACCTGCGCAAAGCCGGGCGCATCTACTCCCAGGAAGGCGCCGTCGGCCTGAGCGGCTACGAGATACCGCTCAAGCCCTCCGAACGCCAGTTGGCCGAACGCATCGAGGCGGCCTTCAGCGGGGCCGGCCTTGCCGCGCCCCTGGAGGAGGAAGTGCGCCAGCACCTGGGCGCGCGCCCCGAGACCTTCCAGAGCATCCTCACAGGTTTGATTGACCAAGGGCGCTTGGTTAGACTCAGCGACAAGGTGACCTATCACCGAGAGCATCTGGACGCGGCGCGCGCCATGGTGACCGACCACCTCAAGACCCATCAGCGCCTCTCCGTCGCCGAACTACGCGACCAACTCGGCGTCTCGCGCAAGTACGCCCTCGCGCTCATGGAGTACTTCGACAAGGTCGGCCTCACCCGGCGCGAAGGCGACGCCCACGTCCTCAAGCAGCCAGCGGGAAGGTGAAGGTTCCGGTGAACCTTCTGGACTTCAAACCCAGTATGGGGCTTGGATAAAGTCCCGGGTGGGTTCGACTCCCACACCTTCCCGCCAGGCCTGGCGCACGACATCGCCCAGGGGGCACTCTTATGCCTTCGAATGACAGACTACCGCGAGTTTGGGTGCGGCCGGTTGAGCCGGAGGAGTATCCCGGCTTCGAGGAGCGCCGCCTCAAACCCGTCACCCGCGCCGACCTCGACCAGCAGTTCCACACCGTCGCCCTTCGCGGCTTCAGTTACGACCGCTCGCCCGCCGAGCCTCCCCACAAGTTCCGCGTCGTCAACCTCAAAGAGACCCTCGATCTCTACACCGTGGAGTACGACTTCGGCCGCGTGGTCTGGCCGATGTGGCCCTTCCTCTTCGCGGAGAACTGGCGCGAGGTCATCGATGAGTTGTTCGCGCGCCGACTCTACCTCTTCGACATCTGGGCCTACTGCCCCTCTGGCGTCTTCGAGCGCTTCGAGTGGTCCGAATACCGCGTGCCCGACGAGGTCCACCAGTACATCCTCCGGAAGCTGGGCCCGCGCTTCCTCGGCTACGACAACGGCGAGCAAGACGGGCGCTACATCGGCGGCTACGCTAAGTCAGTCTGCCCCGCGCCCGCGACTCGCCCGCAGGGGTTCGAGGCCTTCTGCCAGTACTTCCGCCAACTGGGCGACGACCTCCAGAATCATCTGACGGCGCTCAACTCCCTCACCTTCTCCCACTACTTCGCCCACCTCGGCAACCACCGCCTGCTCGGCGCCGAGTGCGCCCAAGCCCTCCCCAGCGTCCCCATGTGGTACGCCTTCATCAGAGGCGCGGGCAGGCAATACGGCATCCTCTGGTTCGGCAACGCCAGTGTGTGGAACCGCTGGGGCGCTAAGTCGCTGGCCGATCCCAGCGCCGAGGACACCAACGCCCCCGGCTTCTTCTCCGGCCCCACCGCCGGCACCAGCCTCAGTCTCCTGCGCCGCCTCTGGTACGTGCTGACCATGTACGGCAGCGTCATCATGGGCTACGAAGCGGGGCAACTCGCCAGCGGCACGGTCGAGCGCACCGTCAACGGCCTCACCAAGCAGGTCCCGGACCTCACCGACATCGGCCGCGAGCATATGAGGGGCGCTCAATGGTGCGCCGATCATCCGGATCGCGGCGTGCAGCACACCCCTGTAGCCCTGCTCTGGGACTTCTACGCCGGCTGGGCGCCGCCGCGCCACCTCTACACCGGCGACACCTACCTCGTGTGGGGCAACATGCCCTACCAGAAGGGCGACCACCAGATTGACCTCCTGCTGCGCGAACTCTACCCCGACTACCCCGACGCCGGCTTCTTCCACAACGAGCGCGGCTTCCTCACCGCCACCCCCTGCGGCGACTCCTTCGATGTCATCCTCTCCAACGCGCCGCGCGAGGTCCTCGACCGCTACGCGTGCATCGTCGCGTTGGGCGAGACCGCTATCGAAGGCGAACTCCTCGAGAAGCTGTCCTGGTGCCTGCAAAGAGGCGCCCACGTGGTCGCGTGCGCAAACCAACTCTCGCCCGAGGCCGCTGCCCTCTTCGGCGTCACAGTAGGCGACCAAGGGGAAGCCTACCACGCCGTTATTGCCGACCATCCCTGGCCCATCAACGAGCCCCGCTTCACCTTCCACAGGCTGACCTGTCAGCCCGACGCCGAAGTGCTCGCCCACACGCGTCAAGGCTCGCCCCTGGTTGTGCGCCGCCAGCACCAAGCCGGCGGCTTCACGCTCCTCTTTGCTGCCGACTTCTTCCTCAGCGAGCGCCTGCTCTCGCCTGACAAGATCGCGAATGAGGTTGACGAACCGCTGGCCTCTCCCTTCGCGACGCTCGAGCATGCCAAAGCCATCCTCCTTCCCTACCTGCGCTCCTTCAACCTCGTTACTGTGGACGGCCCCCCCGTGCAGCTCCTCGTCAACGTCAGCTCGCGGACCGACCGACTCCTGGTCACCTTGTGCAACAACAGCCCTCAACCCTGGGAGGGTACCGTCCGCCCGAAACGCGCCGGCCTCACCTCCGCGCGCAACTGGATGACGGGCGAGGAAATCCCCGGTAAGGAGTCCATCCGCGTGCTCGTTCCGCCCCTCGATGTCGCAGTCGTGGAACTCCTGCTCGACGCCCCGGCATTCGAGGCCCGGCCATGAGAATCAGCCGCCGACAGTTCATCTCCGCCGGAGGCGCGCTCTTGGGCGCCGCTGCTCTCGGCGTCAGGATCGGCGAGGCTCAGGAAGGAGACGACTCGATGTCACCCGCCATCAACCCCGAGTACCTCACTGGCTCCGCCGAAGATTGGCCGCTCAACGAACTGGCGAGCCTCGGTTACCGCGGCCTCGAAGTCTCTCCGCAGGCCATGGCCGACCTCGCGGCCTGGAAGCCCGCCGCCGATCGCGCACGCCTCCGCATCTTGTGCGTGAACGCGCTCCCCGAATTGCGCCCGTACCTGACAGGCAGCCTGTCGGACGCCGTCGAACGCCGCCGCCGCGACACGCTGCGCCGCCTGCTGGCGACGCTCGAACGTACCCGCCAGGAAGGGATTCCCTTTCTCGTCGTCGCCCCCAGCCGCCTGGCGGAGAACTACCAGACTCCTGACGAGGCGCGGGCACTCCTCGTGGCCGGCCTCCGAGAACTCGCCTCCGTCGGCGACACAACCATACTCCTCGAAGGCGCGCCGTTCCGCATGTTCTCCTCCTCTGAGGCGCTCGCCGGCATCGTGGACGAGGTCGCTTGCCCCAATGTGGCCGCGGCCCTCAACGTGGGCCATGCACTCCTTAACGGGTCCAATCCTGCAGAGGCGGCCAAGGCGCTGGGCCCACGCCTCCGCTACCTCCAGGCGCACGACGCCGATCTGCGTCCTGGCGTCCCGCGCCTAGACCGCCACCTGCCGCTCGGCACTGGCATGGCGCAGAAAGAGGACGTGCGCAGCGCCCTGGGCGAACTGCCCTTCGCCGTGACCGTCACGGCTCCGGCCGATCCCCTCGCGGCCGCCCGCGACGCGCTCGAGTGGCTCTCCTAGCCCGCGCTGATTGCATTGCGCCGCGCAATCGTGTATCCCACTCCCGCGGCGCATCTCTTACCAGGAGGAACGCAAATGCCAAGCAAGGTCAAACTGGGTTTCATTGGCTCCGGCGGCATCGTCCACGGCCACCTCGAACACGGCCTCAAGAACTTCCCTGACGTCGTCTTCGCGGGCTGGTGCGACCTCAATGCCCAAACGGCGGAAGCCCGTCGCCAGGAGGTCGGCGGCCACGGCAAGGTCTACACCGATGCCGAGAAGATGCTCGACGAGGCCAAGCCTGACGCCGTGTATATCATGCTCCCTCCCTTCGCCCACGGCCCGGCCGAGGACCTGGTCCTCGCCCACAAACTCCCGTTCTTCATTGAGAAGCCCGTCGCCATAGATATGAAGACCGCCACCAGAGTCGCCGAGGGCATCAAGAAGCACAAACTCATCACCTCGGTCGGCTACATGACGCGCTACCGCAATTCCGTCCAGCGCGTTAAGCAACTGCTCGCGAAGCAGACTCCCGTGCTCATGCACGGCGGCTGGATAGGCGGCGGGCCCTCCAACTACGAGGGCATCTGGGGTTGGTGGGTGCAAAAGGACAAGTCCGGAGGCCAGTTCCTGGAGCAGACCACCCACACCATTGACCTTGCCCGCTATCTCTACGGCGACGCCGTCAGCGTTTACGCCGTCGCTGTGAAGGGGCGCCGCAAGCGTCCCGACTTCTACACCATCGAGGACGCCTCCATGGTCCAACTCAAGTTCGCCAACGGCGCCGCGGCCAACCTCTACAGTTCCTGCAGCACCTCCGTGGGCGGCGGTGTCCTCCTTACCCTGTGGGCCACCGACATGAGGGCCGACTTCACCGGCTGGGAAGCCAGCGTCAAGATCCAACTCCCCGGCGGCGAAGAGATCGTCGTCCCCGGCGAACAGAACATCTTCGCGCGCGAAGACCGTGCCTTCATTGACTCCGTTAAGGCGGGCAAGAACAAGGGCATCCTCGCCACCTACGAGGAGGACGGCCTTAAGGCCACCGCCATCGCCTGCGCCGCGAACGAGTCCATGGCAACCGGCAAGGTGATCCCTCTGGCCTAGTGCCACGCCCGCGTTCCCCAGCGTCCCCTGGTACATAATCTTGCCCCGGATCGAAGCCTCGGCCCGGGGCAAGTCGTTCTCCCGACATTCTAGCCAGACGGCCTAAGCGCTGCTACCTACGCGCCAGTGCGATCTTCGTCGCCGTCTCTCCGCCGTTGAGCAGATAGAGCAGCGGCGTCGGCCGGTCGGTGCCCTCAATGTACGCAGGACGCGCCTGCCAAGGCGCGACCGAGAGCACGTTCCCCAAGTCCATCCAGTACTGGAGCCGCGCAGGCGCCAAGTCCCAGATCATGTGGAAGTGATTGGCGGGCGCGAACTGCTTGTACTCGCCCATGGTCGCGTACTTGGGCACCACAAAGGTGTGCGGCCAGGTGGGGTTGGAAGTCGCGCAGACTGCATCGGACAGTCTCTTGGGGAGCGACACTGTCGTCGCCTCGTCCCACACGAGCGAGAACATGCCGCTGACCGAACTATACGCCATCCGCGCCGCGATGCCGTCAATGCCCGCGGGCGACACGAAGGTCACCGAGTTCCCCCCCCCGGGGAAGTAGAATGCGTCGGCCAAGGGGAGATTGACGTTGGCCATGATCTCCTCGACGCTCGCGCCCGGCTTGGCCGCCCAGTCCAGAGCCGCGCTGCCGGAGTTGTCCCCGTCAACCAAGCCCTTCTTCCGCCAGAGCGCGTTGGGCTGCACCTTGCCCATGCCAATGCTCTCCGCCTTCGCGCTAATCTCCCACGGCTCCCACACCTTGCGGAAGTCCATGAACAGCGGCGGGTTGCCGGCCGTCAGCCAGGTGAACACCAGCATCGTCAGCAACCCCTGCACGTCGGCCTCTGTCGCGTAGGGCATCGGCGCCTTCCTGCCCTTGTGGTCGAAGGTGGAGTTGAAGAGCGACTCCATCACGTCGGCTACCGGTGACGGCACGCCGCGCAAGTCCGAGCCCCACTCTAACTGGCTCATGAAGCCGCCACCGACGGCGTTCAGGTCCGCCAGCAAGTCGCGCACGATCAGGTACATCGCCAGGCTCTGATTGCAGCGCTCGCTGTCCGCCTCATCCCGCAACTCAATGCGCTTCCCACACAATCTGTCGAGCCACCCGCGCAGCGCCCTCAGTTCCCTCTGGTCATAGGCCCTCTTCGCCAGCATGTCCGCCAGCAGTTTCATGTCGAGCCGCGTGATCTCGATCCCCAACGCATTGCGGGTCGGGATGATGTGCGCCAGCGCCGTCTCCATGCCCATGCTGTCGTGGCCGAAGATGACCACCCGCCGCCCTTTGAGCCCCACCTTGGTCACCGCCGCGTAGGCCCAGTCGACCAGCGCCTCCGCCGTCGCCTCCGTCATCACCGGCTTCATCCCGGTGTCCGGCCAAGTGCCCACGTTGATGTGCACCAGTTTCCCGTACTGGCTGATGGCGCCGCTGGCCGCGTGCGTGAAAACCACGCCCGGCTTGGGCCCGGCGTTGCCGCAGGTCAGGTTGATCGGCGTGTCCGCCGGAAACTGCGACAGCAGCGAAATCAGCCCCAACTGCGGAAACGCCCAGGTGTCGGGCACGCATACCAGAAGGTTCACGCCCTCGGCCTGAAACTGCCGGGCCACCATGTCCGCCTGCTTCTCCCCGTCCACGAGAATCGGCGAGTACACCACCCTCACCGCTTTGCCGCCCGGCAACTTCATCCTATCGGCCAGCATGTCCGCCGCCATCTTGACGATGTTGACGCCGCGGGCGCGCGTCGGCTTATCCACGCGAGGGTCGCCCGTGGCAAACACCCCTATGGTCGGGAGGCTGGCTACTGCCGGCTGATCACCAGCAAGTCTCTTTGCATTCATTCCGCGACGCTCCTTTCTCAGCGCCAGGCGGCGCCACGTGACAGCGCCAGGGGGCTAGTCTGCACGCTCCCTCGGACCGCCACTCCCCCGGCGTGTCCATCCTCTTTAGCACTTGCGCGGGGCCTCAGGCAACTACCCTTGCCCCCGTTGCCTGTCCTCACAAATGCACGCGCCCTCCCAAGCCCAGCACCTCGGGCAAACAGGCACGTTGTCCCCCGCTGGGTAACCCTTAGCCTCCTCGGGGCCGAGCACCGTGAAGGAAGCCTTGTACGACCGACCCGAGGCCCGACCCGAGACCACAATCGTGTTGCGCGCGGGCACCTTCTGTGCCTGCACCTCAAACCGGTGCCTCGCGCCCTCCTTCTTCACGGGAGACACTTGCCAGCCCTTCGGCGCCTGCACCTTGGCCGTGCCCTCCACTGACGTTTCTCCCGACCTCAGGGAAACGCTCCACGTGCGCGCTATCCCCGGCCATAGGACCGGCTCCCCGCCGTAGTGCAGAATCACCTCTAAGTCGCCATCGGCCATCACCGCCGCGTGTACGTCCTGCGACAGCGCCGCCGTCGCCCCCTCGTTGCGGAACAGCAGCGAGGACACCTCAGGCGGTGTCTTGCTCCTCTGCCCCAGAGCCACCGTATCGGACCTGTCCGCGAGGCAGCGCTCACCTAGCGCCACCGTCCGCTTCGTCAGTTCCCCAATCGTCTTGGGCGCGTTGAACTTGCCCGTGAACTTGTGCAGCACGATGGCCTCGCCTATCGGCTCCACCCACTTCTTGGGGATCGCCTTCGTCCCGCCGCAGATGCCCAGGACGGAACCCAGCGTCGCGCCCGTGCAGTCGGTGTCGTAGCCGCAGTTCACCGCCTTGCACAGGCGGTCGCCGTAGTCCTTCCCATACAGCCAGCCCAGAATCATGAAACCGTGATTCGGGATCGCGTTGCACGGCTGCAAGTGCCCGAACCGCGTTGCGATGCGTTCGCGCGCCTCGGCCCAGCAGAGCCCGTTCTGCCAACACCACATCGCCTCCCGAATCACACGCGAAATGTGACTCGGCACCGAAATCATCCGCAGCCCTATCCGGATCAGCGTTGCTGGGTCGTCAATCACGAACGCCGCGCTCTCCACCGCCGCCCAGAACATCTCCCCGTACATCCCCTCGCCGCCCGCGTGGTCCATCGCGGCGTCATTCCACGCCATCGCTGCGGCCAGTTGCGGATCGCCAGGCGCAATGCACGCCCAGATCTCGCTGCGAATCGGCGCTCCCATCTCGTCCACAAAGTAGTTCTCAAAGCATCCGGAAATCGGCGGCATGAGCCCGCGCCCAAGGTTCCTGCGGCAGAAGCCGTACTCGTTCCACGGATACGCCGACAGGTATCGGACCCAGTACTCGGCGAAATCGGGCAGCCTCGGACGCACTCCCTTGTCCTCAAGCATCTTCAGCCACACCAACTGGAGGTCCAGGTCGTCGTTCGCGGCCGCCTCTTTCGGCACGGGGTGGTAGAAGTCCAGGTCGTTCACATACTTCCGCCCCTCATACGGCGCGCCCAGTGTTCCCCCGATGTTCTTCCCCAGCCAGCAGGCAAAGACCTTGTCCCGATACTCCGCCTTGCTCAATACGATGGCACGCATCTCGTATTCCTCCTTGAACCGCGGCACACTCTATCCGACACCCGCAGGTGCGGCAACTGAAGCCGGTGACGGCGGCTAGCGGAGACTTCGCCACGGCATGCGTGGTAGAGTAGCAGGCCGTTGGTGGTAGCCCCACTCCGAAGGAGGCCGGCCTCATGAATTGCGTCCTCATCATCGTCGACTCTTGGCGCAAGGACCATTGCGGCTGCTACGGCAACGAATGGATCCACACTCCCAACCTCGACGCCCTGGCCTCGGAGTCCGTTCTCTTCACCCGCGCCTACCCCGAATCGCTGCCCACTCTTCCCGTCCGTCGCGCCCTTCAGACCGGCAAGCGCGTTTACCCCTTCCACAGCCACTCGCAGTACAAGGGCGACTTCCAAGGTTCTCCAGGCTGGGGCCCGGTCGAAGAGGAACTCGACACCATGGCCGAACTCGTGCGCGCCCAGGGCTACCGCACCGCCTTCTTCACGGACACCTACCACCAGTTCAAGCCTTCGAAGAACTTCCACCGCGGCTTCGACGAGTGGGCCTGGATCCGCGGCCAGGAGCACGACCCCTATCGCTCCGGCCCCCCCGTCTCGGATGAGGAGATCAACAGGCATCTGCCCGCCGATGCCCGCGTCGCCTGGCGCCGCGAAAGCCACCGCAAGTACCTTATCAACGTCTCCGGCCGCCGAAGCGAAGAGGACTACTTCCCCGCCCAGGTGTTCCGGGGCGGAGCCGACTGGCTTGCCCGCAACCAGGACGCCGAGCGCTTCTTCCTGGTTCTCGATTCCTTCGATCCCCACGAGCCTTGGGACCCGCCCGTTTACTACCGCAAGATGTACGACCCTGACGACGACGTGGCTGACGTCATCTGGAGCAACTACGGCGCGGCGGACGAGTACAGTCCTCGCGAACTACAGCGCATGAGAGCCAACTACGCCGGCGAGTGTACCCTCGTGGACCGCTGGCTCGGCCATTTCCTCAACGCCCTCTCGACCTCAGGCCGCCTGGAAGACACCGTGGTTGCCCTCATCTCCGACCACGGCCACAACCTCGGCGACCACAACCTCACCGGCAAGCAGGGACACCCTCTCACCCGCGCCGTCGCCGACCTCGTCATGATGATCCGCCACCCCGGCGCCGAAGCCACGGGCGCCACGTGCGACGCCCTCTGCTACAACTTCGACCTCACCACTACGCTGATGACGATGCTGGGCGAGCAAGTGCCCGCGCAGATGGAGGGCATTGATCTCTGGCCCGTGGTCCGCGGCGAACGTCCAGGCCGCGACCATGTCACTGTCGCCTGGGGACCTGAGGTCACTCTGATAGACGACCGCTGGTGGTGCAACGCCACCTTCTGGGGCGCCAAGCCGCTGCTCTACGACCTCACCCGCGACCCCGACCTCACCACCGACCTCGCGGCCGAGCATCCCGACCTTGTCGAGCGCGCGGTCGCCACCTTCCACGCCGACGCCGGCGGCGACATCCCCGAATGGCTCCGCAATCAGCCCGGCGCGCCCGGCTGCACCCCCATCTTGTCCGAGGAGGAGTGACCCGGCCTCACCTGTCCGGCGGAGACCAAGCCACCCGACTCGCCTAAGGACAGCGCGTCCCGTAGGGGCGGCCCCCCGTAGCCGCCCGCGCCGCGAGCACCCGAGGCGCCGCTACGCGTGCGAGTGCCCGTGCAGTCGGCCCTGCAGTTCGCGGCGTGCCTTGTCGAAGATCGCCTTCATCTGGCGGTGCCGGTCCTCCTGGTAGCGAACCGAGAGCGTGTCCAGGTAGGTCAGGCCGCCGTCAATCAGCGTCAGCATGTAGGTCGCATCGCCCGGGCTGAACATCTCCTCGCCGCCCACCACCACGTACACCGGCGAGGTGTGCGCGCCCAGCCGAATCGGCCAGCAGTGGTTCACCCGCAGCCTGCTGCCGCACCGCGCCGTAATCCAGGAACTCTTCTTCACCGGAACCTTCGCCTTGAGTGTCAGTCTGTTCGCGCCTCTCTCGTCCGCCGCCTTCGCCACCACCTGGCCGTTCACCACCAGTTCCAACAGGTGTATCGGCCACTGGCACGCAGCCTCGGAGACGACCTCCAGTGTGCCTCCCGTGCTGGGCAGCGAGATCTCGTCCCCGATGTCATGCCCCTCGGCCTTGAGGGTTATGAGAGGCCCCGAAGTCGTGAAGGTGCGCCCGGCGCGCACCGCCTTCCCCCAGTTCTCAAACGTGAACTCATCGTTCGGATCGAGCAACGCGTAGGTGCGCGCCCCCCCCACCGGCATCCCGGCGCTCATCTTGTCCGTCCCGCCTACGGCGGCCACCCGGTAGCCGCAGTTCAGGTAGCGATACCACTCCCGGTAGCAGAACTCGTCCAACGAGCCCGAGTCTGGGTCTCCGTAGTTGCGCAGTTCCGTCCCGTCCAACTGCCCCAGCACGAAGTAGACCGGCTCCTCGCAGATGGGGTGGGGGAAGTGAGGTCGCACCACCACGCCCTCCCGCTTGCGACACGTCTCCGCCCACTCCGTCAGCGTGGTCACATCGGGATCGCCGATATAGGCTTCGAACGGCCCACCCGCGCACATGGGGAACACCGGATCGCCGTGCGTCCCCAGCATCGAGATGTGGCCCAGCAGATGATGGCGGTTCTCCGTGCCGACCCACACGATGGTGTCGTCCCGCGAGCAGCCTGATGCCTCTCCCGTGATGTCAGCCGCGTTCGTGAATAGCCTGCCCCACTGCGACGCGAGCAGGTTTATCAGATTCAGCCCCTCCGCCTGTCCCTCCAGCCACGCCGTCTGCGGGCTGATGAAGTGGACGTGCGTGTCAGCGGTCACCCAGCCCTGCCGGCGCCAATCCGCCCCGCGCTGCACCCGAATCTCCAGTTCCCGCTGCCCAGGCCTTATCTCCAGCCTGCGCCGCAGCGGCGCGTACTCGAATCCCTTCGTGATTTCGCAATAGGCCTCTCCCACCGGCAACTCTATCTGGAACCGCCCGGGCACATACGCGTAACTCGTGCCGCCCAGTTGCAGGTCCCCCGCGTAGTCCTCGAACCACCGATCGTTCACTACCTCGTGGTGCCCATAGGGCGGCAGGTACTCTCCGTGAGAGCCACAGAAATGCACGCGAGTCGGCGTCGGCTTGCCCGTCGCCTCGTCAACCACCGTGACGTGCAGCCACGTAGTCCGCGGCTGGAGCAACTCCAGTCGCGCCTCTCCCTTCGCGCTCTTCGCCTTCCCCTTCGCGAACGCCTCGCCGAAAGGAATCTGGTAGGACCTCTTTGCGGCCTTCACGTGCAGCGTGGCGCCCTCGGCGCCGGTTGCGTGCAGCAAGAAGTCGCGGCTCGGCTTGTCCTGCGCCCGGGGCGTGCCCAGGCCGCGCTCCTCGTCCTGCACCCACTTCTCCCCAATGTTCGCCGGCACTGCATACGCCCGCGTCACAAAGCCCATGTCCAGCGTCGCCTTGAGTTCCGAGGGCTTCACTTTCCCCGCGGCCGGTAGCACCAGGCGATAGACGCGCCGCGGAACGTGCCGCAACGGGTGTCCCGGCCCCTCATACAGCGTCACCCCAAGGACTGCCACGGGCATCTTGCCGCTCGCCCTCAGTGCGATTGCCGCCAACGGCGCCTCTGGACGCGGGTTCTCCAAAGCGTACACCCAAGTCGCACACGGCACCCATTCCCCGATGATGCCCGTCTGGTACATGCCCCAGGCCTCCGCCGCGAACTTGGGCTCCGGTATCTGCGGCATGTGGGCCTCCATCGCCGCGTAGGGATACGACCCCCAGTCCACTCGGAACGGGTTGATCTCGAACCGCAGGCGGATCGGCTGCGAGTGCTCCGTGCCGTCCGCGTATCGCAGCGTGTACTCGGCCAGGCGTTCGCCGACTGCCTCCGGGAATCTCGCGCGGTCACAGAAGTGCAGCACGCACACGTGCGTGGCCTGGCCCCCCAGGGGAATCACCGCCTCCTTCGCCGCACCCGCGAGCACGATCAGCCCTTTTTTGCTGGCGTCCTTCGGCCCGAGCCGGAAGGGAATTCCCCAAAACTGCTGCGAACCGCGGGGCAAGTGCTGCCAGCGCTCGCGCGCCGAAGCGTCCCATCTCCTCGCAACAGGCTTGGCATTGGCGTTGAAGTGACGGCTCAGACTGACTGCGCGAAACTTGGGCATTCCTAGCCCCCCTGTCCAGTGAAGTGGGCGCTGATGACCACGCTTCCTGCGGCCATCGTCTCTCGGGCCGAAGTATGCACACGTGGACCGCGCATTGGCAACCTCACGCCGACCCGCTCTGCGTACCCTCCGGTTTGCGCCTGTGCCCGGTTAGTGTACCCTTGACACCATGGTCGCGCTCGCGCCTGCTCCCAGCGGCCCGGCGACGAGAGTCCGGGCAAAGGAGGGCCTCGCATGACTCCGCTTCGCTCATTCCTCGGGCTAGTAGTGTGGCTCGCCGTCTGCTTCGGCGCTGCCGCCATCGGCTCGCTCTTCACCGGCGCCTCTGTGGGCAGTTGGTACCAGAGCCTCAAGAGACCGGCCTGGACGCCCCCTAACTGGCTCTTCGGCCCCGTCTGGACGCTGCTCTACGCCATGATGGCAGTGGCCGCCTGGCTGGTCTGGCGGCGTGCGGGCCTGGCGGCCGCCCCACTGCCCATCGCTCTCTTCGCCCTCCAACTCGCCTTCAACGTCGGCTGGTCCGCCCTCTTCTTCGGCCTACACCGGCCCGGCCCCGCCTTCGCCGAGATAGTTGCCCTATGGGCGCTCATACTGGCCACGCTGCTCACCTTCTGGCGCGTCAGTGCTCCCGCCGGCGCACTCCTCGTGCCTTACCTCCTTTGGGTCACCTTCGCCGCCTGCCTCAACTTCGCCATCTGGCGCATGAACGCCTGAGCCGCGGCGCGACCAACCTCAATATGCCCGTAGTCCGGGCACCTAGTCCTCTCTGCCAGCGTTACTAGCAGTAGAGGTCCATAAGCAATGCCCCGCCGCTACGACGTCAGGCGCTCGATTCTCCTCCTGCTGGCAGTGGGCCTCGTCACCTGGGCGGCCTCGTCCCTGAAGCCGTGGCTGGGGCATGACAAGGAGGTCAGCGGCGTGTTCGCATTCGGCGATACCGTGCGCGCACCCGATTTCCCCGCCGGGCTCGAGTGGCTCAACACCGACCGGCCTCTTTCCCTCTCCGCCCTCCGGGGCAAGGTGGTGCTGCTCGACTTCTGGACTTACTGCTGCATCAACTGCATGCACGTCATCCCCGACCTGAAGCGGCTCGAAGCCAAGTACGGGGACGCGCTCGTCGTCATCGGCGTCCACTCCGCCAAGTTTACCGGCGAGAAGGACACCGACAACATTCGCCAGGCCATCCTGCGCTACGAGATCGGACACCCGGTCGTCAATGATCGCGACATGGTCGTCTGGAACCTCTACGGCGTCCGCGCCTGGCCTACTGCCGTTCTCATTGACCCCACCGGCAAGATCGTCGAGACCAGGCCGGGCGAGGGCGTCTATGAGGCGTTCGACCAGGGGATTGCGCGCCTCATCTCCGAGTTCGAGGGGAAAGGCCTCGTCTCCAGAGAGCCGCTGAACCTGGTCCTCGAGCGCGAACGCGCGCCCGAAGGAGTGCTGTCCTTTCCCGGCAAGGTGCTGGCGGACGGATCATCCGGCCGCCTCTTCATCGCCGACTCCAACCACAATCGCATACTCGTCGCCGACCTGGCCACCAGCGCCGTGACGCAGATCGTCGGCAGCGGAGAGGTCGGCTTGGCGGACGGTCCCTTCGCCCAGGTCCGCCTCAACCACCCACAGGGCATGGCATTCGACGGCGAGAGCCTCTACATTGCCGACACCGAGAACCATGCCATCCGCAAGGCCAACCTCACCTCCGGCCAACTCACGACCATAGCAGGCACCGGCCGCCAAGCCTCGTTCGTGCGTTCCGGCAGGATAGGCGCCAAGCCCGACCTGAGTTCGCCCTGGGACGTAACCCTCGTGCAGGGCAAACTCTACGTCGCCATGGCCGCTGTGCATCAGTTGTGGGTCCTCGACCTGCAAACCGGTGGCATCGGCCCCTACGCCGGCAGCGGCGCCGAGGGCAGGCTCGACGGTCCTTTGATGAGCGCCGCGCTCGCCCAACCGAGCGGCCTCACTAGCGACGGCCGCCGCCTCTACTTCGCGGACAGCGAAAGCAGTTCCATCCGCTACGCCGACCTTGACCCCAGCGGAAGGGTAGGGACCATCGTCGGCCTCGACCTCTTCGAGTTCGGCGACCACGACGGAGTCGGGGACAAGGCGCGGCTCCAGCACCCCTTGGGTGTCGTGAGCCACCGAGGCGTGGTCTACGTGGCGGACACCTACAACAACAAGATCAAGCGCATAGACCCGAACACCCGCCGCGCCGAGACCGTCTTCGGCTCGCACCAGGCCGGCTATCGCGACGGCGCCCAAGCGCTCTTCGACGAGCCGGGAGGCATCTCCGCGGCCGGAGATCTCCTCTACATCGCCGACACCAACAACCACGCCATCCGCGTCGCGGACCTGGTTACTGGAGAGGTCACCACGCTCGAGTTAACCGGCCTAGGCGCATTGCAGGCCGAGCGGCCGTCGCCGGCGCCGCGCGCGGAGGTCGTAAGGCTTGCACGACAGGTAGTCGCGCCAGGGGCCGCGAGCCTGGTGGTGAGACTGGTCTTGCCAGAAGGCTACGCACTGACCCCAGGCGCCCCCTCCAAGGTAACCGCCTTCAGCGACAACACTAACGTGGCTGACTTTGGCCAGGGCCTGGACCGTGCGACCGCGCAGGTTGAAGAGCCCACGCTCTCTATCCCGCTTTCACTGAGCGAGGGCAAGGCCACGCTTACCCTGGAATTGTCCGTCTACTACTGCCGCGGCGGCCCACAAGGGCTCTGCTTCTTCAAAGACGTCCGCGTGCTCGTCCCACTGGCCGTCGAGGCAGAGGCGCGACGGAAGAACGTCAGCGTCGAATACAGAGTGCCCGGCTAGCCGTGACAGCAGGCGAGCGCCGGCCCTGTCCCCGGCGCCGCCTCGCGCCTCGTCACTCCTCCGCCGAGATTATGCCGGCCGCCCGCGCGCGCCAGTAACACCAGAGGAACCAGTCCTTCTCTATGCCGCTCTTGCCCTCGATGGTCCACTCTTGCAGGTACTGGCGCACCTTGTCCTCGCCGCCGAGACCAAGCACCGCCGTGCACAGGTGGCTGTGGAAGGTCGTGTCGGGCGCGGCCGCCATCTCAAACAGCCCCTCCCTCAGTGCCTCGCGCCGGCGCGGGTCCCTGTCGTACTTGATGAGCAGTTCAAACTCAGGCGCGGCCAACTCCCAGTCATAGGCCGCAGCCCAAGCCCGCCGCTCCACTCCTAGCCTGTGACAGTGTACCGCTTGGTAGAAGTACTCCTCATCGCGCACATACTCATCGTACGCGTCCGCGAAGCGCTCGTCGCACGCGTACAACTCCCCGCGCTTGAGGTATCCCAAGCCGTGCAAGCAGAAGAGCGGCTCCTTTGGCGTGGCTCGCGAGCAGTCACCCCAGGTCGTCGTCGTGCCGTCCGCGTACACGATGCGCATCCCATGGTCGAGCATGCGTCCCAACGCCCGCCGCAACGCCCCGGCTGCCCGCCGCCGATGCTCCCCCTCCGCGCACAGCGCGATGTACTCCCCAAGGGTGTGCAGGTAGTAAGTCATCTCGTCAGTACTTAGGTTGTCTTGCCAGCGGTAGAAGCGGCACTGGTGCCACTTGTCCTCCAGCCAACCCGCCTCGTCGTGCCCTGGCCCTTGCATGAACTTGTACTGCCGGCATGTCATCCCGGGCACCCCGGCCACCTGCTCCAGCATCTCAACCGCGGCCGCGATCTGATGCGCCCGCTGGCGAGCCGCCAGATCGCCCGTCGCGGTCCACTTGTTGACCATTGAGGACATCACGATGGCCGTATAGGACCCGGCGTTCTCGTTCGTGTAGCGCACCTTGCCCGTCGGGTCCGCCTTCTGCGAGATCAGCAGCCCATCCTGAAAATGAAACTGGAAGATCTCCTGCTCACACTCTTGCGCCTTCTGTGCCACTGTCATTGCGTCCATCACCTCTTCACTCTCCGCAGTTCAACTTGACCGGGGCCCGTCATCCAGGCCGCCTCGAATCTACTCGCCCTCGCCCACGATCCCCGCCGCCCGGGCCTTCCAATACACCCACACGTACCAGCCCTTGCTCACGCCGTCCGCGCCTTCCGCGTCAAAGCCTACCAGCCAGTCGCGCACCTTCTCATCGCCGCCCAGCCGGAGCACCGCCGTGCACAGGTGCGAGAAGACGTTGGTGTGCCGCGCCTGCGCCATCTCCAGCAGGCCCTCTTTCAGCGCCGCCCGCCGCTGGGGGTCTTTGTCGAACTTGATGAGCAACTCATATCCCGGCGCCGCCAATTCCCAGTCGTAGTCGGCCCAGGTGTGCTCCGCCACGCCCAACCTGCAACAGTGAACCGACCGGTAGAGGTAATCCTGGTCGCTGGCGTGCTGCTCGTACGCGTCCGCAAAGCGCTCGTCAAAGGCGCACAACTCGCCAACCTTCAAGTAGTGCAGGCCGTGCAGAGAGAAAAGCGGCTCCCGTGAGGACTCCAGAGAGCAATCGCCCCAATCAGTGACCGTGCCGTCAGCCTCTGTGATGCGCATTCCGTACTTCAACATGCGGCCCAACACGCGCCGTACCAGGGCAGAGGCAAGACGGCGATCCTCGCCCTCGGCGCACAGCATCACGTAGTCCCCCAGGCCGGTTAGGTACCACGTCATCTCGTCCGTGCTCACATTGCCGAGCCACCGATACTCCTCGCCCTGGTGCCAGTAGTCCTGGAGCCAATCGTTCTCGTCGTCACCGGGCCCTTGCATCCGCTTGTACTGCCGTGAAGTAAGGCCGGGAACCCCCGTTACTCGCTCCAGCATCTCCAGCGCGCCCGTAACCTGTCGTGCCCGCTCGCGTGCATTTGCCTCGCCCGTGACCGCCCACCGATGCGCAAGCGCCGACAGCAGGCAGCCGGTGCGATACCCGGCGTTGTCGTTCGTGTAACGCGCCTGCCCCGTGGGGTCCACCCGCTGAAAGATCACCAGGCCGTCCTGCAGGTGATAGGTGAATACCTGCTCCTCGCAGTACCGCGCCTTCTGCTCCAGGGGGCCGGGCCCGCTCGCGCCGGCGCCCGGCTGACTGTTGCCGGTCGCCACGCCGGACCGCGCGCAACACAGGCACATGCCCGCTATCAGCAGCAGGGATGTCGCCACCAGAATCCGTCCTCGCCTCAACCGCGCCGCCTCCACAAGCCGGGCGATCACGGTAATGCCCCGTCTCGGGCGCCGAGCGGGTCTCCACGCCCACCATACGCCAGGGGGCGACATGCGAAGCGCCAATCTCCTAAACCGGTGCGAAGCACTTACCCTACGACCACAGGCAGCGAGGGCCAGGGGGGCCTAGTCGTTCTCCGTAATGATGCCGGCCGCGCGCGCCTTCCAGTAGACCCAGTGATACCAGCCCTTGTCTATGCCGTTATCCCGCGTGTCGAAGTTGGTCAGCCACTCGCGCACCTTGTCCGCGCCGCCCAGACCAAGAATCGCCGCGCACAAGTGAGGAAACACGTTGCAGTCAGGGGCCGCCGTCATCTCCAGCACGCCCTGCTTCAGCGTGTCGCGCCGACGTGGGTCCTTATCGAACTTGATGACCCTCTCGAAATCCGGCGCCGCCAGTTGCCAGTCATAGGTGGCCCACTGTCTCGCGGCCGCACCCAACTTGTAGCAGTGCACCGCCGTGTCCAGATACACTTCGTCGGCCACATACTCCTCATAGGCGTCCGCAAACCGCTCCTCCAGGCCAAACGCCTCGCCGGCCTTCAGGTAGGCGAGCCCGTGCAGGCAGAAGATGGGCTCCTTCGGGGTCGAGCGCGAGCAGTCACCCCAGGTAGTCGTGGTGCCGTCCGCGTAGCAGATTCGCATCCCGTGATCGAGCATGCGCCCAACGACGCGCCGTACCGTGCCCGAGGCGCGGCGCCGGTGCTCTCCCTCCGCGCACAAGCCCACGTAGTCGCCCAGCCCGGTCAGATACCAGGTCATCTCGTCCGTGCTAACGTTGTCCTGCCAGCGGTATAGGCCCACCTGATGCCACTTGTCCTCCAGCCATCCCGCCTCGTCCTGTCCGGGGCCCTGCATCATCTTGTACTGCCGCGTGGTCATCCCCGGAACACCGGTGATCTGCTCCAGCATCCCCACCGCCGCCGCCACCTGATGCGCGCGCTGACGCACCTTCAAGTCCGCCGTCAGGCTCCACTTGTGCGCGAGCGAGGACAGCAAGCAACCGGTGCGGTAACCCGAGTTCTCGTTCGTGTAGCGGACCTTCCCGGTCGGGTCCACTCGCTGCCCAATCAGCAGCCCGTCCTGCAAGTGATAGGCGAAGATGTCATCCTCGCACTGCTCCGCCTTGTCGCGAAAGGCCGGCACCTCGCTCACCTCTCTTGTAGTCCATCCCGCACTTCCAGTCTTGCGGGGCGCCTGAGTCTGCACGAAAGGGGCGCCACGCGTCAAACGGCCCGCCGACCTGCGCGCGCGCCGCGCTGGTCAAGGCGCTCGCCTAACGGTACACTGCCTGCCGCTCGACGGAGGTACACACGATGGCATTGCGCGTTGCCTTGCTGACCCTGTGCGCCACCCTCGCGGGCCTCGGGCCCGCCTCGGCCGACAGCGTTTACCCGCTCACCGTTCTGCCGCCCGAACACAAGACCATCACCGACCCTCTCACGGGCGCCCAGTTGCTCTTCGTGACCACCCACCCGGCCGAGGACCGCGCGCTCTACTTCCATCAGCGCTCCTTCCTCGCCGACAACTCGGCAGTCATCTTTCACTCCTGGCGTCCCGACGGCGGCCTGTTCGCCTACCTGTTCGCCACCGGAGAACTCGTGCGCCTCGTCGGCCCCGAGGGCCGCCCCATGGGCCCAACCGCAGCCCGCGACGGCAGCCGCATTCTCGGCTACATCGGCCGCAAGGTCATCGAGTGGACGCTGGACGTCCAGTTGTCACCCGACCTCAGCGCCGCGCCCTCCAAGGCCACAGCCACTGAGCGCGTCATCGCCACGCTGCCCGACTTCATGGGGCCGCACATGGAGGTCAACGAAAACTCCGACGGCACGCTCCTCGCCGTCCCCGTGGACCTGAACGACAAGCCCCAACCTGACCGCGGCATAGCCATCGTCAACATTCGCACCGGTGACGTCCGCCTCCTCCGCGGCATCTGGCACGCCGGCCACATCCAGTTCAGCCGCCAAAGCCCCTATCTCCTCAGTTACGCGGGCATGAAGGAGCGGCTCTGGGTCATTGACCTCCGCGACGGCGAGCCGCGCCTCATCCATCCGGAGGCGCCGCGCGAACTGGTCGCGCATGAGTGCTGGTGGATCAACGACACCCTGACTTTCTGCGGCGGCTACCGCAAGGGCGAGTCTCACGTGAAAGTCATTGACCCTCGGACGGGCGAGGTCCGCATCGTGGGACCGGGAGTCTGGGTTCCCTGGCGCGATCCCGGCGACGACGTGCTCAACCGCTGGAACTGGTGGCACGCCGCTGGCTACCAGGGCGGCGCCTGGATCGTCGCCGACAACTGGTACGGCGACCTCGTCCTCTTCGACGGCCACACCACCCAGATGCGGCGCCTCACGCTAGGCCATCGCAAGTACGGCCTGGGGCAGCACCCCGAGCCCGGCTGGGATCGCACGGGCAGAAAGATCGTATTCTCCTCGCAGATGCTCGGGCCCTCCGACGTCTGCGTGGCCACCATCCCCGACTCCTGGCAGCCTGATGCCGCCGACGAAGGCTTCTTCGTGCAATCCCTCTCTCGCCAGTGGTGAGCCATATGAGGGCACTTCAGGCGATCCTGCTTGTGGGCATCTCGCTCGCCCTTGGCGCCGCGGCATTGGCACAAACCACTTATCCTCTGGCCGTCTTTCCGCCCGAGCACAAGTTCGTCACGGACCCTCTGACCGGCGCCCAGTTGCTCTTCATAACCACCGATCCCGCCGAGGACCATAATCTCTACTTTCACGAACGGTCCTTCCTGTCGGACAACTCCGCCGTCCTCTTCTACTCCAAACGCGCTCATGGCGGACTGATGGCCTACCTCTTCCAGACAGGGGAACTCGTGCGCCTCGTGACCCCACAGGGAGGGGTAGGGGGGGCGACCGCCGCCCGTGAGGGCAACCGCGTCTACGGCGTGCGCGGCGACCAGGTAATCGAACTCACCCTTCATCTCGAACCTTCACCCGACCCAAGCCGCGGCCCCTCGAAGGTCACCGCCACCGAGCGCGTGATCTGCACCTTGCCCCAGGGGATGGGGCTGGGCACCGCCCTCAACGAAAACTCGGACGGCACCTTGCTCGCGGCCTCCGCCGGCCCTGCCATCGTCGTCATCAACACTCGCACCGGGGAGATTCGCGAAGTCTGTCAGGTCGAGCACGCCGGCCACGTCCAATTCTCGCGCCAGTCTCCGTACCTGCTGAGTTTCGCCGGTAGGAACGACCGTCTCTGGGTCGTGGACGTCCGCCGGGGCAAGCCCCGCTGCATCCACCACCAAGCGCCGGACGAACTGGTGACGCACGAGTGCTGGTGGATCAACGACACGCTCACCTTCTGCGGCGGCTATCGCGACAAGGAGTCCGACGTCAAGGTCATTGACCCGCGCACCGGCGAGATCCGCATTGTAGGCGTGGGCGCCTGGGTGCCCTTTCGCTCCCCGGGCGAGGATGTGCTCGACCGCTGGAACTGGTGGCACGCCGCTGGCTTCGAAGGCGGCGGCTGGATAGTCGCCGACAACTGGTACGGCGACCTCGTGCTGTTCGATCCTCTCACCACCCAGATGCACCGCCTCACCTTGGGCCATCGCAAGTATGGCGCCGGCACCCACCCCGAGCCCGGCTGGGACCGAACCGGCACCAAGATAGTGTTTAACTCCCAGATGCTCGGCCCTGCGGACGTCTGCGTCGTGACCGTACCGGACACCTGGCAGGCCGATCCGGGAGACGAGGGCTTCGTCGTCAAATCTCTCTCCCGCGACTGGTAACCATTCCCCGGACCCGTAGGGGACGGCCGCCTGGTTTACCCGCCGAAGGAGGGCCGTCCCGCAATCCTGTACGTGCCCCGCCTTTGGCGGGGCGACACACTCGATCACCCGGCCAACGGCCGGGCGACACCCGCCCATCCGGCCCCACTCCGACCTCGCACCTGCCCACTCCGCGCGCTACAATCGCGGCCAGTGCCCGGTCGCCCGGCTTTGCCCGACGACAAGGGGTGAATGGTCATGCCCAGGATGCTGCAGAAGAGGTCCGCCAAGGCCGGCCTGCCGCCGGGAGCCCTGATTCACATCGGCGAGAAGAAGAGCGACACCACCAAGATCACCGTCATGGCCTACGACGCCGAGCGCCTCGAGCAGGCGCACCTACAGACCGCCGACGAGTGTCTGCTCTTTCGCAAGCCCGGCAGGGTCACCTGGACCAACGTGGACGGCCTCCACGAGGTCGCGCTGCTCGGGAAACTAGGCGAGTGCTTCGGCCTGCACCCGCTGGTCCTGGAAGACATCCTCAACACCGATCAGCGCCCCAAGGTGGAGGACTTCGGGGACTACGTGTACATCGTGCTCAAGATGCTCTACCAGGACAAGGCCGAGAACGAGATTGTCGCCGAGCAAGTCAGCCTGGTGCTGGGCGCTGATTTCCTGCTCTGCTTTCAGGAGGCGGAGGGCGATGTCTTCGACCTCATCAGGGAACGCATCAGGACCGGCAAAGGCCGCCTGCGGGAGTTCGGCGCCGACTACCTGATGCATGCGCTGCTTGACGCCGTCGTGGACGGCTACTACAGCGTGCTCGAGGAGCTGGGAGAGGAGATCGAACTGCTCCAAGAAAGCGTGGTCGCCAGTCCTACTCGCGAGACGCTGGAGGCCATTCACCAGTTGAAGACGGAGATGCTGTTCGTCCGCCGGTGCATCTGGCCCCTGCGCGAGGTGGTCGCGAGCCTCGAGCGCAGAGAGTCACCGCTGATTCAGGAAGCCACCGACGCCTACCTCAGGGACGTCTTCGACCACGTCGTGCAGGTGGTCGACACCATAGAGACATTCCGCGAGATGCTCTCCGGCATGCTCGACATCTATCTCTCCAGCGTCAGCAACCGCATGAACGAGGTGATGAAGGTCCTCACCATTATCGCTACCATCTTCATGCCGCTGACGTTCCTGGCCGGCCTCTACGGCATGAACTTCGACTACATGCCCGAACTGAGGTGGCGTTACGGCTATCCGCTGCTCTTGATCGTCATGGCCTCCGTTGCCGCCGGCATGGTCGCCTACTTCCGAAAGCGGCAATGGATATAGCGGGGCAGCGAGCGAGCATCGCTGCGCTTGAATCCATCTGCCGTGCCTCGCCGCTGCACGGTGCGAGCGGAGACGCGCACTCTCATCGCCTAATCTCGGGCGCCCGCGTTGTCTAACCTCGACCTCGCCATCATTCTGGCCTACATCGGGCTGCTCGCGGTCCTGGGCACCGCCGCCCGCTCCAAAAGCGTCTCCGTGGAGGAATACGCCCTCGCCGGGCGCAACGTGCGTTGGTGGATGGCGGCCATCACCATCTTCACCGCGGACCTGTCCGCCATTAGCCTGCTCGGTTCTCCCGCTTGGACCTTCCAGAAGGACCTGGGCCTCGCGTTCGGCCTGGTCATCTTCCCCTTTGCCGCCGTTGCGGTGGCAATGACCCTAATCCCGGCCATCGTGCGCCGCGGCACCGTGTCCGTCTATGAGTACTTGGAGCGGCGGTTCAACCGATCCGCACGGCGCTTCGGCGCGGCCATCTTCCTCCTTCTCAGAGGCGGCTGGGCGGCGACCGCGGTCTACGCCACGGCGCTCGCGCTCGCGGAAACCACCTCCTTGCCGCGTCCGGCGGCCACGCTGCTCTTGGGCGCGGCAACCACGGGATACGTCTTCCTGGGCGGCGCGCGCAGCGTCGTGTGGGTGGGGATTGCGCAGTTCGCCGTCATGCTCATGGCCCTCACCTCGATCGCAGGGGCCGTCACGCACGTGAGCAACGGCAATCTGCACGCGCTCTGGCAGGCTGCAGCCCTGGGCGGACATACCCGCTTCGCCGACCTGAGCCTGTCGCCTTTCCAAGAGGTCACCATATGGGGCGTCACCGTCTACATCATGGTCTACTCCGTCACCGCCTTCGGCACCGACCAGGCTCTGGCGCAGCGGTATCTGGCGACACCCTCGAGACCCGCGATGCTCAAGGCGATGTTGGGCAACGCCGCCTTGAGCCTGCCTCTCGGCGGCGCGATGTACCTTCTCGGCACGCTGCTGGCCGGCTACTATGCCTTGCAGCCGGCTCTGAGCGCGTCTCTGACCGAACCGTCGCGTGTGCTGCCACACTTCGTGGCGCACGCGCTGCCGAGTGGGCTGCGCGGTATGGTGATGGCGGGCGTGTTCGGGGCCACGCTCGCGAGTGTCTCAGCAGGCCTGAACGCGCTCGCCACCTCCACCATCGTGGACTTCACCCGGGGCGGAGCGGAGCAGCGCCGCGTCTCTCTCATTCGCCTGGCGACCGTAGCCTGGGGCATCGGCGTCTCAGCCGCCGCGCTTTCCCTCGGACGCCTGGGCGCCATTCTGGAGATCGCCGGCAAGATCAACGGCTACTTCGCAGGCCCGCTGGCGGGCCTCTTCCTGCTCGGACTCACCTGCCGTCGCGCGCATGCCTGGCACGCCATTCTGGCCTGCCTGCTCGGCGCGGCCACCACCTTCTCTATCGCCTACCTGCGCGTATCCTGGCTCTGGTACGGCGCGGTCGGCTGCACCGCCACCCTGTCGCTGGGCTGGGCCCTGGCCCTCCTCTTCCCAGGCCAGCGTGACGCCCCGGATCATCCCTGACCTCCCGCCCCGCCACCGACGGGCCGACGTAGGGGCACTCGGCCTCCGTAGGGGACGGCCGCCTGGCCGTCCCGCAGTCCTGTACGGGCGGCCCCGTGTGGTCGCCCTCGCTTGCGCATCCTCCCTGACCGTGGTCGGGCGGCGGTGCTGCTTCTGGCGCCTTCCCTGCCTCAGACCGGCCGCTTCACCGTCACGCGAATGATGCGCACGCAATGGTGCGCGTCGTGGCGCCCGTTGACGAAGTCCGACTGGTCCATGATCATCTGACTGCCGGCCATGAGGGTTATCTTCTTGGCCTCCGGCACCTTGAAGGAGGCGCAACTCATCCCGGCGTCGAGGTAACCCTCGTCAATCCCCTTCCGCCACGGCTCGATCCGAATGTGCTTGCCCCACAGGCCGTCTATGCGCATCTTCACGCCGCTGCGCGGATACTTCCACTCCAGCGGCTCCGCGAACAGGAGCACGAAGCCGGGCGGCACGCACGCGCTGCCGATGACGTCCACGCCCACGATGGGCTCGTCCTCGACGAAGGTAATGGCGCCGTAAGGTGGCACGTCCAACTCCACACCGTCGGTGTTGAACTCCGCACCTACGTACGGGTCGGTGCGGCCGAGTTCCACGCAGAAGTTGGGGTAGTTGAAGGGCGCCCAATACTCGTAGACCACCGGCGTGTAGGCGGTGCGCGTCTGCGGCGTGCCCGCCTCCGCCATGGTCTCTACCTCTTGCTCGACCTCCGTCATCTCCCGGGGGTGATCCACGCGGAACGGGTTCTTGAGGATGGTCCTTTCGATCTTCGCCATACCCATGTCACGCTCCCTTGATTGGATTGGCCCTCCCTTATACTTCCGCGCCCACCCGCCGTCCAGTGTGATGTTTCCGTTGTTCGCCGCCATGACAACCCGACTGTTGACCGCCCCCACGCGAACGATTACCTTAGCGCCCGTCCTCGCGGCCCTCTGCGCGAGGCGCAAGCGCTGCGGGTTCCGACACGCGGGCCCAGGCGGCGTTGGGCCCGGATAGACGGAGGTTGCTGGTATGCGCAGGCAGAAGCCTTTGATAACAGCCCACCGGGGCCTTTCGGGACGTTACCCGGAGAACACGCTGCTGGCCTTCAGCCAGGCGCTCGAGTTCGGCCCGGACTTCATCGAGACCGACCTCTGGCGCACTAAGGACGGCGTGCTCGTCTGCATACACGATGAGAACCTGAAGCGAACCACCGATCGTGAGGGCGACGTGCCCGAGATGCTCTTCGAGGAAGTGCGGCAAGCGCGCTGCGCTGAAGGGGAGAAGGTTCCCAGCCTGCAAGAGGCCCTGGACGTGATAGGCGGCGCCGCCACCCTGAGCATCGAGATCAAGATGGCCGGCGTTGAAGATCAGGTCCTGGCCACCGTGCGGGCGCACCCGACCATGCGCCTCCGCTGCACGATAGACTCCTTCAACTCCGATGTCGTGCGGCGCGCGCGCAGCCTGGCGCCCGAGTTGGCGGGAGAGTGGATCACTTCGCCGGGGCAGCCTCTGGAGGGGCAGTCTGCGCTGGAAGCAGTCCTGCGCGCGCTCCAGGTTAACGCGACGGTGCTCTCGGTCGCTCACGGTGCGACCACAGAGGAGCTCGTCTATCAAGCGCACCTGCGCGGCCTTGCGGTGTGCGCCTGGACCGTTAACGACGAGGCGCGCATGTTGGAGTTGGCAGGGATGGGTGTGGACCGCATCACGACCAACCGCTGCGACCTGGCGGCCTCACTGTTGCGCCGGTAGCGGTCGCCTTGCTTGCCGCATAGAAGGAGGCTGCCGATGCTCGCCGCCCTCTGCTTCTGTCTGCTCGCCACCGCCCTGCCGCCGGCGGCGCAGATGCCCTTGAACGTCGTCTGGCGCGCGCCGGGGGCGATCGAGATTCCTATCGGAGAGAGGCCGGAGAGCAAATCGGTGGAATTGCCTCCGGTGGGGGCGGCTCGCGACGGCGTGCTCTGCCTGCGCTTCGCCGCGCGACTGTACACCGCCGAGCCGGGCGGCTGGAACCAGTATCTTGCCCTTACCATCAACGGCACGCCGCTAGGGCCAGTGACGCCAGCCGGCCAGTGGCGCGTGCTCAACTGGCCCCGCTTGGTCAGGTCCACCTGGCCGACTGAGCCCAAGGTGGCGACCATGCGCTCCCGCAGCGGCTTCGATTGCCTGCTCGTCTTCTTCTCTCCGGACGACTCCGCCGGCGACCCTCGCGTGCTCGACAACCAGGAGCAGGGATGCTGGTATCTGCTTGACGTCTCGGACCTGCTGAGGACCGACGCGCCTAACACGCTCAAGTTGACCAACACGGCCGTGAAGGCCTACTGGCCGGGTGGGCCCCCGGCGGATTGCCGCCTCATCGTTGGCCTCCTCCAGGCCGGTTACCTTCCAGCCTCGCAGGCACGGCAACTGCGGCGCAGCGAGTGGAAAGAGAGAAGCCAAGTGCGCGGACCGAGCCTTAGCGAGGGCGCCAGTGCGGTCACGGTGGCCGCAGGCGGCGGCGGGCAAGTGGCCGTGGGCAACGAACTCTACTTCCTCGAATCCTCCTACACGTGCCTCAAAAAGCCTCGCAGCCTGTTGTGCGCCGGCGGCGCGGAGGGCTGGTCGCCGAGCGTGAGGCTTCGGGCAGATGGCGAACTCGGACTGACGGCGAAATGCGATCAGTTCAGGCTCCGGCGAACCATCCGGCTAAACGGCGGCCGGGTCGAGGTCACTGACGCGCTCACCAACACCGCCGACCGCGTCATCGGAGTCATCATTCGTCACGAGATCATTCTGCCGTCGGGCATTCAGTCCTTCCGGCTGGGAGGCACGCGTGAGGTCGCGCTGGGGCCGCGCACAACACCCGAAAACCCCACCATCTTCGCGGCGCAGCAGAACACCGGCCTTGGCCTGGTCGCGGAAGACGACATTATGAGGCTCCAGATGGGCAGCGAGATGACGGGCAACCGGGTCGCCGCTTACCTGGAGAACTTCGGCCTAGCGCCCGGCGCCACCTATCGCCTCAAGTTCGCCCTCTACCCCTGCACCACGGACTACTTCGACTTCATCAACCAGGTCCGGCGCGACTGGAACGTCAACTTCACCGTCCTTGGGCCCTTCGAGTTCGTCTCCGCGCGCGAGTACCAGCAGCCTGCGGACGAGGGCAAACTGCGCGCGCTCCTCGCGCGCAAGAACATCCGCCTCTTCGCGCTCACGCCCTGGTTTGAGTACTACGACCGCGCCAACATGACGCGGGATGAGTTCAAGTCCCTCCTCCAGCCGGCGATCCGCCTCATCAAGTCCGTCGAACCCGACGCTTTGTGCCTCGGCCTACTGGAGACCAACCTCAGCCCCGTGCCCTTGGCCTTCTTCCGCGACACGCTGCCGCAGGACTTGCCCTTCGGCAGGCCGGGTTCTACTTACCCCGTCGGCAAGGTTCCCGGCCAGTACGGCTACCCAGCGCCCCCGGCGGCCACCGCCATCGTCAACGAGTCCGTGTGGCGCGACTCGTGCCTGCGCAACGAGCGGGGCAACGTGCTGCTCGACACCTGGTACGTGCGCCACTACATAGACCCGCCAGCGCTGAACCTCATGGTCTATCCGGCGGACGGCAACCACCGCTACCGGCTTGGCCTCGACCAACTGGCCTTCTTGCTCGACGACGTTGGGCTCGACGGCGTCTACATTGACCAGTTCAGCCTCGCCTACGGCTCCACCGACCGCTACACCTACGACTACTGGGACGGTCACACGGTGGACATTGATGCGGCGACCGGCGAGGTGGCGCGCAAGTGCGCGGACCTGGGCTGGGTGAGCGCGGGCGCGCGCAAGCAATGGGTGGAGTTCGCGCTCCAGCGTGGCAAAGTGGTGGTGGCGAACTCGATGCCGGCGGTGATGGAACTCCAGTCGCTCCCCATCTTCCGCTTCATGGAGACGCAGGGGTATGACCCGCTGGCTGAGGGCATCCCGGATCAGCCCGGCTGCGCGAAAGGGCAACTCGGAAGCCCGATCGGCCTGGGCCACCAGTGGAACCATCAGGGCGCAGAGTTCTACCTGCGAACCGTGTGCGCCCACCTGCGCTACGGGCTGCTCTACTATTACTACGCCACCGACTTCTCGGCGGAGGACGGAGAGTATGGGCCGGTGAACCACATGTTCCCGTTCACGCCGGTGGCGCTCCACGAGGGCTGGGTCGAGGGGAAGGAGAGGACGATAACGTGCGTGTCTGGCGCCTTCACGCGCCCGGCCGAGCCCGAGCCGGTGATCCACCTCTTCGACAGCCACGGCCGCGAGAAGCAGAGCGGGGTCAGCGTTGAGCACAGCGGTGACGGTTACCGGGTGCAAGTCCGACTGGACGACTGGCGAGAGATAGCGGTCATTGAGTAGGACCAGGTGCGCCCCACGTGGGGGAAAGGATCGGCCATGAAAGCAGGCTGGAGCGAGATTGACATCACGCCCCCCCTGGGCACGGCGCTAGGCGGAGACCCCGGGCGCGACCATGGCTACCAAGTCGTGTACGACCCGGCGATGGCGCAGGTGCTCGCGCTCGAGGACCAGGCCGGCGCGCGGCTTGAGGTCGTCACCCTCGACGTGACCGGCATAGTGTGGCGCGATCGAGAGAGGATCGCGGCGGCGGTCGAGGAGAGGTGCGGACTGCCTCCTCATCACCTGCTGCTCAACTGCTCCCACTCGCACAGCGCGCCCGCGCTCGAAGTGGACACCCACAACCATCCCCCCCGCGATCTCTACGCGTGCCGCGGCCGCCTCGCGGAGTATCGAACCTGGTTCCTCGAAGCGGTGGCGGGCGCGGTGGGGCAGGCGCTCCGGAGCCTCCGGCCCGCGAAACTGTTCTTCGGCAAGGGCCAATCCGGCGTGGGCATCAGTCGGCGCTTGGTCGTGGACGGCAAGGCGCAGTTCATGCCCAGCCCTGAAGGCTTCTACGACCGCGACCTAGCGGTGGTCGCGGTCGGGCCGTCCGCGGATGACCTGCGCGCGCTCTTGTTCGTCCACGGCTGCCATGCGACCACGCGCTACGGCGGCGAGCACCGCTATGCTCTATCAGCGGACTACCCGGGCGCGGCCAGGCGTCACCTCAACCAGGCGCTGGGGCAGCGCGTGCTGACAATGTTTGGGCAAGGCGCAGGAGCGGACATCCGGCCGCCGGCCATTGACGAGAACGGCCGCTTCCGCGCGGGTACCCACGAGGACGTGGAGAAGATGGGCGCGCAGCTGGCGCAGGACGTCGTCTCGGTGCTCAGAGGGCACCTGCGCGAGATCGAGAACCCTCGTTTCGCCGCCACCCTCTCCTTCGCCGGCATTCCGTTGCAGCCTCCCCCCGCGCCCCAAGAACTCGAGCGGCTGAGTCAGGACCCCGAGGCGTATTCCTACCGCCGCCTTTGGGCGGACCGCCTACTGGCGTTTCTCGGACGCGGGGAGTGCGTGCCGGCTTACCTTCCGCTGCCCATTCAGGTGCTGCGGCTGGACTCGGAGCATCTGGTGGTTGGGCTGGGGCACGAGGTGGTCAGTAAGTTGGGCGCGATGGTCAAGGAGGCCCTCGCGCCCGCGGAGACGGCTCTGATGGCCTACTGCAACGCCGCGGAGGTTTACATCCCGACGGCTCAGATGCTGAGCGAGGGCGGCTACGAGCCCGAGGGCTACATGTGGGGCGTCTATCCCGCGCCCGTCGCCGAGTGCGTGGACGAGGTCATACTAGCCAAGGTGCGCGAGATAGTGCGCAAGACCGAGGCAACCTGAGGACACGGCTGCAAGGAGGCCGCGATGAGCGAAGCAGGAAAGCGGATATGCGTGTTGTGCGATCTGGAGGGCGTGAGCGGGGTAGTCAGCTGGGACACGGACACCGGCCGCGGCCAACCGTACTATCAGCGTTCTCTCCGGCTGGCGACTAACGAGTTGGACGCGTTGCTCCGCGGGCTGCGGTGGGGAGGTGCGACGGAGATACTCGTCCTCGACGGGCACGGCGACGGCGGCCTCGAGTTGGAACTCATCAGCGAGGACGCGGACGTGCTCATCGGACGCCCCATCCAGTACCCCTACGGTTTGGATGCCGGCTGGGATGGCGTGGCGTACTTCGCCCATCACTCGATGGCCGGAACGCCTAGCGGCAACCTGGCCCACAGTTGGTCGCACGAGTCCGTGGTCGAGGTGCGGCTCAATGACCACCCCATTGGCGAGATCGGCTGGTACATCTACACCGCGGGCGACTTCAACTCGCCTGCCATTCTCGTGACCGGCGACGACCAGGCCTGCGCCGAGGCGAAGCGGCTGGCGCCGGCGATCGAGACCGCCGTGGTGAAGACCGGCCTCAACGCCACGACCGCCGTCTGCAAGCCGCCGCGCATCGCGCAGGACATCATCGGTCGGGCGGCGGGACGGGCGATGCAGCGACTGCCCGAGATGGCTCCAGTCGCGCCGCCCGGGCCGCCTTTCCGGGTGACCTGCACCTACAGCAAGGCGGAGATGGCCGAGGGCTTTTGCAGGGCGAGGGCCTGGGCCCAGAGAGTGGACGAGTGCACCGTCGCCTGCGAGTCGGACGACTACGCAGAGCTCTCGCGCAAGTTCCTATAAGGGCTGGTCGCGCGGCCTACTCCGGGAAGTACGGCTGCACCTCCACGAAGTTGAACATCAGTTCCTGTCCGATGGGCCCGCCGGGGTCAGTGTCGCTGACCCAGTCGGAGATGCGCAGCGTGGCTTCCGCGCCGGTCGCGCGCAAGACGCGCCAGTGGAAGTTCATCCAGGCGGGGCGCTGGGAACTGTAGCCTCCCCACGGCGGTGAGACGCCGTTGGCGAACGGCTCTTGGAAGGACCTGTCCGGCAGGGTCTCCGCGCCCTCCACCTCAACTGACACCGCATGCTTCACCTTCTCCGACATATCGCGGTGGTCACCGGTGATCATCCTCAGGGAGTAGAGACGCCCGGGCTCCAGATTCCTGATGGTCTGCCGGACCACATTCGGCTTGCGCGCGCTGCGGCGCATGAGCAGGAAGGTATCGCCCTCTTGGTGGCTCGAGAAGCGGCCCTCCAGCCAGGAGTAGCCGGTCATCGGCGCGGAACCAGGCCAACTGTCCGCGGTCACGGAGTCCGGTTCCGCCGCCTCGACGTTCCAGCCCTTCAGGCCGTCCGCGAAGTCAGGGTTCTCCAGATGAGTAAGGAGGTACGGGTCCTTGGTCAAGGGTTCCGTGTTGCCCTCGATGCAGTAGTGCCGGTAGAGGCGGGCCCCCCAGCGCACGGTCTCTTCGTCCGCCCAGCCGGCGCTCCATTCCTGCACGCCATAGAGGCCCCAGAACTGGGGCGAGTTGGCCACCAAGCGGAACTGCATGTCCATCGCGGTCTTGTAGTCCACCCCCGGGTTCACGTCCATCATCCCCGGCGGCACGTCGAAGTATCCCAAGACCACGACCGTCCGCTGCGTAACGCCCGGCTGCACCTTCTCCCAGCCGGTGTTCTCGTCGTAGAGCCAGTGCCGGAACTCGCGCCGCGCTTGGGCCTCCGTCGGCTGCTCCGCGAGGTAGCGTATCCACGCGGCGTAGCCGTCCCCCTCGAAGACAGCGCGCATGAACTCGGTGCTCTGTTCGCCGAAGTACATCGAGTTGCAGTAGGGATAGAAGGTGACTCCCCGGAAGGCGGGGTTATCCTTCAGCCGGCGCACGGCGCCCGTCCACCCGGGGTAGTTGCGATTGTAGTCGGAGAAGAACTCGTCAATGATAATGCCGTCCGCCAGGTAGCCGCCCAGGCGCGCGGTCTGCAGCCAGTGCTCCTCGGCGTCCTCGGCCGCGATGTCGGGGCCGTGCATGCCCGGGACGCCGCCGTGGATGATCCAGCGGCCGCCGTTCTTCCGCCAGGCCTGCAAGCGATCCATGTCCTCTCCAGCAGGCTCGCCGATGATGGTGCTGATCTGCGGGAGCACGTGCCGACTGAGGAACTGCCAATCATAAGGCCCGAACTCGGGATACGGCGTGTTGATGGGGAAGGCGAAGTACTGCAGTTCCGGCACCGCGCGCACGACGATGCGGTCCAGCCGGCACGGCCCGGCGCGCCTCAGGCGCAGCGTATGCGGCCCTTCCGGTAGGCGGCGCATGGCCTCAGCGACCGGTGGACCGTCGCTGCGGCTGACGATCACCGGCTCCCCGCCGTCGTCGAGCGTTACCCGGACCTCAGCCCCGCGCTCAGCCTGGGAAGTCAGGGCCAGGAAAACCCAGCCCTCCCGGGGGTTGAAGAACCGGTACTCCTGTTCGGCAGCCGCGGACGGCTCCACGTTGAGCAGTTCGCTGACGAAGTTGTTGAGCACCTTGATGCCCTGAGGGGCGCTGGGCCACGAGGGCGATTGCGGCCAGTTGATCGCCTGCCGCAGCGGGGCGCCAATGGATGCGCCGCCGCGCCCCTTGGCAACGGCGCGCACCTCGTAATCCCCGGCGGGCAGATCGCCGACCTTGAGCACCGCGCTGGCGAGGCTCTCCTTGGGCATTACCGTGGCCGTAGCCCGCGCAAGGGCTTTGCGCCCCTGACTTGCCACGAGTTCGACTTCAACCCTCGTCCCGCTGGGCAACTCGCCCCAGGGGGTCGTGTCAACGTCCGCGACAATCTCCCTGCTGTGGTAGAAGAGGTCGGCCTCGATGGCCTTCTTGGTCTTGAACAGGCGCTGGAGCGAATAGAGCGTGGCGCCCGTTGCCTGGTCGCGTATCACCCAGCGGTGCAGGCGCTCGCCGCCCATCTCCACCGGGAAGTCCAAGTCCAGGCGAGCGCCTTGCCGCGCGCGGAGAGTAACCTCGGCGCTCGCGAGCTCTCTCCCCCCGGTCATGTCGGTCACCTCGATCTTGAGGTCCCGCGGAGTGGCAGACCGGTTGGAGAGCCGGGCAAAGGCGCCACTCCTGAACCCCGCCTTCAGCAGTGCATGGCCCACCCCTTCGACCACTAGCGGCCGGCCGGGGATGATGAGCGTTCCGTAGTTGTCAGGATTCGCCCACTCTCCCGTGGTGTCCTGCCAGTAGTCGTCCTCCTCGCCGCCGGCGGTGCGCAGCCGTTCGAAGTTCACCCGCCAGTGCATCTCCACTCCGGGCGAGCGGTCAATCCCCACCGCCGCGAACGGCAGCACCAACTCCGCGGTCCACTCGCGCTCGCCCACTCGGGCGGCCGCCCGCACTCCCTGCAGGCTCTGATGCCCATACTCCCGCGTGTCCAGTTCCACAGTGCCGATGGAGTTCACCGTAAACTGGTAGATGTCGCCCATTCCGCCGGCAGGGTCGAAGTTCATCTCGATGCAGTCGTCGCCCCAGATGCTGGCGTTACTGAGGCCGATGTTGGCCTTGAGTTGTCCGGGCTCGGGCTCGGCGCAGCGAAAGGCGAGGTAGAGATGGTCCGCGTCACTCAGCGCATAGACCAGGCTCGGCTGCGTCGCCGGCGCGCCGTTGGCGTCGTTGCGGAAGCCGCCGCTGACGCCGGCTTGCCGCCAGACGGGGTCGGAAAGATCGCCGTCCACGACCGGCGGGCTGGCAACGGCAGTGGCCCGGATCACTCTCCGCTCTGTCGAACACAGCGCCGGCTCGACCGCCGCCACAAGCCCCAAAAGGGCAAGAATGAGACACAGCAATCTGCGCATAAGCACTGCCTCCGCAATGCGAGGCTGCCCTTGATACCGCTACTCTGAGTAGTAGGGCTGCACCTCGACGAAGTTGCACATCAACTCTTGTCCGATGGGCCCACCCGGGTCCGTGTCGCTCCCCCAGTCGGAGATGCGGATCACCGCCTGCTCGCCGGTGGCCCGGAAGACGCGCCAGTGGAAGTTCATCCACGCCGGGTGCTCACGGCTGTAGCCGCCCCAGATGTGGCTGTAGCAACTGGGGAAGACATGCTGGAACGATTTCTCCGGCAGGACCTCCACTCCCTCGAGTTGGATGGAGACGGCATGTCGCTGCTCGGTCGCGAGGTCCCGGTAGTCGCCGGTGTACATCTTGAGCGAGTAGAGGCGCCCCGGCTCGAGATCGCGCATGGTCTGCCATACCACATTCGGGCGCTCGGCGCTCCTGCGCATCAACAGGAACTTGTCGCCCTCGTGCCGGTCGGCGAGCCGCCCCTCAAGGAAACCATAGCCTGTCATAGGCCCCTCAGCGGTCATGACGCCCGTGCTTACGGAGCCCTCCTCGGCCGGCTCCACATTCCAGCCTTCAAGGCCGTTCGCAAAGTCGGGGTTCTGGAGATGCGTCAGCACATACGGGTCACGCGTGAGCGGCTCGGTGTTGCCCTCGATGCAGTAGTGGCGAATCAGACGGGCGGCCCAGCGGACCGACTCCTCGTCGGCATAGCCGGTCGAGTACTCCTCGACACCGTAGATGCCGCGGAAGGCGGGATCGTTCGCCACCCAGCGGAACTGCATGTCCATCCAGGTCCTGTAGTCCACGCTGGGGTTGACGTTCAGCGTCTCAGGGGGGGCGCAGAGCCAGTGGCCGAACACCACTATCAGGTGGTTCTCCGATCCCGGCGCCGTCTGGCGCCACTGGAGCATCTCCTCGGTCAAGAACGAGCGCAGGAACCGGCGCGCCAGGTACTCGCTGGGCTGCTCGGACATATACCGCTCCCAGGCGAAGCGCCAGCCGGCCTGCGTCACGGCGCGCACGAACGCGCTGCTGCGCGCGCCGACTGAGGTGGAGCCGCAATACGGGTAAAAGGTCTTGCCCTGGAACGCGGGGCTGTTCCGCAGGATGCGAACCGCCTCCGTCCAGGCGGGGTAGTTCGGATTGGCGTCGTCGTAGAACTCGTCCACGATGATGCCGCCGAGGGTGTCGTCCGGCGGTGAGAAGGGCTTGAGCCACTCGCCCGCGGCATACTCGGGGGTGACGAGCGGCTCGCCGTAGAAGCCCGGCACGCCGGTGTTCAGGATTCGCTTGCCGCCGCGGTGCTCCCACACTTCCCGATAGTCACGGTCGTAACCCATGCCACCGATGACGGTGTTGAAGTTGGGCGCCGCGTACCGGGAGAAGAAGGCCCAGTCGAAGGGACCATACGCCGTCACCTGCGGATTGCCCGCAAAGCCGCAATAGATGAGCTCCGGCACCGCCCGCACGACCAGCCGTTCTGCCCGAGCTCGACCTCGGCAGGAGAGGTGCAGGGCGTGCTCGCCACTCGGCAGCAGTCGCATGGTCTCGCCAACCCTGGGCCCGTCGGCCGACTGCGCCATGACCGCGGACTCAGGGGGTCCGCCGTCGAGGCAGACGCGCATCTCGCCCTCGGCCGCAACTGAGGCCGTCGAGGCGATGAAGACCCAACCGTCGCGCGGATTGAAGAAGCGGAAGCCCTGCTCCCCCTCCGCCGTTGGCGCGACGTTGAGCAATTCGGTAACGAAGTTGTTGAGCACCTTGAGGCCAGCGGGTGCCCCGGCCCAGGAGGGAGCCTCCGGCCAGGTGACGGGCTGCGTGAACTCGCCCTGCAGGCCCTTGCCCCCCCTAGTCGTGGCGCGCGCGTTGAGAACATACTCGCCGGGCGGCAGGTCGCCCACCTTGATGACCGTTTCGGCGGTCTTGTCCGCGGGCACGATCTTCGCTGGCGCCGAACACACCGGCAATCGCTCTCCGGCGCGGAGCAGGCGTGCCTCAACGCGCGCGCCTGCCGGCAGTTCGCCCCAGGCCGAAATGTCCACATCCACCTGCAACTCGTGGCTGTGGTACAGAACGGAGGCTGCGATGGCCCTGGCGACCTTCACCGGCCGCTCCAGACAGTAGAGTCGGGTGCCCGTCCGTCCGTCCCGTAGCGTCCAGCGGAGTTCACGCTCTCCGCCGATGCTGACCGGAAACGCCGCTCTTACAGAGCCTTTGCCGCGTGGCCGCAGCGAGGCGGAACGGCGGAACAGCGCCGTCCCAAAGGTCAAGTCCTCCGCGACCACTTCAACCTGGCGCTGTACCGCCGAGCGGTTCCACAGGGACACGGAACCTTGGCCCAGCACCCCGTCCCGCAATGGCGACAGCCCCAACGCCTCGAGCACCAGCGATCCGCCAGGGATGACGAGCGTGCCATAGCCGGCGGGATCGGCCCAGTCGCCTTGCACGTGCTGCCAGTAATCATCTTCCTCGCCGCCGATCGTGCGCAAGCGCTCGAAGTTGACCCGCCAATGCATCTCCACCTCCGGCGACCGCTTGATGCCCACCCCGGCGAACGGAAGTGCCAACTCAGCCGTCCACTCTCGCTTCCCCGCGCGCGCGGCGGCTTGGACGCCGGTCAGGTCTTGATGGCCATAGCCGCGCAGTTCCAGTTCCTTGGTGCCGATGGAGTTGACGGTGAACTGGTAGATGTCCTGCATGCCGCCCGTGGGGTCGAAGTTCATCTCCGCGCAGTCGTCGCCCCAGATGTTGGCGTTGTCCACGTCCACCTTTGCCTTTATGAGCGAAGGCTCCGGCTCGGCGCAGCGGAACGCGAGGTAGAGGTGCTCCACGTCACTCAGGACATAGACGACCGTCTGGTTGCGCGCGGCCTTGCCGTCCGCCTCATTGGTCAAGCCTGAGGTGACCCCTGCCTGCCGCCACGCGCCCTCGGACAGGTCCCCGTCTATCACGGGAGGCGAAGAGACGGGCGTGGCGCGCAGGGTCCGCTGGGCCGCGAAGGAGAGTGCGGGCGCGCAGGCGCACAGCAGCGCCAATGCGGCCGTCGCCAGGCAAATGCGTTGTCTCACCGCAATCACCTCAGAGGTGTAGCACAAACCACGAGTGCGCGAGCACAAGGCGACAGGAAGCGGGCGGCTCCCTGAGTCACTCCGCGAAGTAAGGCTCCACCTCCACGAAGTTGAACATCAACTCCTGGCCGATGGGGGCTCCCGGTTCGTTCTCGCTCGCCCAGTCGGAGATGCGGACGACCGCCTCCTCGTTCTTCGCGCGAAAGACGCGCCAGTAGAAGTTCATCCATGCCGCCCGATTCTCATCGTACTGGCCCACGTAGTGGCCATAGCAGTTGTTGAAGACGTACTGGAAGCACTTCTCAGGCATCAGTTCGACGCCATCCAACTGGATGGACACCGCGTGCTGTTCTTGCGCCGACAGGTCCTTGTGGTCGCCAGTGAACATCTTGAGCGAGTACAGCCGTCCCTGCTCCAAGCCCGTTATCCTCTGCGAGACCACGTTGGGTCGCTGTGCGCTCCGCCGCATCACCAGGAAGGTGTCGCCCTCTTTGGTCTGGGGATAACGGCCCTCTAGGTAACTGTAGCCCTCCATGGCGCCGGTGCTGATGCTGCCCTTCTCGGCCGGCTCGACGTTCCAACCATTGAGGCCGTCCTCAAAGTCCGGATTGCGAAGGTGCGTGAGGCGGTAGGGGTCCTTGATGAACGGTTCGGTGTTGCCCTCGATGAAGTAGTGCCGGTACAGGCGCGCGGCCAGTCGCACCGACTCCTCGTCCGCGTAGCCGGAGGTGTACTCCATCACGCCGTAGAGCCCGAAGAAGGTGGGGTCGTTGGCGATCCAGCGGAACTGCATGTCCATCCAGGTGCGGTAGTCCACCCTCGGATTCACGTTCAGGCTCTCCGGCGGGGCGCACAAGTAGCCGAAGCACATGATCATGTGGCGGACGGCGCCCGGGAGCGCCTTTTCCCATTGCACCGTCTCGTCGGTCAGCGTGCTTTGCAGGGACTTCCTCGCCTTTGATTCCGTCGGCTCTTCCCTCAGGTAACGCTCCCAGGCGAAGCGACTGCCCAGGTCCATGACCTTGCGGATGAACTCCGTGCTGCGGCGCCCTTCGTACATCGAACCGCAGTAGGGATAGTAGTTGAAGTTCTGAAGCCGCGGATGCTGGTAAAGGCGCAGCATCGCCTCCTGCCAGGCGGGGTAGTTCTCCGACTCGCCTCCGAAGTACTCATCCACGATGGCCCCATCGAAGGCATGGTCAGGGAGCAGCACGCGCTCCAGCCAGAAATCGTAAACCTCGTCGGCGGTGACCTTGTCGCCTTCCAGGCCCTTCAGGTAGCACTCGATGATGAACCTGCCGCCTTTCTCCCTCCACTCGCGCGCGTTCTTAACCTGCTCCTCGCCGCCGCCGCCCACGATCGTGTTGGCGTGCGGCAGCACGTAGCGGGACAGGAAGTCCCAGTCGTACGGCCCGTAAGGGGCCACGTGCGGGTTGTACTGGTAGTGGCAGAAGATCAGTTCGGGCACGGCGCGCACGACCAAACGCTGCAGGCTGTAGGGCTGCGTGCATAAGAGGCGCAGCACGTGGTCGCCCTTCTTCAGGTAGCGCATGGTCTCAGCCACGCCAGGAGAGGTCTCAGATTGGACAAGGGTGGGAGCCTGCGCTGGGTGTCCGTCCACGGAGATGCGAATTTCGCCGCCGGAGCCCACGTTCGCGGTGGAGGCGAGGTAGACCCAACCGTCGCGCGGGTTGTAGAAGGCCAGGTCCTGTGACGCGGCCGAGCCGGGCTGGACGTTGAGGAGCTCCGTCACCAGGTTGTTGAGCACCTTGAGGCCCTTGGGCGCGCCAGGCCAGGAGAGTTCCTTGGGCCAGGTCACGGACTCGCTAAGCGCCGACCCGACGGACTTGCCGGATCGGTCCCTCGCTTGGGCGCGGACCTCGTAATCTCCGCCTTCGAGCCCCTCGCACTTGAAGGTGGCTACAGCGACGGGCTCGTCGGGTGACTGCCTGCCGTGGACCGTCAGCACGGGTGACTGGGTGCCCGCACGTATCAGGTCGAACTGCACTGTCGCGTCCGGCGGCAGTTCGCCCAAGACGCCGGTGTCGGCCTCAACCAGAAGTTGGCGGCTGTGGTAGTAGACGTAGGCGCGGATGGTCTTCTCCACCTGAACCACCCTTTCGTAGGAGTAAAGGAGCGCGCCCGTAGCCAGGTCGCGCACAAGCCATCTGTAGCGGCGCTCACCGCCAGTGCGGAAAGAGAAGTCAACCGGCACGCGCGCGGTCTGTCTCGGGCTCAGCGTCACCCGATCGCAGGCCAGTTGCGCGCCAACGGTAACGTCCGTGACCGCCACCTCGAGGTCCAGAGGTTCGCTGGAGTGGTTTGACAGACTCGCAAAGCCCCCGCTCGGCAGGCCGGCGGCCAGGGGGGGATGCCCGAAAGCCTCCAAGGTCAGCGGGGCGCCCGGAATGACCACCTGACCGTAGACGTTCGGGTTGGCCCAATCCCCGGCCGTGTATTGCCAGTCGAGGTCCTCGTCCTTGCCCTCCACGGTGCGGAGGCGCTCGAAGTTGACGCGCCAGTGCATCTCCACTTGCGGCGAGCGCGAAATGCCGACCGCGGCGAAGGGCAGGGCTATCTCGAGGGTCCACTGGTCTGCTGTCACGCGCGCCCCGGCCCGTATGTCCTTGACCTCGAGATGGCTGGCCCCGCGCAAGCGGAACTCCTTGGTGCCGATGGAGTTGACCAGCAACTGATGGATTTGCTCGCTGCCGCCCGTGGGGTCGAAGTTCATCTCCAGGCAATCATCTTCCCAGACCGAGGCGTTGTCAGTGGTTGCGCCGGCGTGCATCTTCTCCGGGTTGGGCTCGGCACACCGGAAGCCCAGATACAAGTGGTCGGCGTCGCTCAAAGCGTACACCAGGGTCGGCTGCGAGGGTGCCGCCCCCGTGTCCTCATTCCGAAAGCCGCCTGACACACCCGCGGAGCGCCACACGGAGTCGGACAGGTCGCCGTCAATCACCGGGGCCGAGGAGACCGCCGTTGCCCTAAGTGACTTCTTCTCCTCCGCGCCCCACGCGCAAGCGCATCCACACCCCACAATCAGGCAAAGCACAAGCAGAACCCAGCGCACTCTCATCCTTATCACCTCTAGCCGGTGTGGTCTTCCGGGGCGTTCTTAGATAACGCTACGCCTTGCGCTTCGCCTCGGGCAAGTGCCCGGATACAGCCTCCGTGCGCGCGGCCGGCGGAGCAGACCGCGCAGGGAGCGACACCGGCCCTCCGCTAGGACTTCTTTCTCGTTCGGCCGGCGCGGATGTCCTCCCACATCATGCCGGAGCGCCAGACGTGGGGACGACCGCGCTCCTCGACCATGCGCAGGTAGAGGCGGCCGTTGGTCATCAACTTGCCCACGGCCCACCACGAGGCCAGCACGGGCAGCGAACGGCGGCTGATGTCGAAGACCACCTGGCGCCGTTCGCCCGGCGCCAGCGAAACGCCGACCGTCCGCGGCGAGATCTCCAGCAGCGCTACGCCCCACATGTCCGCCTCGGGCCAAGTCTCGACGGGGGAAGCGATCGCCAACTCCGCCTCGAGCGACTCGGAGGAAGGATTGCCGAGCGTGGCGACGATTGCTCCGCCCTCGATCTTCAGAGTGAAGTCAGGCTCCACCGCCTTGCCCACTTCCAGGATGTCTTGGAACTCCTGCTCGCCGTGACCGAAGCGCAGTTTGATCTGGCCCACCGCGTCGGGCGCAAGCGGGCGGACGGTGACGGGGAACACTTGATGCCCCAGGGCCGACAGCCGGTAGTGCAGCAGCGCCTGGTCGCAGTGCCAGCCTTCCGGCAGCACGAGCCGCAGGTCGCCCTCGGCCTCCGCGTCGAGAGAGTCGTTGACCACGTTGACCTTCAGGCGGAGCGCGCCGCCATTCAGCGTCTCGATGTCGCGCCCAATCGAAGCCACCACCGCTTCGTAGCCCAACGGCATCGTGCCGGCGTCGTGCTCCCACGAGCGCACGAACACCGGCTGCGCCGCCTCGGCCTGCGCGCCCAACGGCGTGGGCCGCCCGGCTGCCAAGCCCTCGGTCAAGAGGCCAATGGTCTCCACGGAGAACGGGCCCGCTTCGAATGGCACGCTGTTGCCGCTGATGGGAAGCGTTGAGCCGCGCTCCTCCAAGAGATCGGTCTTGAAGGCCTCGCGCACCTTGACCGGAAGCGACAGGGCCCCGGAGACGCGCCGTCCGCATGGCTCGTAGAAGCGCACCGCGATCCCGCGCTCGGGCAATTCCTTGCGCTCCGCACGCAGGCCGGCGAGCGGATTGCCGAGCCCTTTGACTGCGGTCACGGCCACGGGGCCGCCTTCGACGCGCAGCAGCGAGAACTCCTCCGGCACTGCCTCGCCCGCCTCCTCCGCGGGAACCGCCATCAGAGGATCGTTGACCTCAAAGGCCACGCGGTAGGACTCGGCCTCGCGCCACGAGCCCGCGTGCGGGTACAGCGAGTAGGCGTAGGCGTGCGTGCGCTGCTCGGGAACGTAGTTGCGGCCTTCGATGTTCCCGGTGGCGCCGTACCAGCGCGCGGTGTGGAAGAGCAGCATCGTGGGCACGCCGCCCCTCTCCACGCTGCACGCGATGTTGCCGGTGTTGACTAGCGTCACGCCGTAGTCGTCAACGGCGCCGGGATCCGCGGCCCTCAGCGCGCAAGAGGCGTCCAGTGTCTCGCCCGTCGCCAGTTGTGCCTCGATCTCCGACACCAGGGCCTGCATGCCCGCGACGTCACGCGCGCCGAGCACTACCACCTTCATCGGCTTGCGCTCGTCGTTGTCGTCGTCAATGGCGAAGAGGATCGCGGTGCCTTCCTGGCTGACTTGCCGCTTGAAGGCCGCGCCTGCCGCGCCGTACGGCGGGCCTGCCCCCCCCGCCGCCTCCAGCACGCGCGTGGCATAGGCGTTGGGGATGTCCTCGGTGGTCAGCGCGACGCGCGTGTCCGTGTAGAGCAAGTCATCATTGAGGTCCTCGAGCAGGCTGCCGATGGCCGGATTCTTGCTGTCGCTCCACGGGGTCACGGGCACGCCCTTCTTGGTGAGCGCCAGTAGCAGTTGCTCGGCCACGGGGCGCAGGCGCTCGTTCTCGGGCGCGACCAAGGCCGTCATCCCGATGCAGAACGCACGCCCCTGCCCGAAGTCAACCTTCACCGTCGGGCCGAAGTCCATCCACCGCTCCGTCGGGTAGACCGCGCAGCCGCTGAACATGAAGGTCTGGTGGGTACGGAAGTCCAGCAGCCGCTTGCTCTGCCGCCGAACGATGGCGGCAAAGCGATCATCGAAGGTGGGCACGGCGCCCTGCAAAGCCGTCGGCAAAGTGACCGCAAACAGGTCGTCTTCGCCCTGGTAATCCACGATGTAGACGCGGCAGTCAATGCGCTCGAGCCCGTTGACGAGCACGGCCTCTTGCCGCGTCGGGCAGATGTCGCCCAACTCGTTCTCCACTACGAGGCGTGTGAGCACCTCGCCTCTCTCCACGCTGACGCGAGCCGGGTAGTCGCGGGCGTAGAGGCCCTGCCCGGTGGTGTACATCTCGTGCTGCGTCTCGGCGCGGTTCGCCACCTCGCGATGGATCGAGATCTCGTTCCCGACCATTCCCTTGCTGGTGTCCAGCAGTTCGCGCTTCTGCCGCTTGTCGAAGAGGGATACCAGGCCGCCGCCGCGCTGGGGGTCGGCCTCGAGGCGGAAGAACTCGTTCTCTACCACGTTGCCGGGCGCCTGCTCGCCCGGGCGCGCGGGCTTCTCCGGGTTAGGCGTCAGGTAGTAGGTCGTGTAACCGAGCGAGGGCACCTGAGCTAGGAAGGCGATCTCCTTCCGCTTGCCCTCCTGGCTCAGAATCTGGCAGGCCACCGCCCTGCCCTCGCGGTCGCGCACGCCGAACTGGGCCCAGCCTTCGGGCACCTCAACCCAAGTGCGGCAGAGGTCCCTGCGATCCCAGGCATGGGGGTTGAACACACGCAGAGGAATCTCTCCGGCCTTGGCGTTCGCCTTGGCGGCGCGGCTGATATAGCGCATCGCGTCGCGCAGCGCGCCGGCGCCTAGTTCCGCGGCCTCGCGGTAACCGGTCATCAAGTCCGCGAAGGAAATCTCGTTGTGCGTGCCGGTGAGGGAGTCGTGGTGCTGGCCGCAGAGGAGTTGGCGCCAGCCTTTGTCCACCGCCAACTCGGGGTATTTCGCGCCCAGCAGCCCGGCGAGCACCGAAAACTTCTCCGCGCTGATGAGCAGGTTCTCGGCCAGCCGGTTCCCTATCTTCAGTTCGATGCGGCTGAGCGCGGTGCCGGCGTGATAGAGGGACATGTCGCGGGAGGTCAGCGGCAAGTGCACCTCCGGTTTCTTGCTCTCCTCCTCGACCGCGCGATGGAAGTCGCTGGGCACCGCCAGCCGCAGTTGCGGCTCGAGCGACCACAGCCATTCCGTGGGCGCCGTCTTGTCCGCTCCCGCCAGGAAGCAAGACAGCCCCATCGCGCGCGCCTCGTACCGGTGCACGCTCCCTCGGCGGTGAATGAGCACGGTGCCGTCGGGCGAGGCGTAGCGGAAGAGCGGCGGGAAGCCGAGTATGTGCTTGTCCCAGGCACAGGCGATACATCCGCCCTTCGAGGTCAACTGGGACAACTGCGCCGGGTGGCCGAAGACGTCGCCGGGAGTGTAGACGTAGCACTTCCTGCCGAGCACGTCGCCGTGGAAGAGTTGCCCGTAGACCAGGTTGCGCACGAAGCCTTCGCCGGAGGCGTTGACTTCCTGCGGCTGGTTGTAAAGCACGTCCGATTCCGCGCGCCCGGAAGAGAACGCCTGCCGCAGCGTCTCCCGATCCGCGGGGAACATGTCGAAGTAGGGCTTGAGGTAGTCCACCTCGGAGATGGTGGCCTTGAAGTACGGGTCCGCCCGCAACTGCTCGCAATAGCGCCGGCAGATGTCGAGCGCGCCCATGGCATACACCCGCTGCTCTTCGTGATACGTAGTGTCGAAGTGGAAGTCGGTGTACACGTAGCCGACGGCTGGAGCGTCGGGCGGCGCCTCGCCCTGATAGGCGAAACTCGCCTGCGCGCTCTGCGCACCCACCTCCACCCTAACTACGCCTTGGCCCTCGCGCGGGCCGCAGGGAGGAGCGCCGACTCGTATCAACTGGGCCTGCCCCGGCTGCAGGTCCTCCACCTGACTCGCCTCCGCCCCCAGGCTCACTTTGGCCTTCGCCGGCGCGCGACCCCAGTTGCCGACGCGCACGGCGAAAGCCTCGCTTGGGGCCGAGACGGGCCCGAAGAACCCGTCCTGCTTTTGCGGCGGCGAAACATAGACCTCCGCGACCCCGACCAAGGCAGGAACCACTCGGAAGGCGCCAAACTGGAAGTCAATGCCATCCGCGATGAAGCCCGGGCGCACCTTGACCATGAGCAGGTTCACGCCCTTGCGGAGCAGAAGCGGCAGATTCACCTGCCGCACCCACAACCCCTTGGTGAGCCCATAGGGCTGCGCCAACACCGACTCGCCATTGAGCAACAGTTGCGCGCCCGAGTGATAGAAATCAACAAATACGGGGGTGTCTTCCTCGGCCTCGACGTAGGTGGCCGCGTACCAGACGGCGTTGCGCTGCACGGTCCGGTAGAGCAGCGGGCCGCTCGGGCCCGTGAAACCGAAATGATTGCCTGTGCGCCGCTGCCAGCGCAGACGGTCAGGACCCAGGAACGGATTAGGCTGCTCCGCGCCCTCGAGGGGTTTGACCGCCCTCTCCCCGCCAGTGCTCTCGAGATAGTCAATCGCGAGTATCTTCTCGCGCTCGAAGAAGTGCTCCTTCTCGAACGAGGCGCCGGTCTCAACAACCCACGGGCCCAGCACCAGCCAGTCCTCAATCACGGGATGGGCGCGCAGCGCCTGCACGGTCGCAATCGGCATAAGTTCTCTTTCGCGCGGGCTCGGGTTCATCGTGACCTCCAGATACACATCGGCGGCCACGCTTCGTGCCCGTGGCCGCGTCAGTAGGACTTTGCCCAAAACGGGCGTGCCCGTCAAGCACCACGCAGCCACCTGCCCAGGGCGGATGCGCGCCGTCGTGACTTGGCTCCTAGCCTGTGCTAGTCTCCGCCAAACCTGCCGAAAGCAGAATCTGTGTCATGCGTAGGAAACCGAGAAACATCGGCAAGCGCGACGCCATCACCCGCCGCCGCTTCCTAGGCCTTTCGGCGGCAGCGTTGGGGGGCGCGCTCACCGGCCTCCGCTGGGCCGACCAGCCGGGCTATGGCCAGCCTATTGTGGAACAGAGGGATGAACGAGAGATGCAGATCAAGCGCGTTGACACCGCGGAACTGATAGGGCTGGAAAGCGAGGAGGCCCGCATAGCCTTCGACCGAGCCACCGGGCGGCTGGTCAGCCTGCGCAACAACATCGTCCAGGATGAGTACCTGAAGGAGTTCCAGGAGGCCGGCAACCCCTTCCGCGTTTACACCGACTTCGTTCGGCCCTTCGAGTTGGCCGACGACCCCGCGGACATTGCCCGGACCGCGCTGGATCCGTTCTGCTGCCGCCTGGTTTCTGCGGCTTGCGAGCAGCGCCAGGGTGGGCAGGCGGTGGTGCTGATCTACAGGGACCGGGCCGAGAAGTGGGAGCTTCGGCTTGAGGTGGCGTTGGCCGCGGGTGGCTCGTCCGAATGGAATCTACAGGTCACCAATGTAGGCACAGAGGCGGGCCAGGTCATCGTTGAGTTCCCCTACCTCGACCGGGTTTGTCTGGGCGCCTCGCGACGGAAGAACCTCGCCACCGTACTTGAACAGGCGGGCTACATCGCGCCCTCGTACCATCACCCCGGCGGCATCCACGGCAACGGCGGGGAGTGGTCCATGCAGTGGCACTGCGTCTACGACCCGGACTCGGGGGGGGCACTGGGGCTCATCGTGAAGGACTCCGAGGTGCGCAACAAGCAGCTGCGCGCCGACTCGCCTTCCCTCCGCATCAGCACCTTCCCCGAGCAAGAAGTCAAGCCTGGGGACGGGCTCGCGCTGCCGCCGGTGCAGTTGCTCGTTTACCGGGGCGACTGGCGCGCCACCGCGCGCGCCTACCGCGCCTGGTTTGCGGTGGCGATGCAACCGGTGGCGCCGGCGGAGTGGCTGCGCCGCTGCGACGGCTGGGCCGGCCGGTGGTTCGGCAAGCGCGGCGGCGCGGCGATGGGCGGCTCCACCCAGATGGACAGTTTCCGCGACCTGCCCAACGCCTACCTGGACTCACCCATTGATAACCAGGAGTACGCGTTCCACGACCGCGGCTGCCAGTTCCCCGTCTCCCCGCCGGGTGTCACGCCGCTCCACTACATTCACACCACGGGAGACAACATTCTGCGCGAGGACTTGGGCGGCGCGGAGGCGCTGCGCGAGGGCGTGGCGGCGGTGCACGCTCTCGGGTTTCACTTCACCTTCTACGTCGAGGGCTACATCGTCCACGAGACCAGCGAGTTGGCCCAGGACGGCCGCGCCCAGCGCTGGTCAGTGATGCACAAGAATGGGACCATCAGCGGCAACTACACCCGCGAGGGCTTCTTCCACATGTGTCCCGCCTGCGAGGAGTGGCAGGACCATCTCGCGAGCGTCTGTGCTCGCCTCCTCCGCGAGACGGGCGCCGACGGCGTGCGCCTCGACTCCCTCGGCTTCTACTTCCTTCCCTGCTACAACCCTGCCCACAACCACCCTCATCCCTTCGTCTACAACGATGGCGTGCGCCGACTGCTCGCCAAGGTCAGCAAGGCCGTGCGCGAGGCGAACCCGAACGCGGTCCTCACCACCGAGGGCGCCGTGGACTTCTACGCCCGCTATATGAATGGCGCCCTGACCAGCGTCTGCTCGCGGCAGGCGCCGCCGATGCGCATGGCGCTGCCTAACTACCGCTGCTACGTGTACGGGGCGTTGGGGCCGGTGTGGGAGTCGCTCAGCGGCTACGCAGGGGGGGGCGACGTCAACTGGCGTTGCGTGCGCTTCCCGATCGAAGAGACCTTCATCTGGGGCGAAGTCGAGGAGGACCCAGAGGCCCCTGAGAGTCGCGTGATCTGCCGCCTCTTCCGGAGCGAGGACCACTGGGCTCTGGTGGGCGCTTGGGTGGATTCTGACGAGCCCTGGCTGCTGCCCAGGGGACTCGACGGCCAGCCCACGCTTGGGCTGGACCCCAACGCGGGGCCCGTGCAGGTCCGCGTGCGTGGGCTCGCGCCGCTGGTCGAGTCGGCGGTGGGTTTTGACCTTGAGACGGGGAGCGTGCGCCCCGTCGCTGTCGAGCGCTCGGGGGATGACCTATTGCTCTCATTGGACTGGCGCTGGTTCGTGGTTGTCCTCCGGCGCAAAGGCTGCCGGCCGCTGGTCTCCTTCGGCGACCCGCCTGCCGTTGCCCCTGGCGCGACGTTGACGTTGGACCTGCGCCTTGTGGCGCCAGCCGAAGGCGCCCCCGACGCGTCCGCGACAGTCCATGCGCCTGGCCTGGATGTCCAAGAGACGGTCCGGGTGCCTGGCTCCTTCGACCTGCCCGTGCCCGCACGCGCTAAGCCGGGTCTGTACCTGCTGACACTTGACGGCCCCGGCGTCCTGGGTCACAAGCGCTTCCTCAAGGTGGAGGAGACATAGCCAGCTTTCCAGACACGGCCGGAACACGCCAACGCAGAGCCCGCCGTACGGCGGGCCGATCCGGAGGATAACACAACGATGCCACTGACCCACATTGACACCCCAGAGGGACTTGGGCTGGAGAGTCCGGAGGCGCGCATACTCTTTGAGCGCAAGACGGGGCGGCTCATCAGCCTGCGGAACAACCTCGTTCAGGACGAGTACCTGAAACATGTGCAGGGCGCCGGCAACCCGTTCCGCGTCTACACCGACTTCATCAGGCGCTTCGAGATGCAGGACGATCCCGCTGACCTCGCGCGCGCTGCGCTCGACCCGTTCTCCTGCAGGCTGGTGTCCGCGACCTTCGAGGACCCTCCCAACGGTGTGGGCCTGCGGATGGCCTATCGAGACGCGCAAGACCACTGGGAAATGCGCTTAACGGTAGCGCTCCACCACGATGGCGCCTCGGAATGGAACCTAGAGGTGGCCAACATCGGGGACGCGCCGGCCCAGGTGATGGCGGACTTCCCCTACTTCGATTTCGTGTGTCCGGGAGAGAGCCGTCCGAAGAACCGCGCGACCGTCCTCAATCAGGTCGGCCACATCGGCCCCTCTCGAGGGCACCCCGGTGGCGTGTACGGGAACGGCGGCGAGTGGTCCATGCAGTGGCACTGCATCTTCGACCCCGATTGCGGGGCCGCGCTCGGCCTCATCGTCAAGGACCCCGAGGTGAGGAACAAGCGCCTGCGCGTGGACACGCCGACCGTTCGCATCAGCACCTTCCCCGAGCAAACCTTGAGGCCCGGGGAAAGCCTGGCGCTGCCGCCCCTCGCCGTCCTCATCTACCGCGGCGACTGGCGCCGCACCGCACTCGAGTACCGCGCCTGGTTCGCGGATGCCTTCAAGCCGATCGAGCCGCCCGACTGGCTGCGCCGCTCCGACGGCTACACCGGCGGCTGGGTCGGCAAGCGGGGGGGCGCCTCCATGCCGAGCGCAACGCAGATGGACAGTTTCCGCGAACTCCCCGATGCTTATCTCAAGGAGCCCATTGATCATTATGAGTGGGCCTTCCACGATCGTGGCTGCCAGTTCCCGGCCTCGCCGCCTGGGGTGGAGCCGCCGACCTACGTGCCGACCGTGGGCGAGAACATCCCAAGAGAGGACCTCGGCGGATGGCAGGCGCTCAGGGAGGGCATCGCCGGCGTGCACGCCCTCGGCTGTCACTTCACCTTCTACGTGCAGGGCTACGTCGTCCACGAACTGAGCGAGTTGGCCAAGGACGGCCGTGCCCAGCGCTGGTCCGTGATGCACAAGAACGGCACCGTCGGCGGTGAGTACACCAATCAGGGTTATCACCACCTCTGCCCCGCCTGCGAGGAATGGCAGGACTACCTCGCCAACGCCTGCGGCCGGTTGGTGCGCGAAACGGGCGCGGACGGCGTGCGCCTCGACTCCCTCGGCTTCTACTTCCTTCCCTGCTACAACCCGGCCCACAATCACCCCCATCCCTTCGTCTACAACGACGGCCTGCGGCAACTGCTCGCCAAGGTGAGCCGGGCCGTGCGCCAGGCGAACCCCAACGCGGTCATCACCACCGAGGCGCCGTTCGACTTCGCGGCGCAATACCTTAACGGAGCGCTCAACAGCGAGTGCCCGCGCGAGATTCCACCGATGCGGCTGGCGCTCCCGAACTATCGCCCGCTCCTCTTCGGCAGCGTCGGCCCCGTCTGGGGCTCGCTCAGCGGCTTCATCGGGGGCACGGGCCCCCTGGAGGCCAACTGGCGCTGCGCCCGCTTCCCCGTTGATGAGACCGTGGTGTGGGGCGAGGTCGAGGAGGACCCCAGGGCCTCAGAGAAGCCAGTGATCTGCAGGCTGTTCCGCGGCCGCGATCACTGGGCACTGGTGGGCGCCTGGGTGGACTCGGATGAACCGTTCCGGCTTCCTAGAGGCTTGGACGCCCAGCCCCCCCTAGGCCTCGATCCCAATGCCGGGCCTGTTGAGATCCGCGTCCAGGGCCTGGGCGCAGTGGTGGAGTCAGCAGTGGGCTTCAACGTGGAGACGCTGGCGCAGTGCCCGGTTTCATTGGCCCGTTCCGGCGACGATCTCCTCCTCTCCCTTGACTGCCGCTGGTTCCTGATCATCCTCAGAGAACCGGGCTGCAAGCCTCTGGTTTCCTTCGGTGAGTTAGCGCCCGCGGCGCCCGGCGCAATGGTGCCCCTCCAACTGCGCGCTCTCGCTGACGGGGAGAAAACGACGCGAGCGTCCGCCGCGCTCCTCGCGCCGGGTCTAGGCGTGCAGCAGGTGGTGACCATTCCCGGCTCGTGCGCGCTGGCGGTTCCGCCGAATGCCAAGCCGGGCCTGTATAGAGTGACCTTGGCGGGGCCGGCTGTGCTGGGTCACAAGCGCTTCCTCCAGGTCAAGGAGGGGTAGGGCGCTTGCGCCCGGCTGCCCTGAGACGTGAAATCACATCCGCGGAGGTAGGCCGATGAGCGAGTGCAAAGTCGAAGCCAATGTCACCAAGTGCACCTGCACCTACTCGCCGTGCCCCAGAAAGGGCATCTGCTGCGAGTGCGTCCGCTATCACCTGAGAAGCGGCGAGTTGCCCGGCTGCTTCTTCCCGCGCGAGGTAGAGCGCACCTACGACCGCTCCATCGAGCGCTTCATCAAGGCCCGCCAGTCCGGCCGACAGAGCCGCTGACCTGTCGCGCCGCGGCGGGAGCCGGGGGGGGTAATCCGCCTTGCCAACGGCGGGTGGCCCTCCTATGCTTCGCCGGCGGGGCATCCGAGAAGGTGGCGCACCCAGTGTACCTTACGGCAGTGACTCTCCTGAGCCTTGGGGTCGTCAATGGCCCCCTCGCGGCGTTCGCGGGCAAGATCGACGCCGAGAAGGTGACTTTCGTTGCGGCCTCCGTCTACTACGAGGACTTCCTCACCCCATAGGCGCGGCGCGCGTACGCCGTCAAAGGACTGAGCCCAATGCCCAAAGAGACCATGACCCCGCGCGAGCGCTGGCTCGCAGTTATCACACACCAGAAGCCCGACCGAGTCCCCATGGACTACTGGGCCACCGGCGAGGCCACCGAGAAACTCATGCGCCACCTCGGCGTGGGCGACCATTGGGAAATGCGCCGCCGGCTTCACATCGAGAGCCCCGTGGGCGTGGGCGGCCGCTACCTCGGTCCCCAGCCGCCGCCCGGCGAGGACGTGTGGGGCTGCCGCTTCCGCAACGTGCAGTACTCCACCGGCGTCTACAACGAATGCGTCTACAATCCGCTGGCCCAGTACAACTCCGTCGAAGAGATCGAGCGCAACTACACCTGGCCCAAGAACGACTGGTGGGACTACTCCCACATCGCCGACGACGTCCGCGGCAAGGAGGATTACCCCATTCAGGGCGGCGGCTCCGAGCCTTTCATGATCTACTGCTACCTCCGCGGGCAGGAGCAGGGGCTGATGGACCTCGCGCTCAACCCCGACATCGCGCACTACTGCCTCGGCAAACTCTTCGAGTTTGCCTACCAGAACACGCTCCGCATCTACGAGCAGATTCCGGGCAAGGTGATGATCTCCTACGTGGCCGAGGACCTGGGCACTCAGGAAAGCCTGCTCATGTCCCTGGATCACATCCGTGAGTTCTTGGTGCCGGGAATGAAGCGCATCATTGACCTCGCTCACCAGGCCGGCGCTTACGTCTTCCACCACAGCGATGGGGCGGTGCGGCCGTGGATTCCGGAGATGATCGCGCTAGGCATGGACGTGCTGAATCCCGTGCAGTGGCGCTGCGCCGGGATGGAGCGCGAGGGCCTCAAGCGCGATTTCGGCGACAGACTCGCCTTCCACGGCGGCGTGGACAACCAGTACACCCTCCCCTTCGGCACCGTCGAGGAAGTGCGGCAGGAGGTCATTGACAACATCCGCATCCTGGGCGCAGGCGGGGGCTACATCCTCGCCCCCTGCCACAACATCCAGGCCGTCGGCCCGCCCGAGAACGTCGTGGCCATGTACCAAACCGGCTACGAGTACGGCTGGTACTAGCCGCGCCCGCGCAGCAGGCGCTGCACCTCGAGAATCTGTTCCGCCACCGCGCGGCGTTCCGCCCTCTCCCGCACCACCTTCGGAGCCACCGGGCGCAGATTCCCGAGAAAAGGGGCTTGACGGGACAGCGGAATTATGATACGTGGGGTAGCGGAGGCGATCCGAGATGGGGCGTTTCGGACGGGTGAGGCCCACATGCGTGCTGCTCTCGTGTACCTTGCTCCTGGCATTGTTTGGCCCGTCGCGGGTTCTAGCGCTCACTGACAACCCCCAAGCGCAAGCCGCCTTGGACAACGCCCAGGCCACCTGGGA